>DASPFV010000273.1:0-21147 GCA_035620975.1 Vicinamibacterales bacterium
TTAGTACGTCAGTGCAAGACCTGACCCCCTGCCGTACCCCCCTGCCGTACGGCAACGCAAGACCTGACCCCACTTGTGGCACAGTCTCTGCCGTGACGGACGGCAGGGGCGGGCGGGCGGCGGCGATCGCGCTGGTCGGGCTGCTCGTGCTTGGCTCCCTCACGGCGCCGCGGTTCACACGCGGGATGCGCGACTTCGAGGTGTACCACCTCGCGGCGCAGCGCGCAGCCGCCGGCGAGCCGCTCTACCGCACCGACGACGAACACTACCAGTTCAAGTACCTCCCGGCCTTTGCCGTCCTGGCCAGACCGCTCGGGGCAATCCCCCTTCACCAGGCCAAGCTGGCCTGGTTTCTCGCGAGCCTCGTCCTGCTCCACCTGCTCGTTCTGCTCAGCCTCCAGCTCCTCCCGGAACGGCGGCTGCCCGGCTGGCTGCTGGCGGTGATCGTTGTCGTCGCCATGAGCAAGTTCTTCGGCCACGAGCTCGTGCTCGGGCAGGCCAACCTGCTGCTCGGGACGATGATTGCCGCAGCGACACTGTGTCTGCATCGCGGCCGCGATGCTGCCGCGGGCGCGCTGCTCGCAGCCGCCGTCATCGTCAAACCCTACGCCGGGCTGTTCATCCCCTGGATCGCCGCACAGCGTCGCTGGCGGGCCGTCCTTGCCGCAGGGGCTGGAGCGGCGCTCGCCATGGCGCTCCCGCTGCCCGTGTACGGCCCTGGTGGGATGCTCGATCTGCACGCCGCCTGGTGGGAGACCGTCACCACGTCGACCGCCCCCAACCTCCTGAACCAGGACAACGTGTCACTCGCCGCGATGTTCGCGAAGTGGCTCGGGCCCGGTCCGCTCGCTGGAGGGCTCGCCGCCCTCGGGGGACTGGTGCTGCTCGCTTTGGCGGGCGCCGTGTTCGCGAGGCGTCGACGGGTGAACACGCCCGAGAGCCTCGAGGCGGCCCTGCTCCTGACCCTGCTGCCACTGTTGTCGCCACAGGGATGGGACTACGTCTTCCTCCTCTCGACGCCCGCGATCGTGATGCTCGCCAACTACCACGACGTGATGCCGGCCTGGCTCCGCCTGCTCTCGGCCGCCGCAGTGGCGACGATTGGCCTGAGCCTCTTCGACCTGCTCGGACGTGAGCGCTACGCCGCGTTCATGGCGCTGTCGGTAATCACCGTCTGTTACCTGATCATCGTCGCCGTCCTCGCGTGGATCCGCTTCCGCAGAATCGCGTGAGCCCGAACCTCACCCGGCGGCGTGAGGGCACGGCGCAGCCGACGACAGCCAGCGATCTCGCCCTGAAGACCGGGCGTCATGACCCCGGGCTGGACCGCCGGACCATCCGATATGATTCGTGTGGTGCTCGAGATGAATGGAGTTCTGCTCAGCCTCGTCATGACCGCAGCGATCCAGTCCCCGCCTGCCCCGGCGGACGAACCTCCAGGGCCGGGCATTTCTCGGGCGCTCGCCGAGGATCGCGCGCGGCGTATCCGGGACCTGCGCTACGATCTCGATCTCACCGTCCCGGCTTCGCCGTCCGAACGGCTGACCGGCCGCTTGTCCATTCGTTTCACGCTCCGCGATGCCTCGCGTCCGCTGGCGCTCGACTTCGGCGGCGCCGGGTCCGTGAAGGGCGCTGCCGTGGCCGGCACGCCCACCGAGCTGCTCGTGGCGCGGGACCACCTCGTCGTACCCTCCTCGGCGCTGCGGGAGGGGGCAAACGAGATCGCCATCGAGTTCCTCGCCGGGGACGCGGCGCTCAATCGCAATCCCGAGTTTCTCTATACCCTGTTCGTCCCGGCACGGGCGCACCTCGCGATCCCCTGCTTCGACCAGCCGGACCTCAAGGCCCGCTGGACGCTCGCGCTCGACATGCCGGAGGCGTGGGAAGCCGTGTCGAACGGCGCGGAAGTGTCGCGCTCTACCGCAGGCGGCCGCCGGCGTCTGAGGTTTGCCGAGACACCCCCGCTGCCGACATACCTCTTCGCGTTCGGCGCCGGCCGGTTCAGCATGGAGCGCGCGGAAAGGAACGGACGGACCTTCAGACTGCTGCACCGCGAGACCGACGCGGAAAAGGTGGCCAGGAACCGCGAGGCGATCTTCGACCTGCACGCCGCAGCGCTCGAGTGGCTCGAGCGCTACACCGGCCTCCCTTACCCCTGGGGCAAGTTCGACTTCCTCCTCCTCCCCTCGTTCCAGTTCGGCGGAATGGAGCACGCCGGCGCGATCTACTACAACGCGGCCGCCCTGTTCCTCGACCCCTCGGCCACCCAGCACCAGCAGCTCAATCGCGCGCACCTGATTGCGCACGAGACCGCTCACATGTGGTTCGGCGACCTCGTCACCATGCGCTGGTTCGACGACGTGTGGATGAAGGAGGTGTTCGCGAACTTCATGGCGGCGAAGATCGTGAATCCCGCGTTTCCGGAGATCGACCACGAGCTCCGCTTCCTGTACGACCACTTCCCCGATGCGTACGACATCGATCGAACGCCCGGCACCAACGCAATCCGCCAGCCGCTCGACAACCTGAACGAAGCCGGCACGCTGTACGGCGCCATCATCTACAAGAAGGCGCCAATCGTCATGCGCCAGCTCGAGCTGATGCTGGGCGAGACGGCGTTCCAGCAGGGTCTGCAGCAGTATCTGCGACGGCACGCGTTCGCCAACGCGACCTGGCTCGACCTGATCGCCCTGCTGGATCAACGGACGTCCGAGAATCTGTTCGAGTGGAGTCGGGCGTGGGTCGAAGAGGCCGGCCGCCCGATCGTCACCACAGAGCTGCGCGTGGAGGACGGACGGATCGCCGCACTCGCGTTCGCCCAGCGGGATCCAGCGGCGCGGCGGGGGCTCGTCTGGAACCAGCGGCTGCGCGTCGCTATCGGGACGTCACAGGGGATTCGCGAGTTCCCCGTTCACCTCGATCGCGAGCGCGTCGAGGTGGACGCAGCCATCGGGCTGCCCGAGCCACATTTCGTGCTGCCGTCGGGCGATGGTTTCGGCTACGGCGGATTCGAGCTGGATCAGAGGACGATCGCGTACCTGTCGGCGCATCTGCCCGATATCGAGGACCCGCTCACGCGCGGGGCGGCCTGGCTCACGCTCTGGGAGCAGATGCTGGATGGCCGGGTCACGCCGTCCGAGGTGGTAGCCCTCGCGATCCGTGCGCTGCCGCGGGAAACCGACGAGCAGAAGGTCCAGCGCATCCTGGGCTGGGCCGAAGAGGCGTTCTGGCGGTTCCTGACCGCCTCCGAGCGCGCAGCCGTGGCGCCCGTCCTCGAGCGCGTCCTGCGCGAGGGGCTCGACGCCGCGACCGCCAGCAGCCGCAAGTCGGCCTGGTTCTCGACGCTGCGCGACGTGGCACACGCGCCGGCCGTGCTGGCGTGGCTGGAACGGATCTGGCGCGGGACCGAGGAAGTGCCGGGGCTCACGCTTGCTGAGCCGGACTACATCACGCTCGCGCTGGAACTGGCCGTGAGGGACGTGCCGGCATGGAAGGACATCCTCGACGGCCAGCAGGCGAGAACCGGGAACCCGGACCGCCGGGCGCGCTTCGAGTTCGTCCGGCCTGCGCTCTCACCGGACCAACGTGTTCGCGACGCATTCTTCGAGAGCCTGACGGACGTGACGAACCGGCGTCACGAGCCGTGGGTGCTCGAAGCGCTGTCGTACCTGCACCACCCGCTCCGCGCCGAGGCGTCGGCGCGCTACGTGCCGGCGAGCCTGGAGATGCTGCGCGAGATCCAGCGGACGGGCGACATCTTCTTCCCGAAGCGGTGGACCGACGCCACGCTGGGCGGCCACAGCTCCACCCGGGTCGCCGGGATGGTGAAGGCCTTTCTGGCGGGCCTGCCGGAAGACTACCCCGACCGGCTCCGCCGGATCGTGCTCTCGTCGTCGGACAAGCTCTTCCGCGCGAGCGGCATGGCCCGCTGACGGCCACGGAAGAACACGGACGAACACGGACGAACAGGGACACAGAATTGTTCCGTGGCCGTCGCTTCCGTGTTCGTCCGTGTTCTTCCGTGGCCGTCCCTGGCGGTCCGTCGCGGTCCGTGTTCGTCCGTGGCGGTGTTTCGTGTGCTTCTGTGGCGTTACGCGGTCTGCTTCTTGCGCGCGCTGCGACGACGCACGTAGAAGATCCCGATGACGCCAATCAGCACTGCTGCGGCTGCAAACATGTTCACTGCCCTCCCGAGGTGCCAGGGAAAGAGGCAACGACGGTGCCGCAGCAGTCGGCACGGGCGGACCGCCGGCGGGAAGTCCCTGCGACAGCAGGGTTTGCCTGCTGAGGATCGAGCGGGCGGCAGCGGGGCCTGCACTGGAATGCACGGACGTCCTCGGACAGAATAGTCGGGGCGGTTGCAGTTCTGTGCCCGCAGAAGCACCTGGCGCCTCGACGGCCGATCACCTTGGCGAGCATCCTGATCCTGGTCACCGGCGGCACGTTCGACAAGGAATACGACGAGCTGAGCGGCCGCCTCTTCTTCCGCGACACGCACGTGCCCGAGATGCTGCGCCTCGGCCGTTGCCGCCTCGACGTCCGGGTCGAGACGGCGATGATGATGGACAGCCTCGAGATGACCGACCACCACCGGGAGAGGATCGTCACCCGCTGCCGATCGTCGGCCGAGCGTGCGATCGTGGTCACGCACGGCACCGACACGATGGTGGAGACCGCGCGGTCCCTGGCTGCAGCGGGCCTGCGGGATCGCACGATCGTGCTGACGGGCGCGATGGTCCCCTACGCGTTCGGCAGCTCGGACGGGCTGTTCAACCTGGGCAGCGCGTTGTCGTTCGCGCAGGTGCTGCCGCCGGGCGTGTACGTGGCCATGAACGGCCAGCACTTCCCCTGGGATCGCGTCCGCAAGAACCGGGAGAGCGGCGTATTCGAGGCGATCGGCTGATGCGTCTGGAATCCAAGCTCCCCGAGGTCGGCACGACGATCTTCACGGTCATGTCGCGGCTGGCGGCCGATCTCGGCGCCATAAATCTCTCGCAGGGCTTCCCCGATTTCGACTGCGACCCCGCCCTCGTGGATGCCGTCGCGCGGCACATGCGCGACGCGCGCAACCAGTACGCGCCGATGCACGGCATCGCGCCGCTGCGCGAGGCGATCGCGGCGATGTACGCCGCGTCGCACGGCCGCCACTACGATCCGGAGACCGAAGTGACGGTCACGTCCGGCGCAACGGAGGCAATCTTCGACGCCGTGGCCGCGGTCGTACGTGCCGGCGACGAGGTGATCGTCCTCGAGCCGTGCTACGACTCCTACCTGCCGGCCATCCGGCTGAGTGGAGGCATCCCGGTCGTCCTGTCGCTGCAGTATCCCGATTACGCCATCGACTGGCGGGCCGTCGCCCGGGCGATCTCGGCGCGCACCCGGATGATCATGCTGAACAGCCCGCACAACCCGACCGGCGCGGTGCTGGGCCCCGACGACATCGCCGAACTGGTCGCGCTCGTCGACGGAACCGACCTCGTCGTCCTCGGTGACGAAGTCTACGAGCACATCATCTTCGACGGTCTGCGCCACGAGAGCCTGGCGCGCTACGACGGCCTGGCGTCGCGCAGCGTGGTGGTGGGCTCGTTCGGCAAGTCCTTCCACACCACCGGCTGGAAAGTGGGCTACGCGGTCGCCCCGGCGCCGCTCACGACCGAGTTCCGCAAGGTCCACCAGTTCGTGACCTTCTCGACGAACACGCCGATGCAGTACGGGATCGCGGAGTTCCTGAGGTCGAGCGGCACGCTCTCGACGCTGGGTCCCTTCTTCCAGGCCAAGCGCGACCTGTTCCTGCGGCTGATGGAGGGATCGCGCTTCCGGCCGCTCCGGTGCCGCGGAAGTTACTTCCAGCTCATGGACTACTCGGCGATTACGACCGAGCCGGACGCCGAGTTCGCGGTACGGCTGACGCGGACGCACGGCGTGGCGTCGATCCCGACCTCGCCGTTCCTGCACGTGGCCCCCGCCCCGCCCGTCCTGCGATTCTGCTTCGCGAAGAAGGACGAGACGCTCGAGCAGGCGGCCGAGCGCCTGTGCCGGGTCTGAGAGCGCGATGGCGGCATCGTGAACCCTGAACCTTGAACCTGGAACCCTGAACCTGGAACCCTGAACCTCGCATTGACTATACTGACCCCCACCCGCACCTCTCTCAGGACAAACCTATGACTGAACTCGACCTCTGGTCGATGCTGTTCGTCTTCATGCTCGCCACGTTCGTGGGCTTCCAGGTGATTCAGAACGTCTCCCGCCTGCTGCACACGCCACTGATGTCGCTGACCAACGCGATCTCGGCCATCGCGGTCGTCGGCGCGATCCTCGTGACCGGCGAACAGGCGTCGACCACCGCGACGTGGCTCGGCGCCGTGGCCGTGGCGGCGTCCGTGACCAACATCGTGAGCGGGTTCCTCATCACCGACCGCATGCTGCGGATGTTCCGCGAGCGGGGGAAGAAGTCGTGACCGCCAACGCGATCACGCAAATCAGCTATCTGCTCGCCGCGGCGCTCTTCGTCATGGCCCTCAGGTGGCTGAACCACCCGAAGACCGCGCGGCGCGGGGTGCTGGCAGGTTCCGTGGGAATGCTCGCCGCGGTGGCCGGCACGCTGCTCGCCCCCCAGGTGATGAACTACACCTGGATTGCGGCGGCGGCCGTCATCGGGATCGTCATCGGCGTCCCGCTCTCGTGGGTACCGCTCACCGCCGTGCCGCAGCGGACCGCACTGTCGCACGCCTTCGGCGGGCTCGCGGCCGGGCTGGTGGGCACGGCGAAGTACCTGGTCTGGCTCGATCACGGGGAGCTGACGCAGTTCCGGACGGGCGTGATCGTGCTGGAGGTGCTGCTCGGGTTCCTGACGTTCACCGGCAGCCTAATGGCGGCAGGCAAGCTGCAGGAGGTGATCCCCACGCGGCCCATCACGTACCCCAACCAGAATCTGGTGAACCTCTCCCTGCTCGGGATCGCGGTTGTGGCGGGCATCTATCTGGTATTCGACCCCGCGTTCTCGCCTGCTTTCTGGGTGATCGTCGTGCTGTCACTGCTCTTCGGGATCCTGCTCATCATCCCGATCGGCGGCGCCGACATGCCGACGGTCATCTCGCTGCTCAATTCCTACGCCGGGCTATCGGCGGTCGCGATGGGATTCGTGCTCGAGAACAAGGTCCTCATCACCGCCGGCGCGCTCGACGGCTCGTCCGGCTTCATCCTCTCCGTCATCATGTGCCGCGCCATGAACCGGTCGTTCACCAACGTGCTGTTCGGGGCGTTCGGCCAGGTCCAGGCCGGGCAGGCCGCGGTGGAGGCCAAGACGGTCAAGAGCGCCACGCCGGAAGACGTCGCCGAGCTGCTCCAGACGGCCGACCGGGTGGTGGTCGTGCCCGGCTATGGCATGGCCGTCGCCCAGGCGCAGCACCGCATCCGCGAGATCTACGATCAGCTCACGAAGCGCGGCGTGGACGTGAAGTTCGCCATCCACCCCGTCGCCGGTCGCATGCCGGGGCACATGAACGTGCTGCTCGCCGAGGCCGAGATCCCCTACGACGCCCTGGTCGAGATGGACGACATGAATCCGGAGATGGCCCAGACCGACGTCTGTCTCGTGGTGGGCGCCAACGACGTCGTGAACCCCGCCGCGCGCCACGACAAGAGCAGCCCCATCTACGGCATGCCGATCATCGATGCCGATCGGGCCCGGGCCGTCGTCGCGATCAAGCGGTCGATGAATCCCGGCTTTGCCGGCATCGACAACGAGCTGTACTACCTGGATCACACGCTCATGGCGTTCGGCGACGCGAAGCAGGTGCTCGGCGACGTCGTGAAGGCGCTGTCCGAGGAGGTCGCCGCGATCCACTGAGCGCGGGTGCCGCCGAGAGGCTCAGCCCTTGCGGCGCCAGATACGGTCGACGCTGAGCGGGCCCGCGCCGCGGACGGCGATGTAGAGGAAAACGAATGCGTAGAGCGCCGCCAGCTCCCCGCCATTCTGAATCGGCCAGAACCCGCGAGGCAGGTGCGCCATGAAGTAGGCGACCGCCATTTCGCCGCTGCAGATGAACGCCACCGGCGAGGTGAAGAGCCCGATGGCGATCATGGTTCCGCCAATCAGCTCGATCATGCCCGCGGCCCAGCGCAGCGACCCGACGCCGGGCACCTGCCCCCCGAACATCCCCAGGATCTTCTGCAACCCGTGAAAGAGGAACAGAAAACCCGCGACAATCCGCATCGCCGCATAGGCATATCCGGCCAGGCCGGCGGTCGCTGCTGTCATCCAACCCTCCTCGCGGACCGTCGCCCGGGCGAACGCCGCCACGACGCCAGTGTCCGCTATCTGCCCGAACTCAACCAGTGACCCGAAACCGAATCGCCTCGCGGACGCTGGCATTAGGCGTGGTCGCGGTCAGCTCGATGCGGTACTCACCGGGCGCGAGCCAGGAGAGGGGCACATCGTACTGGCGAAGGCCCGCCGGGGCGTTGGTCATCGGCTGCAGGAGCCTGAGCGACTGGCCCATGCGGTTGACCAGTCTGGCTGCGAGCGAGACCTCGGAGCCCGAGGGCGACCACGTCGGCACCCGCACCAGCAGCCGTTCGGTGCGGCGGAACTCGCGCGAGGGGACCGGCGCGGCGCCGGGGTCGGCGGCCAGCGCCCGGAACTCGCGCGCCGAGGCCGCCCGCATGACCTGCGGCGGCAGGATCCGGGGATCCTGCTTCGCGCCGTCCGGCAGATCCAGGTCCTGCGCCGCGGTGTCCAGCCGGGTGCCGTCTCTGCGGAGGATCACCAGGTCGAGCTGCAGCCGCCCTGTCGGCGCCTCGAATACGGCGCTCGCCGTGGTATCGACACCCGGATTCCCGCGCGCCTGCACCAGCGCACCCTCGTAGAGCAGCTCCCCGTCGCGGCTCGTGGCCTTGATCTCGACGACATGGGCCTCGTTCGCCGGTGAGCGGGCGGCACGGGGTGCCGGTTCCCACGTGAATACGGCGCGTTGCCTGCCGGTCTCCTCCACGGTCAGGCCGACCCACGTGTCGATGAAGGCGCTGCGCCGCAGCGCGCGCGGAGGCGCGGAAGGAGTCGCAACAGTGCGAGCGAGCGCGGTGCGCAGCGGCGCCCAGTACCCGGACCTCGCTCTCACGGCCGCGTCCGCGCGCTTCGTCCGCACAGTAACGTCGTAGAAACGGCCGTCGGCCGGATGCGAGGAGGTGTAGGTCAGCACGTAGTACGCGTCCATGTCGCGCGCCAGCCGCTCGAGCGGCCGGGGCTCCGCGAGCACGCGACCGCCTGTGTCGGAGGCGAGGCGCTGAAGGGCCGCCTTGCCGGAGTCGTCCGTCTCCGGCGCGGGATCGAGGACGTACACCGCGACGTTGAAACGGCTCGCTGCGCGCACCAGGCCCTGGGCGGCCGGCACGCGCCGCTCCCGATCGCGATCCCGCCCCGGCACCTCGGGGCCGACCCCCTCGCTCGCCACGACAATCGCGGAGCGGCCCGCCTGCAAATCCCCCAGCTTCGAGACGAGAGCGCGCAGCCCTGACAGCACGATTTGCGCCCGGCCGGCGCGGACAGCCTCGGGCGCCGAGCCGAGATACTGCCGCTCGAACGCCGTCCGAGCCTCGTAATCCCCCTTGCGTCCCTCGAACGTCTCAATCGCTTCACGGACGGCCTGGTGATCGCGGGTGAAACGGATGGCCGTCACCGACTCGAGCGGCTTGAGGACGACCAGCAGATCGGTCGGTCGGACGAGCTCGTCCATGAAGTGCCGGAGCGCGGCTCGGACGCGTTCCGTGCTCTCGCCCCGGGAGACGTGGAACTCGTCGAGCAGCAGCGCGATGACCCGGGTCCCCGGTTCCCGCGCGGCACGCACCTCGTCGGCATCGGACGCGATCGCCGTCGTCGGCGCCCCGAGACGGTTCGAAGACGCGGTGCGCAGCTCGGCGGCTTCGATCTGCTGGACGACACCGCTCTCGACCACCTCGAAATCGGCGGCGCGCAGGTTGAGCACCGGATTGCCCCTCCGATCGGTCACCACGGCATCGAGGCGGACGGTCCTGACGGCCGTCGGGGCCGGCGCAGGCGCAACCCGACCCGTATCGCCGGAGGCGCTCTGACCTGCCGCGGCCGCCAGAGGGGCACTTCCGGAAACCGCACACGCGACGAGCGCTGCGGAGCAGAACGGACGGGCGGTCACGGCTGGAGGTCCATTCCGAGGTGCGGCGCGATCTCCCGGAGCTTGGCTTGAATCATCCGCACGTTCCGCGGCCCCATGCGCAGGAACTGGCGCTGCGCGCTCGACAGCGATTGCAGGCGCGGGTCGGCGTACTCGTAGCTCACGGTCTTCGAGGCCAGCGCGATGGGCTCGTCCACCACCGGCGTGTTCAGCAGCTCGATGAACGCGCGCTCGAGCATCTGATCGAAGCTGCCCTCACCCAGCCCGAGTTCCCGGTAGGCGTCGTCGATGCGGGGCTTCAGACGCTCGTACAGGCGCGCGGTTCCCGCAGGATCGAGTCCCGCGATCGCGTCGGCGTACTCGTCGTACCTCCGATAGCTGCGCGGATCGATGGTCAGCTTCCCGCCGGTATCGCGAACCACGAAGTCGCCGGTCGGCCGCACCCGACCGAGCTGCCTCGAGGGCGTACGCCCCGACGCGATGTTCACTGTGACCACCGTGAAATTGCGAATGAGCTGATCCGTCGTCAGCCAGGCCGCGACCCTCGGATGTGACGAGACCTGCCCCACCAGCTGCCGGACGATCGAATCCGTCTCGGCGAGGGGCGGCAGGTCGGTGGGTGTTTCAGGCTCGACCGGGGAACCGGCTGCGGGAGGGACGACTTTGTCCTCCGTCTGCACTCGGACGTCCTGATCCTGCGGCGTCGGCCGGCGCCAGAGCAGGAACCACGACGTGGCGACCAGCGCGAGGATCGCGAGGATCGCCAGCACGAGCCGCACGCGGCTCGGGGAGCGGTCCGGCTCCGGCGTCCCGCCGGGCTTGTTCAGCTCGAGGTCGGAGAGATCTGGGGCCATGGTTCTCAGAATTACACAGAAGGCGTCGGGGAAACAGCGGAACGGCGATGTGAAGCCATGACGTCGCGCAGCCGGGGCCAGCCGTGCCACACGCGGGACACTCGCCGGACGCCAGATGCCGATTTCTCGAGGAATCTCGCCATCAGCCAGGGCCGGCCGTGGCGCCGCTGTCAGGCGCCTTGACCCTTGGAACTTGAACAAGATGAGTCAAGTTGCTCCAGGGGTCAAGGCCGACCGCGCGTCAGCGCGGCGTCATCAGATAGCGCGACTGGTGGCCTGTCTCCGTTGAAATCGGTAGCGATTGCCGGAGCGCGGCGGCCGGATCGCCAAGGCGCCAGGAGCGAGCATATTGGCCCTCGTGCTCGGGTTCGGACGACGTCCGGTACCGGCCGCTTTCAAGGCGATCGTGATGCTGCGGGCAACGGATGGCTGGATCGAGCAAAGCAGTACCGCCGCGGGTGGGGAGGAGACCACCCGCGGCGGCTGCCGGCCGGTCGATCCGCGGGGAGGAGGATCGCGGATCTCGCGGAGTCACAGGGGATCGATGCTTCAGAAGCGCCGCGGTGTCGAGCCGAGCAGCGGGTTGCTTCCCGTCGACGCGGCGCGCGCGGCGCCCTCTTGCACCACCTGCATCGCGACGGACGTGCCCTCGACCAGCTCTGCGCCCTCGAGGATCTCCGTGTACGTGCCGTCACTCGCGCCCGTCCGCACCGGCACGGGCCGCAGCCCGCCGTCGTACGTCCACAACGTACCGGTCGATGCGCCGGCGGCGCCGCTCGCACCGGATGCGGAAACCTGCGTCGCAGCAGTGGCCGCCGCCTGCCCTTTCCCGATGCGCGCCAGCACGTCCGACGTCGGGCGGAACCGCAGTGCCGCCGAGGGCACGCGCAAGACATTCTCGCGGCGGGCGGTCTCGACCAGCACGGTGGCGGTCATCCCGGGCCGCAGCTTCAGATCGGGATTTGCCGCCGAAATGATCGCGGCGTAGGTCACGACGTTCTGCTCGACCACGGGCGTCAGACGCACCTGTCTCACCGTGCCGGCAAACTCGACGCCCGGATAGGCGTCGACCGAGAAACGGACGCGCTGCCCTTCGCGCACCTGGCCGACGTCCGACTCGTCAACGCTCGCCCTGACCTGCATCTCACGCAGATCGGCGGCAATCTGGAAGAGCGTCGGCGCCTGAAGGCTCGCGGCCACCGTCTGGCCCACGTCGACGTTCCGGGCGATCACGATGCCTGCGATCGGCGACAGAATGACGGTCTTCTGCAGGTTGACTTCGGCCTGCGAGAGGCTCGCGCGAGCCTGCGTCACCTGCGCCTGAGCGGACCTCAGTTGCGCTTCCGCCGAGCGGACGGCGACGTCGGCGGCATCCAGATCGGCCGCCGGGATCAGCTCTCGATCCGACAACTCGCGGGCCCGCTCGAGCTTTGCGCGGGCGTCGGCGACGGCGACCTGCAGGCGCTCGGCTTCCGCTTCCGCCCGAACGAGATTGGCACGGGCCTGCGCGATCTCCGCCTCGAGCAGCGAAGGCTCGAGCCGTGCCAGGACCTGCCCTTTCCGCACGAGCGAGTTGAAGTCCGCGTAGAGTTCACGCACGGTCCCGGAAACCTGCGTACCAACCTGAACCGTGGTCACCGCCTCCAGCGTCCCGCTGGCGGACACCTGGCTGACGATGGCGCCGCGCGAGACGATGTCGGTCACGACCTGGGGCACCGTGGGATCCCTGCGTGCGTACGTCGCCACCGCGCCGATGGCCACGGCGGTAACGACTGAAGCGATCAGCACGCGCGTTCGTTTCATGGAGCTTCGCGACCTCGGACAGTTAGACGGGCGGAGCGTGTCGGGCCCATGGCGAAACTGTGAAGAAAACGTGACATCCGGGAGGGGTTTGCCCGGCTGAGCGACAATCACTCTCATGGAGCGGCCATCACCGGCGGCGGAGGCCCCGGCGTCCGGCGCGCGTGTGCTCGTCGTCGAGGACGATCGCCACATCCGCGATCTGGTGGAGCTGCACCTCAAGCTGGAAGGCCTCGCGGTAGAGGCGGCCGCCGATGGCAACGAGGGGCTGCGCCTCGCGCGAAGCGAGCCGTTCGATCTCGTCGTGCTCGACCTGATGCTGCCGGGGCTCGACGGCGTGACCGTCTGTCGGGCGATCCGGCGCGAGCGCCTCAATGCCGACGTCCCGATCCTGATGCTGACGGCCCGGCGGGAGGAGTCGGACAAGGTGCTCGGGCTCGAGAGCGGCGCCGACGATTACCTGACGAAGCCGTTCGGCGTACGCGAGCTCGTCGCCCGCGTCCGGGCACTGCTGCGGCGGCCGCGCGCCTCCAGGCTGGCTGGCGCCGGCGGCGAGAGCGCCGAGCCCGTGACCGCCGCGGGCCTGACGGTGGATCCGGCGCGGCGGCAGGCGCGCACGGACGGCCGCGAGATCGACCTGACCGCGCACGAGTTCGACCTGCTCTACCTGCTCGCGAGCAACCGCGGGATCGTCTTCAGCCGCGAGGCGCTGGTACAGCGAGTCTGGGGCGGCGAGACGCACGTCACCGAGCGCAGCGTCGACACGCTGGTGAAGCGGCTCCGGCGGAAGATCGAACCGGATCCGGAGGAGCCCCGGCTGATTCTCACGGTGTGGGGTACGGGCTACAAGTTCGCCGATGTCTAGGCTCACCTGGTATCGCAGCCTCTACTGGCGCATCGCCTTCGGGTTCATCGCGCTGCTCGCGGTGCTGCTGCTCGTGCAGGCCGCGCTGTTCCTCGTACTCACGGGTCGGGTGCTCCGATCCGCCCGCTCGGCCGTGGAGCTGGCCAACGAAGTGGCCGACGCGGTGTCGTTCGAGCTCGTGCGCAATCCGGGCCTCGAGCTCGAGCCCTGGCTGAGGGAACGGTTCTCGGGCGAGTTCCAGCCGTTCCTCGTGATGCTGAACGACGGCCGGGCCGGATCGAATCGGCCGAACGCGCTGCCGCCGAATTTCGCGCGCGCGGCGCGGCAGCGGGGTCGTGGCCGCGGCGACTTTCCGCCCGGCGGCACAGGTCCGGGACGTGGAAGCGGGCGGCCGTCGGATCGGGACGACTTCGGCCGCAGCGGGTCGCTGCGCGGAGACCGTCTGGCCGTGCTCGCCCCCATCGTGGTCGAAGGCCGGCAGGTCGGCGTGGCGGCCGTGCCGGCGAACCCGCCACCCTTCACCGTCGCCCTGCGCGAGGTCGGACCGCTGCTCGCCTGGATTGCCGTGGGATTGCTGACCGTGGGCGCCGCCGTGATGGCGCTGGTGATCTTCCGGCCCGCGCGACAGCGTCTGCACGCCCTCGAAGAAGCCGCGGCGGCGCTCGGCGCAGGCCGCACCGACGTGCGCGCCGTGGAGACCGGCGGCGACGAGGTCAGCTCGCTCGCCCGCACGTTCAACAGAATGGCCGACGACCTCGGCGCACGCGCGCTGGCGCTGGCCGCCTCGGACCAGGCGCGTCGCCAGCTCCTCGCCGACGTGTCGCACGAGCTGATGACGCCGCTCGCGGCCATCCGCGGGTACACGGAGACACTCGCCATGCCGGAGCTGACGCTCGACGACGAGACGAGGCTGCGATACCTGGCGATTGTCGGCGAGGAGACACAGAAGCTCGAAACGCTGATTGGTGACCTGCTGGATCTCGCGCGGGTCGAAGGGGGCGGCGGCGCGTGGGCCGTGGAAGTCGTCCGGCTGGAGGACCTCTTCGGCCGGGTACGCGATCGCCACGGTCCGACGCTTCGCGAGCGGCGGATCGAGATGACGGCCGCCGTCGAACCGCCCGATCTGACGGTGCGGGGCGACTCGCATCGGCTGGAGCAGGCGCTGCAGAACCTGGCCGCGAACGCGCTCAGGCACACGCCGGATGGCGGCCGTGTGGAGCTGCGCGCGGTGCGTGACGGCGGCTGGACTGCGATCACCGTCCGCGACACGGGACCGGGCATCCCGCCCGAGCACCTGTCCCGCGTGTTCGACCGGTTCTACAAGGTCGACGCGTCCCGCGCCGCGACCGAGACCCCCTCAGGCAGCGGGCTCGGCCTGTCAATCGTCCGGGCCATCATCGAGCGCCATGGCGGCGTGATTGCGGCGACCAACGCGCCGGACCGCGGCGCGCTGTTCGAGATCCGGCTGCCGGTATCGGCTTGACAGCCCCGGGGAGGGAGACCCGGTTCCGGTGAGCGCGCGACCGCCGGCCCGGGTCTGTCTGGCTCCCGGATGATCACTGGCCGGCGGGCCACCGGCCCCACTCGACGATCGGACGGGGATCGAGTCCCATCCGAGCGACGAGACGGGCGAACCGGGGATCAGGCCGGAGCTTGTCGTACTCGCGGTCGCTCCATTGGGCGACGTTAAAGCTGCGGGTCTCGATCGCGCGCTCCAGCGCCGCGAATGCCGCGTCGGCGTCGTCGAGCACGGCGTAGACCCGCGCCTGGTTGTTCGCCGACAGCCTGCCCGCGAGCCCGCGTGCCACCCGTTCGTTGCCCGATGCAGCTTCGAGGACGGCCCGCGCCCAGGGCGCCGGGCGCGCCGACGGCAGCCGATCCCGGCGGTCCAGCACTTCCCGCGCTTCCGCCAGTCGTCCCTCCATCGCATAGAACACCGCGAGCTGGCCGAGCGCAGCGGGAAACCCGGGATCGAGCTCGAGCGCTCGTTTGTAGCTGGCTTCCGCCTCCGCCAGGTGTCTGGCGCGCTGCAGCACACGCGCTTCCGTGAACACCATATAGGCGGAACGCGGATCGAGCGAGGCGGCGGTCCGAGCCGCCGCAAGCGCCTCGTCCCGTCGCCCCTGCCCGAGGAGCAGCCAGCAGTACGTCTCGTACGCGAACGAGTGCCCCGGCGAGAGCCGAATGGCCTCCTTCAACGCCGCCTCGGTTCCGGCCCAGTCCCAGTCGTAGTTGAGGAGGAGCCGCGCCCGCATGACGTGCGCGTCCGCGAGGTTCGGATCGAGGGCCAGCGCCCTGGCCACGTGGGCCCGTACTGCGCCCACGTTGCTCTGAAAGGGCGCGGTGCCCCAGAACTCCTGCGCGAACCGTGCTCCCGCGAGTCCCGAGTAGGCCGGCGCGAACGACGGATCGATCTCGATGGCCCGCTCGTAGTAAGCCACCGCGCGATCGACGCCGGTCGGGTTCCCTTGCGCGATGCTGAGCTCACCTCGAAGGTACGACTCGTAAGCGTCCGGGTTCACCGTACGGTGCGGCAGCACACGCTCGGCGGGCTGTATCACGCGGGACTGGATTTGAGCCACGACCGCCCGCGCGATATCCCCCTGGAGAGCGAGCACGTCGCGGAGGGGACGCTCGTAGCTCTCCGCCCAGAGGTGTCGATCCGATCCGGCGTGCACGAGCTCGACGCTGATGCGGACGCGATCGCCGGCGCGCAGGACTGATCCCTCAACGACCGCATCGACGCCCAGCTCGGCGCCTATCTGCGGCAGCGCCCGATCGGCCCGGTCGCGGTAGCGCATCGCCGTGGTGTGCGAGATCACCTTGAGGGACTCGACCTTGGCCAGCTCGGTGATCAGGGCCGAGGTCATGCCGTCGGCGAAGAAATCCTGGCCGTCGTCTCCGCCCAGATTCCTCAACGGCAGCACCGCAAGCCCGCGCACGTCCGGGGTGGCGTCATTGGACGGACTGCTGTGCGCGGTGAACCAGGCGGAACGGCCGTTCCACGCCAGCAGGAATACTGCCGCCAGCGCGCCCAGCGCCAGAACCCCGGCCAGCATGGCGGCGGGGGCGACAGGCCAGCGGACGCCGGCGCTGGCTCGCGGCTGGACCGCTTCGAGGGCGGCACGAATCTCACCGGCGCGTTGATACCTGGCGGCCGGATCCTTTGCGAGGCACTTCCGGACAATCGCTCCGATCTCGGAGGGCACGTGGGAAGGCAGCGGCGTTGGCGCATCGCGCAGTATCGCCGTCGTCACGTCCTCACGCGACGGCCCCTCGAACGGCCGCGTCCCCGAGAGCGTCTCGTGGAGCAGGACGCCGAGAGACCAGATGTCGCTGCGCGCGTCGGCAGCTGCGCCGCGGATGACCTCGGGCGCCATGTAGAGCGGCGTCCCTGCTGCGGCAACCGCGTGCTCCGCCGCCGTGGCGAGAACAGTCGTGTCCGACGGGGCGGCCGGTGCCCGCGCGGCCACGCCGAAGTCCACGAGCTTCACCTGACCCGACGGCATCACCACGACGTTCGACGGCTTGATGTCCCGGTGGATCACGCCGCGCTGATGTGCGTGCTCGAGGGCGTCGGCCAGCTGAGCCCCCCAACGCACGGCGGTCTCCGGATCCAGGCCGTGCAGAGGAACGCGGTCCCCGAGCGGCGTCCCGGACACGAGCTCCATTACGATGAACGTCTCGCCCCCTCGTTCGCCGATGTCGTGGACCGCGCAGATGTGAGGATGATTCAGCGACGAGATCGCACGCGCTTCTCTGAGCAACCGCTCGCGGGCCTCGGCCGTCCACGACCGGGCGTCCGGCCGGAGCACTTTGATGGCGACCTCGCGGTCCAGGCGGGTGTCCCGCGCGCGGTAGACGGCCCCCATGCCGCCCGAGCCGAGCAGCTCGACGACGTCGTAATGGCCGAACGTCCCGGCGGTCATACGGTTGCCGGGCCCATTCTAACAGGCCGCTCACGACGGCCGGCCGAATGGGAACAGGGGATGGGAAGGGAACGCGCTCGAATCACAGCGCTTTCCCTTTCCGAAGGCGAGTCAGGATCCGCTGAGGCTCACGTTGAGCGTGACGGTGCGCCCGCGACGGACCTCGATCGTCCTGCTGTAGGGGCGATAGCCCTCCCTGCGGACCTCGACCTGGTGCGGACCTTCAGGCAGATCGATCGAGAAGCGGTCCTCGCCCTCCGGCCGATCCCATGACTCGCCGTCGACGAGAATCTCCGCGTCCGGTGGATTGACCCGGAGCGACATCGTCCCGAACTCGGAGCGATCGTCCTGCCGATAGCGCGGAGACGGCATCGGCGGGCGGCCCGGATCCGGCGGACGCACGGCAGCGGGATTCGGTGACGGTTTTTCGGCGCTCTCCCCCGGACCGAGCGGCTGCATCACGTGCTGAAGCCGGATCGTCTGTCCGCGCGTGAACAGCACCCGCTGCGTGAACGTCTGGTGGCCGTCGAGATAGACCTGCAGCTCGTGTTCGCCGATCTCGACGCGCAGCCGCTGCCACGAGCCGTCGAACTCGTCGACGAGCCCGACGAAGTAGCCATCGACGTAGACCTGCGCGTTCCGCGGCGTGATCTGGAGCCTGGCGGAGCCGGTGTTGTCGTAGTACCCATAGTACGGATACCCGTACGGATATGCGTACGGATATGCGTACGGATATCCCCATGGACCCCAGTACCCCCCACCGTAGCCGAACCATCCGACGCCGAAGCCCCACGAGAACCCGGGATAGTAGGGGTAATACGGACGGTACCACGGCGCGTAGTAGCCGTAGTAAGAGCGGGGATAGTAGTAGCCGGAGTACCGGGGATAGTAGTACGGGCGGTGATACGGCCTGGGCGCGACGTGCCGGGGAACGGCGGTTCCCGATCGAACGGCCGCACCTCGCGACCGCCCCTGTGCGATCAGCTCGGATGGCCAGAGCATGCCGGCTGTGAAGCAGATCGCCAGCAGGACGAGGAGACGCGAACGACGAGTCACGGACGGACCCTCCCGTGCAAGTGGCCTTCAATCTCAGCAAGGCCAGTGCCATGCCAGTACGCCCGCCGGTGCAATCGCTGTCGGTCGAGACGTGCGCCCGACGTCCCCCGGCGTGCACAACGCCTGTCTGACCCGGAGGACAGTCGGGCGGCTCGCGACGCGGCTCGCACTCCGCTGGTCGCGGCGAGCCTGTCCGGCGTCGGGAGCCTCGCACCAGGAGTCGCTCAGCGCGACGCCGGAGGCCGCGGCTGCAAGCCGAACGCCGGATCCCGGGAGCCCGACGCCGAAACCGCCTCGTCCAGCAGATCGAAGGGGGACGGCGGCGTCGGCGAGAAGACCTGCGATTGCCAGCCCGGGACCAGCGAGTCGATCACCAGGAACACTGCGAGGCCGAGGTCCTGCGACCAGTACCGCCGGTTGTCGCGCACGAGCCTGAGCGCGGCCTCCGACCCTGGAGTCGCCGCCAGCGAAGCCATGAACCGGTAGGCCGCCCACTGCGCGGTGCCTTCCAGGGTCAGGAACACGGCTTCGACATCGCGGTAACCGCGCCTGGACTCCGAGAAATAGCGGGCGTGCCGCTCGCGGACGAGCTGGAGCGCCCGGAATACCGTGGTCGCCTGGCGGGCCGGATCGGTCTCCGACGCCGCCTGGTAGAGGAGGTCTCGCTCGCGCTCGATGGCGGCCTCGAAGCCTCTCGTCCGTCGGAATTCCATCTGGATCACGTCATCGTTCAGGCCGGCCGGCAGGCCTGTGTGCCGGATCAGCTCCCGGAGCCGGACATTGGCGTCCACGAGGTGACGCGTGTGCGTCATCTCGTGAACCATGACGCCGACCAGATAGTCCTCCAGGCGCGGACGGCGACGGTGCTCCGGCGCCTGCCGCCACACGCCGGGCAGCGCCATGACGAGAAACGGCGCCCGTCCGCTGCGATACAGGGCTGTACTGGCCTTGACCGCCGGCGGCACTTCCTGCCGGTTCGGCAGCAGGATCTTCCCGTGGTGACGCTGCCCCAGCACCTCCAGCGGCACCCCTCCGAAGCTGACCGGTGCGCCGACGGACACGACCGCACGGAGCAGCCGTTCCTCGGCTGCAAGATGCCAGGTACAGGCCGCGTCGAAGAGCACAATCCACGGGAGGCGGCGATCCTCGAGCCGGAGGAAGTCGCGGCGGACGACATCCCATGCATCGAGCGCACGCTGCAGCCAGCGTGCATCGGCTTCGGGCAGCGGGCAGGTCGTCTGTGGCTGGGCGGGTGCGCCGCTGACGGCCCGCAGCAGGAACGCCGCCGCCAGCAATGTGATCGCCAGCGACCGCCCGGGCCTTCCCGCACGGCTGCAACCCGAATTCCCGTGCGGCTGAGGCATGGACGTGTACAAATGGTGACCGGAAGCTAACCGGATCCTCAGGACTGTCGCGCCCCGATTTTCGTATCGTGCGCCTGGAGGAACCTTTCATGCAACTCGTTCGAATCTCCGGGCTGGTCGCGCTCCTGACCGGCCTGCCGCTCTTCGCCGCCAGCATACACGCGCAGACCGCCGCCCCGAACCACGTTCACTACGAGAAGCCGGCGGGCTTCGAGCAGGCCCCCGCGCCCGGGCAACCCGTCGCTCCCCGGCTGCAGAACCTGGGGGGGCACACGTTCCCGGTGACCACCAGGGCCGAGCGGGCGCAGCTCTTCGTCAACCAGGGCGTGAACCTCGCGTACGCATTCAACCACGCTGAAGCCGCGCGCTCGTTCGCCGAGGCGGCCCGCCTCGATCCCGAGTGCGCGATGGCCTACTGGGGCCAGTCGCTGGTGCTCGGGCCCAACATCAACGCGGCGATGCCGGCCGAGGACGAACCAAAGGCCCTCGAGCTGGTGCAGAAGGCCGTGGCGCTCAAGTCGAAGGTCACCCCGCGGGAGCAGGCCTACATCGACGCCCTGGCGACACGCTACACGGGCAGGACGGAGGATCGCCGCGCGAACGACCGCGCCTTCGCCGACGCCATGCGGCGCGTCGTCCTGCTCTATCCCGACGATCTCGACGCGAAGACGATCTACGCCGAGTCGCTCATGGATCTCCGTCCGTGGAATTACTGGTCACGGGATGGCGTGCCGTACGAGGAAACGCGCGAGGTCCAGAAGATGCTCGAGCAGGTCCTCGCAGGCAACCCGAATCACCCGGGGGCGCTCCACTACTGGATCCACCTCTGGGAGCCGACCGACACACCGGAGCGCGCGGAGGCCGAGGCGGATCGGCTGCTGCCCCTGATGCCCGGCGCCGGCCATGTCGTCCACATGCCGTCGCACATCTACATGCGCGTCGGACGGCACGCCGACGTCGTGTCGACGAACCTGCTGGCGGTCAAGGCCGACGAGGACTACATCACGCAGTGCCGGGCGCAGGGCCTGTATCCGCTGGGGTACTACCCGCACAACATCCACTTCGTCTGGATGGGTGCGACCGCATCCGGCCAGAGCAGGATGGCGCTCGAGTACGCGCGGAAGGTCGCCG
>DASPFV010000274.1:0-15458 GCA_035620975.1 Vicinamibacterales bacterium
ACGGCCTGGCCCCTGACGTCCGCCGGAGTCGCGGTGATCAGCCCGAGGACGGCCGCTGCCGCACACGCAGCGCGGAACACGGCCTCCCGAAACGTCGTCCGTGCATGGGCACGCATCGTTCTCCTCCCTCCTTGCCCCCGGCCCCGGCCCGGCGGTCCGGTGTCCGCTATCCAGTAATCACTGGAAACCGCTGTGCCTGACGCGGGGCCCCATTAGGGGACTCCACCTCGATTCTCCTGTCAAGGGGGGAGACGCTCAACAGAGGCGGGGCACACGAGGGGAGGCGCAGCAGAGGGAAGAGGCACCCGGGATGGCCCGGGTACCCCCCCGCCTGGTGGTGAAGAGGGTGCGGCGGCACGGCAGCCGGGGCGAAGGCCGGGGCGAAGCCGGCCGGACCGGCCGGGCGCAACCGGCTACCGGCCGAACCGCGGGTTGACGACGCTGCTGAAGATCGAGCCGAAGGTGTACGTGAGGCTGAAGCCCACGTTGTATTCGTAGCCGCTCTCGAGCTGGCGCAGCCGGAGCAGGATTTCTTCGTCCGTCGCGCCGCGTGCCGGAAGCGACAGCTGATCCCGGATCCGCGAGGCGTTCACCTCCCCCGCCACCGACAGCCCCCGCGCCAGCCGGACGGAGACCCGGCCTTCCGCCTCGAGACGCGATTTGCCGGGATCGTGCAGGAACTGCGACCATTCGAGGCGGGCCTCGAGCGATCCGAAACGCTCCGCCTGCTCGAAGGTCAGCGAGGCCTCGTGGCGCGGCAGCGTCTCCTCCAGCTTCCCGTACAACGTTTCTTCGTAATAGTCGAAGTGAGCGATGCCGACGGCATACTGGGCCCGCAGCTGCCGCCTCGTGTATTGCGAGTAGGGGAAGACATTGAACTCGATGGCGGGCGCCGCCTCGATGCCCAGCTCGACGTTGTCGAACGTGGACGATTCGATCTCGCCCTCGGCGCCGACGGACCAGTGCTCGCCGAGGGCCTTCACGACCAGCCAGCGGAACTCGCGCTCGCGCCGGCTCACCTTCACGGGATCCTCTTCGTCGAGGTCGAACTCCTCGCGCTCGTGATCGAGCTCCCCCCCAAACGTGATCTTCCAGTCCGGCGTGATGCGATCGGCGCTGACGCTGACGCCGAGCTGCCGTTCGCTGGTCGATTCCTCCCCCTCGAACGACGCCGAGCCCCGCAGGCTGAAGACCCAGTTGCGCCATCGGTCTCCGGCGACGGCGGGCCGCCGGTCCTCCGACCCGAGTCTCACGTCGACGGCCAGCTGCGGCGGGACTCCGGCCCTCGTCAGGTATCGCAGCAGCCCGGCACGAAGCGCATTGGCGAGCTGGCGCCTGACGATGTCGTCGGTATCGGAGCTCGTCGTGACGGTTCTGAGCGTCTCGTCCACGCCGAGGTACGGCCCGCGGCCGATGAACGCGAGGGTGTGCTCCAGCCCGCCGCTTCCGGTTTCAGCCCTGGTGACGAGCACGTGGACCTCCGCTTCCGTCCGATCCCGGACGTAGTCCACGAATACGACCTCGGACTGCAGGAACTCCGCAAAGCAGCTCTCGCAGTCGAGGAACACCTTCAGTTGCGCCGGCGGCGCCTGCGCGGCCGACACGAGCCCGCCCGGCAGGAACAGGCCCGGCACCATGAGCGAGAGCGCCACGGCAAGGGCGCGAGCGCGAGCCCGACGAGGTGAAGGCATGCGGCGGGCATTCTGGCACGACGCTACATGAAGGGAGCATGAAGGCCGACGTCTGCGGCTACAATCCGCTCGCTGTGCCGTGGGTCCCGCGAGCGCGTCCGGCCGTGTCCCTCTCCGTCGCCCTGACGCTCGCTGCGTCCGCGGCGGGCCAGTCGGCCGCCAGCCGCACGTTCGAAGACGACCCGCCGGGCCGGCCGCCGCCCGGCTTCACGTTCCACGTCGTCCGGCGCGCGTCGCCGGTCGCCTGGACCGTGCAGCGGGATGCCGGCAACAGCTTCCTGGCTCACCCGGGAGATCCCGGGGGCCGCGCGGGGTTCGCGCTGGCTGTTCTCGAAGGCGCGCCGCGCGGGCGCGTCAGCGTGTCGGTGCGGATCCGGATGGCGGCCGGGACGAGGTCGGCGGGTGTCGTGTGGAAGGTGCAGGATCCCGATAACTATTACCTGGCGCGGCTCGACCTCGACCGGCAGGACATCGGCCTGTACCGCGTCGTGAAAGGGAACCGCGTGCGCATCGAGGGGGAGGACGATCTCGAGCTCGACCGGAGCGCCTGGCACACGTTGAAGGCCGTCCAGGAATCCGAGAACATCCGGGTGTATCTCGGCGGCATTCGCGTGCTGCGCGCCCGCGATCGCACGTTCGAAGACCGGGGATCCGTCGGCGTCTGGTGCGCCGCTGATGCCACCGTGCACTTCGACGATCTCCGCCTGGATCCGAGGTCAGGGAATGCGGATTCTCATCGTGGAAGATGAGCCCGACCTGGCTCGAACGCTCGGCCGGGCGTTCGGCGAGGACGGGTATGCCGTCGACGTGGCGGGCACCGGCGCCGACGCGCTGCTCAAGGCCTCGTTCGTCGCATACGACACGATCGTGCTCGACGTGCGGCTGCCGGGGGGCGATGGCTTCGGGGTGCTGGCGGAGCTGCGCGCGCGCGGCGGCCGCATGCCCGTTCTGATGCTCACCGCGCGGGACGGCCTCGAGGACAAGGTTCGCGGGTTGAACGCCGGGGCGGACGACTACCTCACCAAGCCGTTCGCGCTCGGCGAGCTGCTCGCACGTGTGCGCGCGCTCATCCGCCGCGCGTCCTCCGATCCACGGCCGGAGCTGACGGCCGGCGCCGTCGTGCTGGACACGAGCGCCCGCGTCGTACGCCGCGACGGAGCAGTCGTCGAGCTCACGGCGCGGGAATACGCCATTCTCGAGCTCCTGGCGCGGCGGAAGGGCAGTCTGGTCACGCGCTCGGCCATCTACGATCACGTGTACGACGAGCACGAGGACACGCTGTCGAACGTGATCGACGTGCACATCGCCTCGCTGCGCCGCAAGCTGGGGCGTGACGTGATCCAGACACGGCGCGGCCACGGCTACATCATCGATGGCTGAACGCGCCGTCCGATCGCTTCGCACCCGGCTGCTCGCCTGGTATGTCGGCACGAGCCTGCTGGTGCTCGCGACGGTCGGCGTGGCCGTGTGCTGGGTCACCTGGCAGTCGCGGGTGTCGGCCGTCGACGCCGAGCTGCGCGTCCAGGCGCGCCGCGTCTCGGGTGCTGTCCGGGCGCGGCCAGGCGGGGCGTTCGACGTCGAGCTGCCCTCCGATGCGACCGCCTACTTCCAGCAGGCACGCCCGCGGACGTATTACGCGGTCTGGACCATCCGGGGCCGCCTGGTGGATCAGTCCCGGCCCGACCTCGGCCTCCCGGCAGCGCCCGTCTCCGGTGCGCGGACACGCGGCGCCAGTCGCGAGGTCATCGTGGGGGACGGAGAGCTCACGGTCCTCGTCGGGCGCCAGATCGACGACGTCCGCGAGGAGCTCTGGTCGCTGGCGGGGACGATGGCGCTTGCCGGCACGGGCGCCATGGCGCTGGCGCTGCTTTGTGCGTGGCTCGTGGCCAGTCGGGCGCTGGCCCCCGTGCAGCGCATCAGCGAGACGGCCAGGCGTATGGCCGGCGGCGAGCTGAGCGCCAGAGTCGCCGTCGACCGCACGGAGAGCGAGCTCGGGCAGGTCGCGGACGCGCTGAACCTCGCGTTCGACCGCCTGCACGAGGCCCTCGAGCGCCAGAGCCGCTTCACCGCCGACGCGTCGCACGAGCTCCGCACGCCGGTCGCGATGCTCTCGGCTGAAGTGGACTGGGTGCTGATGCGGGAGCGATCCGCCGCGGAGTACCGGGAGGCGCTCGAGGCATGCAGCCGCGTCGCGGCGCGCATGCGCGGCCTGGTTCAGAGCCTGTTGATACTGGCCCGAGCCGACAGCGGCGAGCTGTCGGTGAGCCGGGAGCGCGTCCGGCTGGATCTCGTCATCGACCAGGCCGTCGAATCGCTGCGCCAGTTGAGCCTCGACCGGTGCGTCCGGGTCGAAAGCGCGATGATGCCCGTGACCGTCGAGGGAGACTCCGAGCGCCTCCTCCAGCTCGTGACGAACCTCGTGCTCAACGCCGTGGTGTACAGCCCGCCGGACGGTCTCGTTCGCGTCGCCCTGACGCTCGAAGGCAACGAAGCCACGGTGCGGGTGACCGACCGCGGGATCGGGATCGAGGCCGACGACCTGCCGCGAATCTTCGACCGCTTTTACCGGTGTACTTCGGCGCGCACGTGCGAGCCGGGAGGGGCCGGGCTGGGGCTGGCAATCGCGAAGTGGATTGTCGACGCGCACCACGGCGCGATCGCGTGCACGAGCGAGCCGGGATGCGGCACCGAGTTCGTCGTCCGCCTGCCGGCACACCAGGCGGCGGGGCGGGTCCCGGGCACCGGTCCGCCGCCGCCTGCGCCGGGGGAGCGCGCCGTTCAGGGGCTGTCGCGCGTTTGAAGCGGTGGCCCGGCGGTCGGGTCGCGCCCTCCAGTGGCGTCGCCCACGTGAAGGCGAGCTTTCCGGCTTCATGCGGAAACTCCGGCCCTGAGACCGGAGCGGCTCAGCTCCAGGCGGACCGCAGGAAGCGCAGGAAGTTTCCGTGCGCGATCCCGGCAATGTCCTCGGCGCTGTATCCCCGTGCCGCCAGGCGTTCGAGCAGCTTCGCCAGGTCCGCGATCGTCCCGACGTCCGACGGGCACTGCTCGGTGCCGAACGCCCCGTCGAGATCCGAGCCGATCATGCAGTGGCGCGCCGTGCCGGCGAGCTCGCAGACGTGATCGATGTGGTCGGCGACAGCCTCGAGCGTCAGCCCCGCGGCGCCGGGGGTCGAGGTGCCGCGGACCCAGTCGGGCACGAGCATCCACGCATCGAATGCCGCACCGATCACGGCATCGCGCCGGATCAGCTCGCGGAGCTGGTCGTCCGAAAACTGACGCCCGTGGGGCACGAGCGCCCGGCAGTTGGAGTGGCTCGCCCACACCGGGCCGTTGAAGTGATCGAGCGCGTCACGGAGGCTCTCGTCGCAGAGGTGGGTGACGTCGAGGACGATTCCGAGCCGCTCCATTTCCCGCAGCAGCTCGCGGCCGGGCGCGCCCAGGTCGCCGTGCGCGTTCGTGCCCTGAGCGTAGACGCCGGGCCCGTAGTGCGCCGGGCCGACCGCCCTCAGCCCCCGCCTGTACGCGCGCTCCAGGTGCCGGAGCGTGACGATGGAGTCGGCGCCTTCCAGGCTCAGCACGTATCCGATTGGCGCATGGCCAGGCTGTCCACCCTCCCATCGCGAGACGTGCGCGTCGAGCATCGCGCGATCGCGGATCTGCGTCAGCTCGCCCCGCTCTTCCATGGCGTCGTACCAGGCAAGCTGTCCCTGGGTCGTCGCCCAGGCCTGCTCCGGCGAATGCCAGCCCGGGAGCGGGTTGCCCTCCGCGACGAAGCGGGCGATCTGCGTCGCCACGCACAGGCCGACGCCTCCGCGGCGCATCTCCGGAAACGAGACCGTCCCGTGCCCGCGGTCCGGCTTGTCGGTCATGTCCCGCTCGCGGTGTCGGATTTCGGCGGTCGGGCGGGTGAGGTCCCGGTTCCACTCGAGGGCGTTCATCGCGAGGTCCAGGTGCGCATCCACGATCAGCATGGGTCAACTCACGACCAGCCCGAGGAGAAGAACGAGGATCAGGCCCAGCACCGAGATGATCGTCTCGAGCACCGTCCAGGTCGCGACCGTCTGGCCCACGCCCAGGTTCAGGTACTCCTTGACCAGCCAGAACCCGCCGTCGTTGACGTGGGACGCGATGAGCGAGCCGGCGCCGATCGCGAGGACCATCAGCTCGCGGCTCACCTGGGGCATCGAGGCGCCAAGCGGCGCCATGATGCTGGCGGCCGTCACGCACGCGACGGTGGCCGAACCGACCGATAGGCGCAGCAGCGCGGCCATGAGCCACCCGAGCGCCAGCGGGGACAGCGCCATCCCGCTCATTGCCTCCGCGATGGCAGAATCCACTCCCGCCGCGTCCAGGATACGGCCGAAACCGCCGCCGGCGCCGACGACGAGCAGCACGCTCGCGACCGGCGGCAGTGCGTCCTCGGCGAAGCGCAGCAGGCGGGCTCTGTCGAACCCGCAGGCCACCCCGAACGTGTAGAGCGCCAGCAGCGTCGCCAGCAGCATGGCGACGAGGGGGCTACCCGCGAGCACCAGGACCCGCCGTGCGGTGCCGTCCGCCAGAACGGTCTGCGCCAGCGCCGCCAGCATCATCACGAGCACCGGAAGGAGGATCGTGGCGAGCGCCACGCCGAGCGAGGGGCTTCGCGCCGCAGTCGTGGTTCCGGAAAGCTGGTCGGCCATCGCGCCGGGTTCCGCGTGCACGCGCCTACTGATCATCCGGCCGAAGACCGGCCCCGCCGCAATCGCGAGAGGAAGGGCGACGATGATCGAGTAGAGGAGCGTGCGCCCGGTGTCGGCGCCGAGCCGCTCGATCGCCGCCAGCGGACCCGGGTGCGGCGGCACGAGCCCGTGTGCCGCCGAGAGGCCTGCCACCAGCGGGACCCCCAGTCGTACCAGCGAAGTTCCGGTCTGACGGGTGAGCGTGAAGAGGACCGGCGCGAGCAGTACCAGGCCGACCTGAAAGAAGACGGGCAGCCCGATGATGAACCCCGAGAGCATCATCGCCCAGTCCAGGCGCCGCTCGCCGAGGATCCGGACGAGCGTGCCGGAGACGACGAGCGCGCCCCCGGATTCCGCCAGCAGCTTGCCGATCACCGTGCCGAGGGCAATCACCATCGCGATGAACCCGAGCGTGTCCCCGACACCCTGCTGGAACGCCCGGGGGATCTCCGACAGCGGCATCCGGGCGGCAACGCCGACGAAGACGGACGCGAGCGCCAGCGCGAGGAAGGCCGGCAGCCGCACCCAGGTGACGAGGATCACGACCAGGGCCACGCCTGCGGCGGCAGCGAGCAGCAGGAGCCCGGGAGGGAGCGGCGTCGGCACGGGCGCAGAGCTTATCCCAACCTGACCGCAGCCGAATCACGCGCGTGGGGCAACCCGGTCCGGAACATGCTTCAGGTCCTTCACCCGCGACGCAGGTTTGCCGGAGATTGCTCACGTTTGCGCGGCAGCCGCGTCCCCGGCCGGCAACAAATCTGTAATCAGGGAGACCGAAGGTGTTCTTCCGCAGCCTGCTCGTCATCCTGCCGCTGGCGGGCGCGGTCACCCTGACCGCGCAGTCCGAGGGGCAGCGCGCGCTGTTCCGCTCGTCGCTCGATGTGGTCCCGGTGGCCGTGGTCGTCAAGGATGCCAACGGCCGTCTCGTCACCGACCTCGACGCCGCCGACTTCGAAATCCTCGACCAGGGGGCGGCACGGCCGATCGTGCAGTTCGAGCGCGGCACGGACAACGACGCCAGGCTCGCGCTCCTCGTCGACAGCAGCGGCAGCATGGTCTTCGCCGACCGGCGCCAGCGATCGCGCCTGGCCACCGAGCTGCTGCTGGCCGGGTTCACGGATCGCGACGCGGCCAGCGTCTTCAGCTTCGACTCCGGGATACGTCGCCTGACGCCGTTTACCCGCGATCCGCACGTCCTCCGCACGGCCGTGATGAGCGTCGAGCCGTTCGGCGCGACTTCCCTGTACGACGCCATCGTCGCAACCGTCCGGACGATCGTGGACGATGCCCCGCGTGCCCGCGGCGTGCTGCTGGTGACCGACGGCATCGACACGGCGAGCGCAGTGACGCCGCAGGAGGCTGCCAGCGCCGCGGCCGCGGTGGACATGCCGCTCTACGTGCTCTCGGTCGGCGGGTCGACGGCTGAAGACCGGGTGATGACTGCGGCGCGGGCCGCCGCCCCGATGGTCACGCTTCACGAGCTCGCGACGCGGACCGGCGGGCTGGCCGCCGAGGCCGCCACCATCGCCCAGTTGAGCGCCGCCACCCGGAACATCCTCACCGAGCTGCGTCACCAGTACGTGCTCGCGATTCATGCCGCCGAAACCCGCGGGTGGCACGAGCTGACCGTGCGCGTCCGCCGCGGCCGCGTCCAGGCACGGTCGAGAAACGGCTATTTCGTGTCGTGATATTGCCGATTCCGCGATAGACACGGTTGACTTGGCCACCGCTGTACGTGGCACGATTGTCCTCCTTGTCCCATGCTCGTCGGTGAATCCAGACACGGATGGCGGCGTTGACCGGGCGCAGGTGGCGCGTGGGCATCCTGGGCCTCGGGCATTGGTACTCCGCCTACGGGCTCGCGCGGGCGATGTCCGAGTATCCGCGGGCGGAGCTGGCGGGCGTAGCCTGGCACGATCCGGCTCAGCTCGAGGCCTTCGCGCAGACCTTTCACGTCCCCGCGTACGCCGACTACTTCCAGCTCCTCGCCCGCGAGGACATCGACATCGTCCACCTCTCGGCGCCCGTGTCGGAGCTGCCCGAGTTGGCCATCCAGGCGGCCGGGGCCGGCAAGCACATGGTGCTCGGAAAGCCGATGGCGATGACGCTGGAGCAGGCCGACGCCATGGTGGCCGCAGTCGAGGCGTCCGGGGTCGTCTGCGTGCCGTTCGAGGGCAGCATGCGGGTGCGGAGCGCCGAGCTGAAGGCGCGGTTAGATGCCGGCGAGATCGGCGATCTCGTGGTGGCGCACCAGACGAGCCGGTGGTCGATCGCCGAGGACTGGTACGCATCCGGTCGTCCTGGCTGGTTCGCCGACCCGCGGCACGTACCCGGCGGCGCCTTCATCGACGAAGGCATCTACGCGATCGACTTCCTGCGCTGGTTGTCGGGGAGCGAGGTCGTCCGCGTCGAGGCCCGCATGGCGAACCTCGTGCACACCGAGCTGGCGGTCGAGGACTGGGGCATGGCGACCCTCACGTTTGCCAACGGGCTCCTCGCCACGCTCGAGGCCTCGTGGACGATTGCGGCGCCGAGGAAGACCGGGCCCTCCCCGAAGCAGAACGCCGTCCTCCGGACGGAGCTCATCGGACGCCGCGGCGAGATCATCGAGCAGGCGTTCCGCGTGCCGGGCCGGGCAGTGCTGGCGGCCGGCGCGCGCGACTGGGTGTTCGAGCGCGAATCGCAGGCGCCATACGGTCCGCCCACGCCGTTTCCGCTCAGCCATCTGATCGACTGCCTGGATCAGGGCACGACCCCCGCGGCCACGATCCGCGACGCGAGACGGGCCTTCGGCGTGGCAATGGCGGCGTACGAGGCCGCGCGCGCCGGGCAGCCCGTTCACCTCACCTGGTGACCCGACATGGCCTACACCGTGACGAAGGACCTGATTCTGCCGGCCACCGTGACCGGCTCCTGGCCGCGGCCCCGCTGGTTCGACGACAGCATGTGGGGGCGGGGGCTCGACACCTGCATGATGGACGTCCGCTTCCGCGAGAAATTCCAGGACGCGCTGGCCGTGGTCATCAGCGACGAGGAGCGCGCCGGGCTCGACATCCTGACGCACGGCGACTTCCACTGCGACGAGGACTTCGCCGGACGCAGCTGGCACCACTACCCGCTGCAGCGCTGGACGGGCTTCGAGGGGGACTACCTGCAGTCCGAATCCACGCGGAGCGCCTGGCTGCGGTATCCCCCCGGCACGCTCCTGAACGAGATCTACACGGGGTGGCGCTGGCCGCGCGTCGTGGATCACATCCGCCACCGGCCGCTGGACTATCCGAAGATCTGGCGCATCGCCCAGAGCAGGACGCGCAAGCCGGTCCGCTTCGGCACCTGCTGCTCGCAGGTGATGGGCCTGTTCCTCGACATCCACACGCCGAAGTACAAGGACAGCCGCGAGGTGCTGTGGGACATGGCGGTCGCGATGAACACAGAGCTCCTCGCGCTGCGCGAGGCCGGGTGCCGGTGCATCCAGATCGAGGAGCCGACGCTGCACTTCATGGCCAACACGTTCGGCGCGGCGCACGAGCGCGTGAAGTTCATGGTGGAGTGCTACAACCGCGAGGTCCAGGGGCTCGACGACGTGGAGATCTGGATCCACACGTGCTGGGGCAACCCGAACATGCAGCGGGTGATGGAGGACACGAGCTACCGGGCCTCGTTCGAGCTGTACCTGAACGAGCTCCGCGGCGACGTCTGGACGATCGAGACGCGCGACCGGGACTTCCGCGAGATCGAGCTGTTCGGCGCGTTGAAGGGGAAGCTGCCCAAGAAGATCTGCATCGGCGCGGTGAGCCACAGGACACTGCAGGCGGATCGTCCGGAAGACGTCGCGGCGGCGATCCGGAAGGCCCTGGAGTACATCGCCCCCGAGCAGCTGATCGTGTCGAGCGACTGCGGTTTTGGCCGGCAGGGCTGCAACCGCGAGATTGCCTTCTACAAGGCCAGCTCGATTGCGCAGGGCTGCAACATCGTCCGGCAGGAGCTCGGCCTCGAGGCGACCTACGTGTCCGCGGCGGACGCGCAGCTCCAGATCGACATCGTGCCCAGATGACGCGCTCACCGATGCGGCGGTTCTGATGCCCGCGCCCGAGCTGTTCGCCGCGGTGGCCACTCCCGTGCGGGAGGACGGCAGTCCGGACATCGACACGTTCGATCGGGTGGTCGACTTCCTCGTCGATGCGGGCGTGGACGGCCTGTGCGTGGGCGGCGCGACCAGCGAGTATCCGCATTTCGACGCGGCCGAGCGCGCGCGCCTCATCGAGCGCGCGGCCGGGCGGCTCGGCGGGGGAGACCGGCTGCTGGTCGGCGTCGGGGCCTCCAACGTCAGGCGAACTCTCCACCTGGCGCGCGCGGCCGAGGCAGTGGGAAGCCGGGCGCTGCTGGTGCCCATGCCGATGTTCTTCCGGTACGGGCAGGAGGACCTGCACGCGTACTGCGCGCACGTGAGCCGGGCCGCGCGCATGCCCTGTTTGCTCTACGACCTGCCGGACTTCACCAACGGGCTGGCGCCAGAGACAGCCGTGGCGCTGATGAGCCGCGAGGAGTTCATCGTCGGATTGAAAGACAGCAGCGGCCGGGCTGCGAACCTCCCGGCCTTCGCCGAAGCGCGTGGGAGCCGGCCCTGGACGCTGCTCGTGGGCGACGACCGGCTGCTGCATCTCGGACTCGCGGCGGGCTGGAACGGCGCCATTTCGGGGATCGCCTGTTTCTGCCCCGAGCTGCTCGTGGGCGTCACCCGGAGCTTCGCGCGCGGCGATCTGGATCGAGCGGTCCGGCTGCAGCAGCGGGTGGACGAGCTCGTCGCCCGTATCACGCCGTTCCCCGCGCCCTGGGGCATCCGCGCCGGCCTCGCCTGCCGCGGATTTGACACCGGACCGCTGCCGTTGCCGCTCAGCGCCGGAAGGGAGCGGCAGATCCGCGAGTTCCGGGAGTGGTTCACGGGCTGGCTCCCGCGCGCGCTCGACGCCTGAACTTCCGCCTTCAGGCGGAAGAATGCGTAGCTTCCGCCTTCAGGCGGAAGAATTCGCGGCTTCCGCCTTCAGGCGGAGGGTAGTGTCGCTTCAGCGCCCCACCCGCTCTGGAGACGCCGCACATCGCGGGCGACGAAGAAGAGGATGCCGGCGATGAGCAGCGCCGCCGCGGCGAGGTAGACGGTGGACGCCAGCGCGATTGCCAGCCCCAGGCTCTCGCGCTGCGCGATGATCCCGATGACGAGCGGGGCAGAGCCGCCGCCCCCGAGCCAGCCGACCGCGTTCATGAATCCCGCAGCCGTCCCGCGCGCCTCGGGCCCGACCACGTCGAAGACCGACGCGAAGATGTTGGCGTCGTAGAGCCCTTTGAAGAAGCCCCATGCGGTCAGCGCGGCGATGAGCACGCCGACAGACGACGTCGTGGCGCAGAGGACGACGAATGGGGCGCCGCCCAGCACGCCGATCGTCTGGACCGCGAGGCGGCCGCGAGGCGAGCGCCGGCGCCACGCGTCCGCGAGCCAGCCGCCCAGCGGCGCGCCGGCCATGCTCGCGAGCTGGACGAACACGGTGGCCGTCAGGCCGGCCATCGCGAGCCCCATGTTGAACTTGTCGTAGAGGAACTTCGGCATCCACGACAGCAGCACGACCGCGACGAAATTGGCGCACATGAAGGCGCCCATGAGGCACAGCAGCGTAGGCGTGCGCGCCAGCAGCCGCAGGAACGCCGGCAGCGAGAGGCCGCGCGCCTCCACCGCTCGGGCCGCGGCCCCCTCGGACGCGCCCCTCGGAGGTTCGACGAGCAGGCCGTGCAGCGCGAAACCGAGGAGGATGCCGAGCGCGCCGAACACGATGAACGACAGGCGCCACCCGTAGTACTGCCCGATCAGGCCCGCGAAGAAGCCGCCGCCGATCGTGCCCACGTACACGCTCGTCTGGTGCAGGCCCATCGCCCGCGAGCGCGTGTCGCGGCCGTGGTAGTCGCTGATGAGGGCCATCGAGGCGGGGAAGTAGAAGGTTTCGCCGAGGCCCTCGGCGGCCCGGAAGAAGAACAGGTGCCGGAAGTTGCGCGAGAGCGCCGTGGCGAGGCAGATGACGCTCCAGGCGTGCAGGCCGCCCAGGATGGCCGTCTTGCGCTTCACGCGGTCGACGACCATCCCGGCCAGCGGCGCCGCGAGGCCGTAGACCCAGGCGAACGCCGAGCCGAGCAGCCCGAGCTGCACGGGCGTCAGCTGCATTTCGCGCTCGAGGAGCGGGAAGACCGAGAAGATGGCCTGCCGATCGGCGTAGTTGCACACGCAGATCGCCCAGAGCATCAGGACCACCCACCATTTGTAACGAGGGCTGTCAGTGAGCATGCGCTGGCGAACGGGTTGCGGTTCTGCCTGTCGCGGGCCTACGTCTTCGTCGCGACGACCTTCACGACCACCTTCCTCACCGGCGCCGGCTCACCCGCGGCGACCGACGGCGAGTGCACGTCGTGCGGCGTGAAGATGGCGAACATGCCGGCGCGCACCGTGACGTAGTCGCGACCCGGATCGAAGAGCGCGACGTCGCGCTCCGGGTCGTAGGCCCGGCGCTCCACGGCGTGCGCCAGCGGCACCCAGCCGATGCGCTCGACGCCGCGAACGACGTACTGCACGTCGATGTGCCGGCGGTGGGCTTCCCAGACGCACTCGTCCGGAGGACGGGTCGTGTAGTCCTGGACCAGCGCGAAGATTCGGTCTCCCTCGATGGGGTGACGACCCACGGGGAGCCCGGCGAGATCGGTCGTGCGAAGGTACGTCAGGACGCGGCGGAGGTCCGCCGGAAGCCCCGCGTCCAGCGCCCGGTCGGTCAGCCTGTCGATGATCACGGGGCCACAGCATAGCAGGATGCTCTAACCGCATCCTGCAGGGGAAATGGGAAGGGGGAAAGGGGAAAGCCACCGGAGTCGAGGCCCTCTGAGAGCAGAGAGCAGCCCACCAGCCGCGCTCCGGGACCCGTCCAAGTCACCACGCTTCAAGGGGACTGACAGCCCATCCTTCAGGTCAGGCGTAGCCAGTGGAGGTACAGTAGAGGGCGTGTTCAGGATGCCATCGCTGCTGCTCGTGGCCGTGCTGGCCGCCGGCTGCGGGTTCGGTGCGGTGTCGGCCTGTCACGGAGGCCCGATGGATCGAGAAGGCAGCGTTGCCAGAGACGCGGCCGGTCCGGCGCAAACGCCGGACGGCCCGGCCACGCTGGCGCTCGTGAACGGCCGGATCTGGACGGGCGACCCTGCGCGGCCCGAGGCCGAGGCCGTGGCCATCGCGGGCGACCGCATCAAGCGGGTCGGCACGACTGCAGAGATCCTGGACGCGGCCGGATCGGCCGAAATTGTCGATCTGGCGGGCCAGTTCGTCGTGCCGGGGTTCATCGACGCTCACGTTCATTTCGTGGACGGCGGGTTCCGCCTCGCGTCCGTGCAGCTGCGCGACGCAAAGTCGCGCGACGAGTTCGTCGGGCGGATCCGCGCGTTCGCGGCCACAGTGCCGGCAGGCACCTGGATCACCGGCGGCGACTGGGATCACACACTGTGGGGCGGCGAGCTGCCACGGCGGGACTGGATCGACGCCGCGACGCCGGAGCATCCCGTGTGGGTGAGCCGCCTCGACGGCCACATGGCGCTCGCCAACACGGCGGCGTTGAGGGCGGCCGGCCTGACCCGCGAGGTCGAGGATGTGCCCGGCGGCGAGATTCTGCGCGATGCCGGCGGCGAGCTGACCGGACTGCTGAAAGACAACGCGAGGGATCTGGTGGCGGCGAAGGTGCCGCCGCCGCCCGACGCGTTGAAGGATCGGGCGCTCGAGACCGCGATGCGCCACGTGGCCGCGCAGGGCGTCACCTCGGTGCACAACATGGGATCCTGGGACGACGTCGACGTCTTCGCACGGGCGTGGAAGGCGGGCCGGCTGACGACGCGGATCTATGCGGCGGTGCCGCTTTCCACCTGGGAGAAGCTGCGCGATGTCGTGACCGCGCACACGTACGGCCCCGACGGCCGGGGTGACGCCTGGCTGCGGATTGGCGCGCTGAAGGGGTTCGTGGACGGATCGCTCGGGTCGCATACGGCCGCCTTCGACCGGCCGTTCGACGATGCGCCGGCGGACCGGGGGCTGTTCGTCAACACGCCCGAGGAGTTGTACTCGTGGATCGCAGGGGCCGACAGCGCCGGACTCCACGTCCTGGTCCACGCGATCGGGGATCGTGCGAACCGGACGCTCCTCGACATCTACGAGCGCGTCGCCCGGGAGCACGGCGCGCGGGATCACCGCTTCCGCATCGAGCACGCCCAGCACCTCGCGACCGCCGACATCCCGCGGTTCGCACGGCTGGGCGTGATTCCCAGCATGCAGCCCTACCACGCGATCGACGACGGGCGCTGGGCCGAAAACGTGATCGGCCCCGAGCGCATCCAGACGACCTACGCGTTCCGGGCGCTGATCGATTCGGGCGCGGTCCTGGCCTTCGGGAGCGACTGGTTCGTGGCGCCCCCCACCCCGCTCGAGGGCATCTACGCGGCCGTGACGCGACGGACGCTCGACGATCGGCACCCGGACGGCTGGGTCCCCTCGCAGAAGATCACCGTGGAGGAGGCCCTGGCCGCCTACACGCGGCACGCCGCCTTCGCGTCGTTCGAAGAAGCGCAGAAGGGAACCGTCACGGCGGGCAAGCTCGCCGACCTGACGGTGATCGATGGCGATCTCCGCGCCATCCCGGCGCCCGAAATCCGCCGGGCGCGGATCGTCCGCACGATCGTCGGCGGACGGACGGTGTTTCAGCCGTGATTCGGGCTCAGTTCACGCTGCAGCGGTAGGACGATGCGGCCCCGGGTGGTCCGTCCACGTATCCACGAAGTGCAGCGTGCCAATCTGGCCGTCGGTCAGACACGCCTTCTCCGTCGCGTCCCCGGGGTTCGAATCGACGCCGCCGGGACAGCGCTTCGCTGCCCACGGCCGGCGATCACGGGGACCTTCCGACAGGTCGAAAATGGCGCGGCAGGCGACGTAATTGTTGATGACGCCATCGACGAGGCCGTCGAGGCGGTCGCACTGCCGCAT
>DASPFV010000275.1:0-15021 GCA_035620975.1 Vicinamibacterales bacterium
CGACTCCGCCGGCTCTTCGATGACGCGGACGATGATTGGCGGCTGCACAACGACCCCCGAACCCTGAACCTGAACCCCGGAAGCCTGAAGCCTAAAGCCTGAAGCCTAAAGCCTGAAGCCTACTGCCATTCTGCGCTCGTAAAGGCCAGTTCCGCCAGCGTCCGGACGGCCACTCCCGTCGGCCCCTTCGTCTGCCAGGGCTTGTTCTCGTCGGCCCACGCGGTGCCGGCGATGTCGAGGTGCGCCCAGGGCAGGCCGCCGGCGAATTCCTTGAGGAACATCGCCGCCGTGCAGGCGCCGGCCGGACGTCCACCGGTGTTGGTCATGTCGGCCACTTCGCTGCGGAGCTGATCGGCGTAATCCTCGTAGAGGGGCATGGGCCAGCACCGGTCCCCGGCGGCCTGCCCCGTCCGGCGGATCAGCTCCGTCCACGCCTCCGGCTGGCCGAAGAGGCCTGACGCCGCCTTGCCGAGGGCGATGACGCAGGCGCCGGTGAGGGTTGCGACGTCCACCAGGTGCGTGGCGCCGAGCTCTTGCGCGTACCACAAGCCGTCGCCGAGGATGAGCCGGCCCTCCGCGTCAGTGTTCAGTACTTCCACCGTCTTGCCGCCGGCCCCCGTCAGCACGTCGCCGGGCTTCATGGCCCGGCCTCCGGGCATGTTCTCGGTCGCCGGGATCACGCCGACGACGCGGACGTCTGGCCGCAGCAGCGCGATGGCGCGCATGCCGCAGACGACTGCCGCGCCGCCCGCCATGTCGTCCTTCATCCGCTCCATCCCATCAGCGGGCTTGATCGAGATGCCTCCCGTGTCGAACGTAATCCCTTTCCCGACCAGCCCGAGCACGGGGCTGGCGGGCGCGCCGGGAGGCGCGTACCTGAGCACGATGACCCGGGGTGGCTCGGCGCTTCCGCGCGAAACCCCAAGGAGCAGCCCCATGCCGAGCTTCGTGATGGCGTGCTCGTCCAGGATGTCGAATTCCAGCCCCACTTCCTGCGCAATCGCGGCGGCCCGTGCCGCGAACTCGGTCGGCGTCAGCACGTTCGAAGGCTCGTTGCAGAGGTCGCGCGCGATGTTGGACGATTCGCCCAGGATGCGCCCGCGTTCGACCGCGGCCTGGAGCGCGGCCGCGTCGCCCGCGCCCGGGCGCGCGACGACCAGCAGCTCCGCCACGGGTGGTCCGGAGACCTCCTGGTTCTTGTACCGGTCGGGGCTGAATGCCGACAGCAGGAGCCCTTCGGCAGCCGCCTGCACGGACTTCGTGACGGCGACGTCGCCACGGACCAGGAGCGCGAGCCGCCCGATGCGCCGCTGGCGGGCAGCCAGGCCGACCATGGTTGCCACGCGACGGAGCCGCTCCGTCGAGAAGTCGGCCGACGGCCCGCATCCGACGAGCGCGAGCCTGGCGGCCCGCCACCCCTGGACCACGGGGGTGAGGAAGAGCTCGTGAGGCCGGCCCTGGATTTCACGCGTCTCCAGGGCTCTCGGAATGCTTCCGCCGCTCGCCGATCCCACGTCGGGCATCGCGGCCGCCAGGTCCTCGCCCTCGAACAGCGGGATCACCAGAAGATCGGTATCGACGAGCGCGGGTTCGGTGATGGCAAGCTCTATGGAAGCGGGAGCCTGGGACCGGGGCATCCGGCGATTATAAGGGGATTGCCTGCGGTCGGCCGGAACCGGACCTGTTACAATGGCCCTTCGGCCCTGCCACGTGCATCACAGGAGCGGAGCCATGCAGATCCTCGGCGTTTTCCCGGGTTGCCGATTTCGCGTCATGGCGGTTGCGGCCGCGCTCGCGGCCTCGGGTGCCGCCCCTCTGGCGAACGAGAAGCCCAGCATCTCGATCAAGGCTTCTCCGTCGGTCGGCTTCTCGCCGGCGCGCATCGTCTTCACAGTGGACATCAAGGGCGGCGCGAACGATTACGAAGAGTTCTACTGCGCCGCGGTCGAATGGGACATCACGACCGTAGCCGAGACGGTCGGCGGCGGGTTCGACGAGGGCCGCGCCGAGCAGCAGAACGACTGCGATCCGTACGAGCCGGGCAAGAGCGAGATTCGCCGCCGATACACGCGCGAACAGATCTTCCGTTCCGCCGGCGAGTACCGCGTGCAGTTCCGGCTCAAACAGAAGGACAAGGTGGTCGGCACCGGCCGCACCACGGTCCGGATCCGGCCTGGTCTCGGCGATCCCGGCGGGGACTGGCGGTAGGGGGGATAGGGCTCAGGGCTCAGGGCTTCGGGTACCGAGGCCTCAGCGCCGCATGTCGCGGCCCCGAAACCGATCGCTTCGCGCCTCGGTCGAGACGCTCTGCAGGTAATCGGTCACCTGCAGCACCGCCGTGAAGACCAGGCGTCCCATCGTGCCCAGGCTGATGTTGCCGTCGTGGCGCCCGAAGACCGCGGCACCGGTCTCCTCGATATCGCGCTCGGCGATCGTGCCGATCGTCGCGAGAATGCGCACATAGTAGCGCCCATCCTCGTCGAGCTCCCGGGCGGGCGCGATCTCCACCCGAAGCGAGAGCGGATCGGGCAGCTGGGCCGCCGACACGATCGTCCCGACCGCATCCGACACGGCGACCTGGCTCGTGGTCGGGTCGCGGACGATGCGGTAGACGGTCACGAGCGCGGGCCGCACCAGCTTGTCCCAGAGGGGGCGATCCTCCCAGATTTCGGCCTGGATGCGGACGTGGAGCGGGCTGCCCGACTGAAGCACCCGTCCGAGCGTTTCGGTGAGCAGGTCGGCCAGCTCGATTGAGGCGCGGACGCTCTCGCCGACGGTCCGGATCTCGCGGATCCGGGCCTCGAGCGCGAGCATGACGCGCGGGCACGTCAGCAGCAGGCACGCCACGATCGCGAGCCCGCCGGCGCGCATCGCTCGCGCGGGAGACGGGGGCCGGACGGGATCCACGCCTCCCCGCATCAGAACGTCGACCCCAGGCGGACGAGAACCTGCCTCGACTCCGGCACGTCGTCGGCCCTGAATCCGAATTCGACCCGGACCGGACCGGTCTGGAGTCCGATGCCGACGCCACGAAGCCAGTCCGTGCTGGACGAGTCGATGGGATCGTGAACGCGTCCCGCGTCGAAGAACAGGAGCGCCCTCAGGACGCCGCCCGCAGGGCCTTCCCACCGCCCCAGCAGGTCGAGCCGGTACTCGGCGTTGAAGAGGGTCATCCGCCCGCCGCGGGCTTCCTTGAACGCGTATCCGTGAACGCTGCCGATCCCGCCGAGCGCGAACTGCCGTTCCGGCGGCAGCTCCCCGTTCGAGAAGCCGAGGAGCGCGCGCGCGGCGAGGGACTGCCGCGGCGTGAGCGGCAGGTACCCACGCGCGTTCAACACGTGGCGGTCGTACTCGCGGTCCCCGCCCAGGCCGTGGCCCGCGATTTCCGTGGTCCAGTCGACGCGCGCGCCGAAGCCCTGCCGCCTGGAGCCCCTGAACAGATCGTCGATCAGGTGCTGCGCGTAGTTGCGCGCCGGCGTGCCATCGGCGACACCGCGGGTGTCCCACGAGTACGCGAGCACCAGGGCCCTGATCCTGCCGGGCGGGATGGGCGCGTTCGGCCGGAACTCGTGGTCGTCGCGGAAGAACGCAAAATCGGTGGCGTTTTCGAGGCTCTCATGGCGATCCCACCGCATCGACGCGACCAGCTCGTGATTGGCGTGCGGCCTCAGGGCCGCGAACACCTGCGTGCCGCGACGCCTGTAATAGTCACGGAACGTGTTCCGGAACGTGAGCGCCACCACGCTCTGCTCGGTGGTGCTCAGACGCCAGAGATCGTCAGAGGCGGTCAGGTCGTGGACCGTTGCTCCGGCCCACAGGCCGGGCCGTTCGAGCAGCTGCTGCTCGAACCCGGCGGAGTAGCCCGGTTCCTCACGCGCGAACTTGTAGGTGACATAGGCGTTGACGAAGGTGTGCGTGAAGCGCGTGGCATTGAACCGCGTCACGTCGATGGCCAGGGCCGGGGCAAAGCCATCGACCGGGCTGAAGAAGTCCTCGCGGCCTTCGGTGGTCACGCTGAAGCCCACGGCGACCGCACGGGTGTCGATCGGGACGACCAGAATCCGCCGTCCGTCCCGGGACACGAGATCGATGCCCGGCCGGTCGATGCGAAGCGCCCCCCCGGAGGCGTCCAGGAGGGGCTGGAGGCGTTCCCGCAGCTGGCGCGCGTTGTACAGATCGCCCGGGCGCACGCCCAGCTGCTCCCGGAACCGCGACGTCTGCGCCGCCGGGATGCCGGTGAACTCGATCTCGTCGATCCGGCCTTCGTCGACCTGGAGCGTCAGCCGGCCACTGGCCGCGTCATAGGCTCCCTCGACCGTCGCCGCCTCGTACCCACCTTTTCGATAGTGTCCCTGCAGCTCGGACGCCAGCTCTTCGGCCGACCCGCCCAGCGGTTCGCCGATCGTGAGGGCGAGCAGCCACAGCACGTCGTCGCGAGTGAAGACCGTGGCGCCTTCGAGGGTGAGGTGCTGGAGGACTCGAACCGGCTGGGTCGGGGTCTGGCCGAACGCGGGACCGGCGAGGAGCCCCAGCAGGAGGGCAGCGACGCCGGCCGCACGCACCCAGCCCGACGCCGCCGCTCGCAGGGTGCGCATCAGGACAGAGGACGTTCCACGGGGTGGCGCGGTTCCACCGTCCGTCCCGGCCATGTTCGGCCGCACGATGGCATCCGGCCGGCGGCTCAGGTCTGCAGCTCCGGTCTGTCCCGGAATTGCTCGAGGGCCTCGGGGTTGGCCAGCGCCTCGCGGTTCTTCACTTCGAGCCCGTGCACGACGTCGCGGACGGCGAGCTCGACGATCTTCCCGCTTCGCGTCCGCGGGATCTCCGTCACCTGGACGATCCGCGCGGGAACGTGCCGCGCCGTGGTGTTCCGGCGGATCCTGCTGCGGATGCGATCCTCCAGGTCCGGTGTCAACGTCTCCCCCTGCCGGAGCCGGACGAAGAGGACGACGCGCTGATCGTGCTCCCACTGCTGGCCTATCGCGAGGCTCTCGAGCACCTCCTCGAGCTGCTCGACCTGGCGGTAGATCTCGGCGGTCCCGATGCGGACGCCGCCAGGGTTGAGCACGGCATCGGACCGGCCGTAAATGATCATCCCACCGTGCCCGGTGATCTCGACGAAGTCGCCATGCCACCAGACGCCCGGGAACCGTTCGAAGTAGGCCGCGTGATACTTCCGGCCGTCGGGATCGTTCCAGAACCCCACCGGCATCGAAGGGAACGGCCGCGTGCAGACCAGCTCGCCCTTCGCGCCCCGTACGGACCTCCCCTCCTCGTCGTAGACGTCCACGGCCATTCCGAGACCGGGCGCCTGGATCTCTCCCCTCCAGACCGGCGCGGCGGGATTGCCGCCGACGAAGCAGCTGATGATGTCCGTGCCGCCCGAGATCGAAGCCAGGTGGACGTCCCGCTTGATGCGCTCGTACACGAAGTCGAAGCTCTCGGGCAGGAGCGGCGAGCCCGTCGACGTGATCGTGCGGACGCTGTCGAGCCGGTGCGTGTCAACGGGCGAGAGGCCGGCTTTCTGTACCGCATCTATGAACTTTGCAGACGTGCCGAAAAGCGTCATCTCCGTCTCGTCGGCGAAATCGAACAGCACGCGCCCCCCCTCGTGAAAGGGCGAACCGTCGTACTGGAGCAGCGTGGCCCCGGAGGCGAGCGCCGAGACCAGCCAGTTCCACATCATCCAGCCGCACGTCGTGAAGTAGAAGACGCGGTCGCCGGGGCGGATGTCGCAATGAAGTTGATGCTCTTTCAGGTGCTGGATGAGCGTCCCGCCGGCGCCGTGCACGATGCACTTGGGGACGCCGGTGGTGCCCGAGGAATAGAGGATGTAAAGGGGATGATCGAACGGCAGCCGGGTGAATTCGAGCGGCGGCGCCGGGGTCGCGAGGAACTCCGTCCACCGGCGCGCGCTGGCGAGCGATACCGGCGCATCGACCGCGGCATAGGGGAGGATCACGGTCTGCTCCACTGTCGGCAGGCCCCGGAGGATCTCCTCGAGCCGCCCGAGACAGACGTGCGTCTTCCCGCCGTAGAAGTAGCCGTCGACGGCCACCAGGACGCGCGGCGCGATCTGGCCGAACCGATCGAGCACGCCCTGCACGCCGAAATCCGGCGAACAGGAGGACCATACTGCCCCAATCGCGGACGCGCCGAGCGCGGCGATGATCGCTTCGGGCGTGTTGGCGACGTAGCCGGCCACGCGATCGCCGGGCCGGATGCCCGCCTGGCGGAGCGCTGCGGCGAAGGCCGCGACCGACTCGTACAGCTCCGCGAAGCTGAGCGTGCGCCGCACGCGGGTTTCTCCGTTGAAGACGAGCGCGGTGGCGGAATCCCGGCGGCGCAGCAGGTTCTCGGCGAAGTTCAGCCGGGCGTCGGGATAGAACCGGGCGCCCGGCATGCGGTCCGGGTTCTCGACGATCGGCGCGCCATGATCGCCCAGCACGCCGCACAGGTTCCACACCGAGATCCAGAAATCCTCCGGGCGCTCGATCGAGAAGCGATGGAGAGACTCGTAGTCGGGTAGCCGTACGGCGTAACGATCCTCGACCACGGCGCGGAACGTGGTAATTCGCGCGTCGGCAATACGCCCGGCCGAAGGTCTCCACATGGGGCCCGCCATCGTGCTGACCGGATTATAGAGGTGTCGCGTGGCGCCCTGCCGCGTCCGGCTGCATGCGGCCGCGGCGGTATAATCCGGTCCTGGTCTGATGCCTCTGTCTCCTGGCGACCGACTCGCCCGCCACGAGATTCTCGGTCTGCTCGGCGCGGGCGGCATGGGTGATGTCTACCGCGCCCTCGATGCGACGCTCGACCGTGAGGTCGCGATCAAAGTCCTGCCCGACGCCTTTGCCCAGCACCCCGATCGGCTGGCGCGCTTCGCGCGGGAGGCGCGGCTGCTCGCCTCACTCAGCCATCCCAACATCGCTGTCGTGCACGGTCTCGAGCGCTGGCAGGACCGGTACCTGCTCGAGATGGAGCTGGTGCGCGGCGAAACGCTCGCGGCACGGATCTCACGCGGCCCCATACCGCTGGAGGATGCGCTCCCCCTGTTCAAGCAGATTGCGGAGGCGCTCGAGGCCGCGCATTCGCAGAACATCGTCCATCGCGATCTGAAGCCGGCGAACGTCATGGTCACGCCTCAAAGCGTGGTCAAGATCCTCGATTTCGGCCTGGCGAAAGTCGTCGCGCCAGAAGACAGCGCGCCGTTCAGCGGCGCCACCGCCGGCTCCGACCCGACGATGGCCGGTGTGATCGTCGGGACGCCGAGCTACATGAGCCCCGAGCAGGCGCGGGGGGACACGGTCGACCGCCGCACCGACATCTGGGCTTTCGGCTGCGTTCTGTATGAGTCGCTCACGGGGACGCAGACGTTCCCCGGCCGGACCGCGTCGGACACCATCGCGGCAGTGCTTCGCGAGGATCCAGACTGGTCCCGGCTCTCGACCATCGCCCCGCCGCGGATCCAGCGGCTGGTCCGGCGGTGTCTCCAGAAGAATCCGCATCTTCGGCTCCACGACATCGCCGACGCCCGTATCGAGATCGACGAGGCGCTCGGCGACTCGATGTCGCAGCGAGTCGTCCCGGAGACCGCTCCCCTGGCGGCGCGGAAGTGGCGGGCAACACCGCTTCTGATCGGTCTCGCGATCGCGCTCGGCTTCCTCGCCGGCGTGACCCTCTGGCGCAGGCCGGCCTCGCTGCCACCGCCGCCGCTCGCGCGGGTGATGATCGAGCTGACTCCCGGGCAGGTGCTCGAGACGGGTCGATTCTCGTCGTTGGCGCTGGCGCCAGACGGAACGCAGCTGGTCTATGCCGCCTCCGAGCGGGACGGTCCGACACGCCTCTTCCTCCGGCGCCTCGACGAGACGCGGCCGACTGCCATTCCGGGCACCGACGGCGCCCAGACTCCGGTCTTCTCTCCGGATGGCGAGTGGGTCGCCTATTACCTCGACGGCGCTCTCCGCAAACAGGCGCTGGCCGGCGGCGTGCCGCTCACGGTCGCCGAAGCCCCGCCCGTCTGGAGCGCCACGTGGCAGGGCACCAGCCTCGTTTTTGCGACGACTCTTCCCGGAACCGGACTGTGGCTCGTCTCGTCGGACGGCGGAGAGCCGGCGCAACTGACGACGCCCGCGCAAGGGGAGTCGCTGCACGGGTATCCGCAAATCCTCCCAGGGGGCACCCACGTGCTCTTCAGCGTCCTGCGCGAGGGCGCGTGGCGGCCCGCCATTCTCGACCTGGCCACGCGCGAATGGCGGGCGCTCGGCGGTGACCGGGTGCTCGGCGAAGCGGCAACGTATCTCGCGAGCGGCCACCTCGTGTACGCGCAGTCCAACGGGCTGGTGGCGGTGAGATATCGGCCGCCCGACGGGGAATTGACCGAGACCCCGACTCCCCTGCTCGAACGGCTGGACCGGGCGCCGTTCGGGGCGGTGCAGTTTGCGGTCGCTGCAGAAGCCGGTGCGCTCGTATACGCGCCCGCAGGTCTCGGGCTCGCTGACCGTGCGCTCCTCCGGGTCGATCGTGAGGGGCGGGCGGCGCTGCTGCTCGACAGCCGCCTCGGCTTCGAACATCCCGTCCTGGCTCCGGACGGCCAGCGAGTCGCGGTGACGGTGTCGTCCAGCGAGGGCAGCGACATCTGGATCGTGGAGCTGGAGCGCGGCACGCTGGCTCGCCTCACTTCCGACAACGCGAGCGGGGCTGCCGTGTGGTCGCCCGATGGCCTGCGGATCGCGTATCAGTCGGCCGTGCCCGGGCCATCGAATCTCTTCTGGAGGGCGATCGACGACTCCGAAGCCCATCCCGTGATCGTGGGTTCGGGAACATCTCCCCCCGCCTGGGCGGACGACGCGGTGGGCGTACTGCCGGGAACGCTGCCCACGCTGTCGGGCGCCAACCCGCAGTTTCCGGGATCCTGGGGCTCCGTACCACCCGCGCTGGCGTTTCACGAACGCAAGGCCGACGGCGAGCGCGACATCTGGGTCGTATTACCCGGAACGGAACCCGCGCCCTTCCTCCTCACGCGGTTCGACGAACACTCGCCACGGTTCTCGCCCGATGGGAAATGGCTCGCGTACGTGTCCGATGAGTCCGGGCGCGACGAGGTATACGTGCAGCCCTATCCCGGGCCCGGCCGCAAGTTCCTCGTTTCGACCGATGGCGGCACCGAGCCCGTCTGGGCGGGCACCGGTCGCGAGCTGTTCTACCGGCGCGGCGACGATCTGATGTCGGTCGCGATCGGGCCGGGCGCCGAGTTCTCGGCGAGCCGTCCGCGGCGGCTGTTCCACCTGCGGTTCGATCGGCCGGGCAACGGACCGAACTACGACGTCTCTCCGGACGGCCGGTGGTTCGTCGTCGTCAGACGGGAGGATCCCCCCACCGCCGGCTCACTGCATCTGGTGATCAACTGGGGCCGCGACGTCGCCGCGCGCCTGCCTACCCCCTGATCCGATGCCAGCCCTCTTGACGCTCCGTCGTCCGAGCCGGTGCCAGAGGATCGTGGCATTGTGCGCCCTCGTCGCGCTCGGAGCCTTCGAGTCCCCGATGGGGTTCGCAGCGTCAGCACAGCCCGGTGCCGCGATCGAGCCGGCAGTCCTCAGGATGCTCCAACGGTATGAGACCGCGCTCGAGAGCCTCGATCCCGACGCGGTTCGCAAGGTGCATCCCTCCGTTCGCACGGAGAGCCTGGCCAGAGCCTTCCGCGAAATGCGTGAGCTCAAGGTCGACATCGATGAGGTGCGCGTGCTCTCTGTCGACAAGGAGATCGCCCGCGTCAGCTGCCGTGTCCAGCAGACCCTGACGCCGCGGATCGGCTCGACGCAGACCTCCACCGTCAACCGCGTCCTGCGGCTCAGGCGCCAGGCCGACCAGTGGGTGATTGACGGGTTCGAGCGCTGAGGGCGATGCGAAAATCCCCGCAGCCCGCCGGAGAAAATAGCCCGGCCAGGCTCGCGCCGCAGGCTCGTTGACGCTTGTATGGCCGCATTTCCGATGTCCGCTGCTGGTATGGTCTTTGCTGCCCCTGGGGGGCGGGAGTCAGAACATGGTTGAGGCCGCTAGCGTCCGTCGAGAAGTTGCAGGGTCGGATCGAGACCACAGCTCGAGCCAGGCCCGATGGCCCGCGTTCGGACCGATCGGTGACACGACCGACGACGACGGCTTCGACCTCCAGATGGCGGACCGGGGCACGATTCTGTCGGTCTACACCCGCAACACCCATTACCGCCTCACGGTCCTCAACGGCGCGGGCGGATCCGTGGTCGTCCAGGGCGGCCGCCATTTTCCCGAGCCGACATACGCGCGGCTGCAGGGCTCCAGCGGAGCCGGAAGCGGCGTAAAAGTCGGTTGGATCGGCGTCGGCCTTCGAATGGAAGTGGCCGACGGCGACCGGTTCATCGTCACCTCGCCGGTCCAGGCGATCGTGATCGAGGACGTTCCGGAGATCCAGCGCGAGTTCTGGCGGATTGCCTGATGGCCCGGGGGACGAGGCGTCCGCGTCTGATGCTCATCCAGCCTGGTGCCGGCGAGCCGTTTGAGGGCGAGCCGTTCCCAGCCTCGTGATAGAGTTGCCCGGTCGGGCGCGATCAGTCCGACATCCCGAGTCAGGACCCCTCGCGATGTGGTTTCTTCCTGGCGACTCCGTTGCCGGTGCCCGCCGCACGCTGATCGCAGGCCTCGCATTTCTGGCGATCTCCTCCAACGTGCTGGCGCAGCCTGCGCCCTCCGGGCTCGCCTCTCTCCTTCCCGAGCTGATTCTCCGCGGCATCACGCTGCCGCGACCCACGACAGCTGAGCTGTCGCACGAGGCGCATTTCAGCCCGATCGATGCGAACGAGCCGACTAACCCTGCCGTCGACATCGTGGAAAACTTCAACAAGCTGCTGCGCGTGCAGCTGTCGACGTTTCCGCTGGGATCATCGGCTGGCGGGTTCACGTACGAGTTCGACGACTCGCTCGGGACCCTTCGGCGCGTGAGCAGGAGCTTCGGACCCTCGTTCGCCGAGCGCGCCCTGACCATCGGCCGAAGGCGACTGAGCGGCGGAGTCTCGTACCAGCACACGCGCTATGACAGCTTCGAAGGCGAGACGCTCGACGACGGGTCCATCAGGTTCTACCTCCGGCACCAGGAGTGCTGTTCCCCGGGAACCGGCAGCGGAGGCGGCGGGGGCGGCGGCGGCGGTGGTGGAGGCGGCGGCGCCAGCGGGCCGGTCCAGGAGCCGAACGGCTCACGACTCAGCCCGGCGTTCGAGGGCGATCTCATCGAGGCCGCCCTGTCGTTGCAGGCGACCACCGATACGCTGGCGTTTTTCGGCAACTACGGGCTGACGCGTCGATGGGACATCGGCGTGGTCGTCCCGCTCGTGCGGATCGATCTCGAAGCCGCGGTACAGGCCACCATCCTGAGGCTGGCAACCGCCTCGAGTCCGCTGACCCATACCTTCGAGGCGGGCAACCCAGAGGCGACGCAGAGGAGGTTCGAGCGGAACGGAACCGCCACGGGACTGGGTGACGTTCTCGTGCGAAGCAAGTACCGGTTTCTGGACCTGCCCGGGGGCGGCCTCGCCGCGGCGGTCGACCTCAGGCTGCCGACCGGCGACCAGGAGAACCTGCTCGGGGCGGGCACGCAGGTGAAGATGTTCTTCATCGCCTCTGGCGGCACCGATCGAATCGTCGAGCACGTGAACATCGGGTACACGGCCTCGACGGGCGAGGTGACGCCGCTGGCGGGATTCGGCGTGGCCGGCCCGCGCGAGGCGCTGCCCGACGAGCTGAACTACGCTGCGGGAGTGGAGGTGGTGGCGCATCCGCGGCTCACGCTGATGGCGGACCTCGTCGGCCGGAGCCTTCGGGATAGCGGCCGGTTGTCTCTCAGCACGAAGGCCTTCGAGTTCCTGGGGACGAGGGGCGTCCAGACCGCCGAGTTCGAGGAGTTCGAGCCGCGGTCCGGAAGCCTCAATCTGCTCCTCGGCACCACGGGGTTCAAGTTCAACCCGGTCGGCGAGCTGCTCCTGTCGGCCAGCGTCCTCTTTCCACTCACCGATGCCGGTCTCAGAAGCCGCCTCACGACTGTGGTAGGGCTCGACTACGTGTTCTGAGGGGGGCGTCAGCCCCTGACCGCGTCGTGCCGCGTCAGCCGCAGCTCGATACGCCCGGCGGTCTTCGATCGATGCCGGAGGTCATCAGGTCCGCTGACCTTGCGGCGGGACGGCCGTCTGAGGCACCTCGTATTCCTCCGTCCCCGTAACCCTGAACCCGCGGCTCAAATAATTGGAAATCGCCGCCGGGTGATCCAGCGAGCACGTGTGCAGCCACACACGCGACGCCCCGAGATCCCAGGCGCGTTCGACGGCCGCCGTGAGCAGGAAGCCGCCGAGCCCGCGGCCGATGAACTCGTCGAGCAGGCCGAAATACGCGATCTCGACCGCGCCGTCCTCTTCGCGGCGCAGCTCGAAGTAGCCCGCCGGCGCACCGCGGACGGTCAGCAGCCACAGAGACAGCCCGGGGTCCCGGACGTACGCGCGTATTTCGTCGTCGGTCCACGACAACCGGTCCACCCAGTGGTACTGCCGCCCCACTTCCGTATAGAGGTAACGCCAGAACGAGGCCGGACAGTCGACGACCCGCTCGACGCGGATGCCCTCCTGGCGGGGGGGCGCGGCGGGCCGCAGCGCGGCTGGCTCCGGCATGTCGAGGTAGGTCCGCACGGCCGTCCGGGGCGTCGTCATGCCCGGTGGGCGGAGTGCCCTTCCTCGAGCACCTGCTTCCACCGCGCCGCCGCGGCGAACACTTCGTCGATGGCGCCGTCGTCGCCGAGATTCTCGCGGAGCCGGAGCAGCGCCTCGATCATCTCATCGAGCGCGGCGCGAAGCGGCCCGGCGTTGGTGGCGGCGATATCACGCCAGATGTCGGCGGGGCTGGTGGCCAGCCGCGTGGTGTCCCGCAGTCCGCGTCCGGCGAGCGCGAGACCTGCCGCGCCCGTGTGTGCGCCCACCACCTGCATCAGCGCGCTGGCCACGAGCTGCGGAAGCTGGCTCAGGAACGCGACGAGCCGATCGTGCTCGCCGGAGGTCATGCGCGCCACCCGCGCGCCGACAGCCGAGAGCAGCCGCTCGAGCCGCTCCACGTCGGCGGGGCGCGCCGTGGCAGCCGGGCACAGAATCCAGGGGCGGTTCTCGAACAGGTCCGGTCTCGCGGCGTCGAGTCCGCCCACCGCGGCGCCGGCCAGCGGATGTCCGCCGACGAACGGCAGGCGTGGCGGCAGCGCGGCAGCGGCGGCAGCCGTCGCCTCCTTCGTGCTGCCCACGTCGGTCACGATTGCCGATCCGGGATGCATGTCGGGCAGCCGCTGCAGCAGATCGATGTTCTGCCGAATCGGCGCCGCCAGCACGATGAGATCGGCGCCGGCGACCACCGCCGGATCTGCGCTTCCCTCGTCGGCCGCCCGCGTCCGCATCGCGCGGCGGACGACATCATCGCGATCGACGGCGAGAATCCGGACGCTCCCGGCGCGCCGGCGCAGCGCCAGCGCGAGCGAGCCGCCAATCAGCCCGAACCCGACGATGGCGACGCGCTCGAAGCCGTCAGGATCGGGGTTCTTCCCCTTCCCCATTTCCCCGTTTCCCATCGCGGCCGCGCAGCGGCCGCGCTAGACGCCCCACCCGCGGCGCGCCACGGGCTCGAGGCAGATGCTGCGGCCGATGGCCGGCGCAATGATGCGGAGCTCGGCCATCAGCCGGTCGAACTGGTTGGGGAAGAGCGACTGGGCGCCGTCGCTCTTGGCGTGATCGGGGTCGCAGTGGACTTCGATCAGCAGGCCGTCGGCGCCCGCCGCCACGGCGGCGCGCGCCATGGGCGCGACCTTGTCACGCCGCCCGGTGCCGTGGCTCGGGTCGGCGATGATCGGCAGGTGGCTCAATTCGTGGACGACGGGGATGGCCGAGATGTCGAAGGTGTTGCGGGTGTAGCTCTCGAAGGTGCGGATGCCTCGCTCGCAGAGCATCACGTGCGTGTTGCCGCCCGCGAGCACGTATTCGGCCGACAGCAGCCACTCCTCGATCGTGGCGGAGATCCCGCGCTTGACCATCACCGGCTTGCGCGAGCGGCCCAGCTCGCGGAGCAGCGTGAAGTTCTGCATGTTGCGCGCGCCGACCTGCAGGATGTGCGCGTAGCGCTCGAACATGTCGAGCTGGCTGAGGTCCATGATCTCGGAGACGAGCTTGAGGTTGTGGCGGTCGGCCGCCGAGCGCAGCATCCGGAGACCCTCCTCGCCGAGTCCCTGGAAGCTGTAGGGGGAGCTGCGGGGCTTGAAGGCGCCGCCGCGGAACACCTTGGCGCCCGCCTTCTTGACGGCGAGCGCGGCGGATTCGACCTGCTCCTCGCTCTCGGCGGAGCACGGACCGGCCATCACGATGACCTCGTCGCCGCCGATGCGCAGGTCGTCGACGATGACGACCGTGTTCTGCGGCTTGAACGTGCGGCTCGCGAGCTTGTACGGCGCGGTGATGCGCAGCACCTCCTGCACGCCATCGAGCACTTCGAGGAGGCGCGGATCGGCGTCGCGGTTCCCGCCGACGGCGCCCAGCACCGTCTTGAGCGCGCCCGTCGACCGGTGCACGTCGAACCCCATATGGGGTCAGCTCGGGGACGGCCGCCGTGCACGTGGCGGTCGCCGCGCTCGACGTCGAACCGGGTGATGAGATCCTCACCACGCCGATCACCGACATGGGAGCCATCGCGCCGATCTTGTATCAACGCGCGCTGCCGGTGTTCGCCGACGTCGATCCGGTGAGCCTGAACGTCACACCGGAATCGGTCGCCGCCCGCATCACCTCGCGCACACGCGCGATCATCGCCACGCATCTGTTCGGCAATCCGTGCGACATCCAGGCGATCGGCGAGCGCGCCGCCGCCCGCGGCATACCGGTCATCGAGGATTGCGCCCAGGCATTTCTGGCCACCGCCGGCGGTCGTCGCGTCGGCACCATCGGCGACATCGGCGTTTTCAGCCTGCAGCAGGGCAAG
>DASPFV010000276.1:0-17499 GCA_035620975.1 Vicinamibacterales bacterium
CAAGGGCGAATGGAAGGTGGCGTACGCCATCTACAACAGCGATCAGCCGCCGCCGGCGCGTTGAGGCGAGGCGGAGGGAGCCGGCCGCACGGGCCATTCAGTGCCGGCGGCCGGCTGCACCGGGGGGCTGACCTCCCGTCCCAGTGAGAACGCCGGCGGTCTATCCGACGGCCCCCCCGCCGCCGAAAAGACGTCAGTCAGGTTTGCCGTCTTAGACGGGCTACCCGGGGGGCGTCGTTGCTGGCGCGAGGCATCAAGAGACGTGGGCGGAGCGGGGCACCTCGACTGTTCTCGCTCCTCCTGATCTCCATTTTCGCGAACCTGCTCCTGTGGGGTCGGGCCGGGGAAGCCGATGCCCAGCCCCGCATCGACGTGGTCAACGTCAGGGACTTCGGCGCGGCCGGAGACGGGGCGACCGACGACACGTCCGCCATCGTGAAGGCGTTCTCCGAGACCTGCACTTCGGGTGGCGGCACGATCTACCTCCCGCCCGGCATCTACATCATCAATCCTGCGGCTGCGTCGATACCGATCTGCAGCGACCTGGCCGTCCATGGCCCGGGGACGCTGAAAGTGAAACCGGACGCCGGGAACTACCAGGCCATCTTCGCGTCGAACCCGCCGATCACCGCGCTCCACAATCTGACGTTCACGGGAATCACGGTCGATCAGAACGCGGCCGGCAACACGACGGCGGCGATCGACGTCGCCGACGTGCGAACCCACCAGCGCGTGTGGCAGGTGCTGGGCGGCACGAACGTGCACTTCGAGAACATGCGCCTGTACGTCAGCGGCGTGAACTCGATCGTCGTGAACGGACCAACGGTGTCCGGTGTGTACATCAACCGGAACCACGTCGTCTTTCAGAAGCGCGAGGGACAACCGGAGTTCGACAACAGCGCGATCTACATCGATGGCGACAACTTTCACGTCACCGACAACACGTTCCTCTCGACGCCGGCAGACCTGGCGCGAACCGCCATCGAGGTCCACACCGGATCCGGTTCCGTCGCCGGCAACACCATCGACGGCTTCCGGAACGGCATGAACCTGGTGGACCTGAAGTCGTCGTCTGTCACCGGCAACAACATCCGGAACGCCGGCTACGGGATATCGCTGTGGTCTCTGACGAAGATGGACGGCGTGACGGTTTCGGGAAACACCGTGGCGATCGCCCAGGTCACCCGGAACATTCCCAGCTCGTGGGGGATCGCGACCTCCTACAACCGGGGGATCCACGGCGATTTCTTCAACCTCCAGATCTCCGGGAACATCGTGCGGTTCGAGCCGGAACACTCGCCGCGGACGGTCAGCGGCTGGGTGAGCTACGGCATCGGGCTCCAGACGCTGGGCAACGTCACGAATGCGCTGATTCTCGGCAACGAGGTTCTGCAGGCGCCTGCGCGCGGCATCGCCGTCGGGGTCATGGACGCGAAGTACACGACGTCGCGCGTATCGGTCCGCAACAACCGTATCATCGACGCCGGATCGAACTTCTCGTCCGGCGCCGCGCCGTATTCAGCGGCCATCAGTCTCCAGGGAAATCTGTCGTCCATCGACGTCCTGCTGAACCGGCTGGACTTTCTGTCCGACCCGTTCATCGGGCGCTTCAGCTACTGGTCGTTCGAGAGCGGCTACCGCTTCAGGGACGTCGTCGTCGCCGACAACTACGCCACGGCAGTCGCCGGGTCCCCGGCAAATGGGCTGACGCCTTCAGTCGTACAGACCTACCCGGGCCAGGGGACGCGCGTCTCCGACAGTCCCGGCGTACCGAGCCAGGGCCGACTTCACTAGCGGGAACCGGCTGCGCTTCGAAGGAATCGAGCGTCGGGGGACCGGACCGCTCGACAGGCCTTGGTACTGCTTGTCAGATTCGCTGAAGCCGTTTGGACGGGGCGTGCTCCGGGCCTACCGCGGAACTCACGCCAGTCGTGGATGCACGACCCGAGGGCCAGCACGATGGCTCAGGATCGTACGGAAGGTACGATGGGTGTTTTCTTCAGAGGAATCATCAGTTCGCGTGCGGACGTAAAGCCGTCCGTCGGCAATGGCCGGCGCGTACTTTTCATTGCTTCCGTTCCCTGAGCTCTGATACACAGGCACTCGCCCTCGAGAGGTCGCGGTTCGACCTCATCAGGTACTCACTCGACCCCAGAGCCGGAGGATGCCAATGTCTGCAGCCTGGAAATCGGCCCGCCAGCTCGTCATCGGAGCGGCGGCCGTCGCCGTACTCGCGTCGTTCATGACGCCGGTCGGCGCCAAGTCCGAAAAAGCCGGCTCGAAGTCGATCGGGCAGGTCAGGAAAGTCGGCACGACGCGGCTGTCCGCCGCAACCGTCGTCCCGGGTCGCGGCGAACCAGGTCCTTCGACCGTCGGCGAGCTGCGGCCGCGGGTGAGACTGGTCGAACCGGCGATCACGGGCAACAAGTCGTTTGCGCATGTGCCCTCGGCGAATGTCCCCAGGCCGGCCACGAGCCCGGTGCAGGATGCGACGGGCACGCCCGGATTCAACGGGCTCAATCATCGCAACCAGCGCCTGGCCGGCACGGGTGCCTATGCCAACACGCAATTCAGTCTCGAACCCCCCGACCAGGCGCTGTGTGTCAACGGCAGCGTCGTCGTGGAGAGTGTGAACACTGCGGTGCGCGTCCGAAACAAGGCGGGAGTCGACCTGACCCCGCCGGTGCCCCTGAACCAGTTCTTCAACGTGGCACCCGCGCTCGTCCGCGCGCCGACCGTCGCGTTCGGACCATTCCTGGCGGACCCGAAGTGCTACTGGGATGCCGACACGGACCGTTGGTTTCTGACGATTCTCGATCTGGAGACCGTTCCGACCACCGGCGCATTCTCGGGCGTCACCAAGATTCTGATCGCCGTGAGCCAGACCGCGGACCCGGTGGGAGCCTGGAACATCTTCGAGATCGTGACGACCACGGACGGCGCTCAGGGCAACTGCCCGTGCTTTGGTGATCAGCCGCTGATCGGTGCCGATGCGAACGGTTTCTACGTCAGCACGAACGTCTTTCCTCTCTTCCAGGGCGGCTTCAACGGGGCGATGGTCTACGCCATGTCGAAAGCGTCATTGGCTGCCGGTGTCGCTCCCGCGCTGGTGAAGTTCCACCAGCCGACCTTGGCGGAAGGCTTTGCCTATTCGCTTCAGCCCACGACAACCCCGCCGGGTGCAAGTCACGCCATCGAGAATGGCGGGACGGAATATTTCCTCTCCGCGCTGGAGTTCACGGGGAGAACCGACGATCGCATCGCTCTGTGGGCCATGACGAACACATCGTCGCTGGCGGACGCGACGCCTGACGTGGAGATGCAGGTGACGGTTCTCGGGACACTGACGTACGGACAGCCTCCGGCGGTGCTCCAGAAGGACGGTCCCACGCCGTTGCGCGAGTTGCTGGGGCTGCCGCTGGCCGTCGATCTCGGCCTCGTCACCAGGCCTTCGCTCGAGCACCTCAATCTGCTGAACTCGAACGACGACCGGATGAATCAGACCGTGTACATCAACGGTCAGGTCTGGGGAGCCCTGAACACGGCCGTGAAAGGTCCAACCGGTCCGACGCGAGTCGGCATCGCCTGGTTTGTCGTGGAGCCGGCATGGACAGCAGGCACGCTGGGCGGGAGCGTCGCAAACGACGGCTACGTCGCCGTGGATACCAACAGCGTGATGTTCCCGGCGGTCGCCGCGAACGCGGCCGGCGCCGGGCTCATCGTGTTTTCGCTGGCAGGGCCCGGTGTGTATCCAAGCGCCGCCTACGTGACTTTCGATCCGGTGTCGGGTACTGGGCCCGTGAGGGTCGTACGGTGGGGTGATGGACCAGCCGACGGGTTCACGGGATACCTGAGCCTGGCCGGCGGTGTGGGCGTCGAGCGCTGGGGCGACTACTCGGCGGCCGTGGCCGACCCCGAAGGCACCGTGTGGATCGCGACTGAATACATCGACTCTGTCTGCGGTCTCGACGAGTTTCTCGCAACGGGTGGCGCGTGCGCCGATCTGAGCCGGACGCTGTTCGCGAATTGGGGTACCTGGATCGCCGGAGTTTCACCATAGTTGCCTCACGCGGCGGCGCCGCACCCACGATGTCATGAAACAGGCGCGCCACGGGCGCGCCCCGCCGGAGCGGAGCGGGGATCCATGGGGCCCCGCGAGCGACGGCGATGGGGGGTCCGGCGGGGCGAAGCCCCCCGGTTTAGGGAAGAGACGAGGGAGAAGCGAGTCCGAAGCTGTACAGCGTGGTTCGCGTCCGGACGTGGAGCCGTCCGTCGGCAATGGCCGGCGTGGCGTAGCAGTCTTCGCCAAGCGCATTCACCGCGGCGATGGACCAGTCGCGCCCGGCACGCACGACGGTGATCCGGCCCTCCTCGCTGGTGAAGTAGACATGCCCGGCAGCGGCGACGGGCGAGGCATAATACTCGCCCATCGCACCTTCCGAGCGTCCGACTTTCACGATCTCGCCGGTGCGCGCGTCGACGGCCTCGATGATCCCGCCGGACTTCACCAGGTACACCAGGCCCTGGTAGATGAGCGGCGAGGGCACGAACGTGGAGGCCTTCTTGTTGTGCCACGCGAACCCGGCCGGCGTCACGTCGCCCCGGCCGCCGAGCCTGACGCCCACGAGACCGTAATGGCCGAGGGCGGCGGTGCGGAGCAGGTCCCACTCCGCGCGTTCGACGTAGCCGTCGCTGTTCGCGTCGATCGCGCCGAACTCGTCGAAGTCCTTGTGGAGCTTGCGGACTTCCGGCTCCGAGATCCGGCCGTCGCCGTTCTCGTCCCCTTTCAGCCACTCGTCGAACGCCGGGCCGGGAGACGTGTCTGCGCCATATGTGCTGGCCACGAGCAGTCCGTCATCGATGACCGGCGAGCCAACCGGCAGCGACGCCAGGCCGTGCACCTGCCAGACGCGCTCGCCGGTGGCCACGTCATACCCGTCCAGGCGATTGGAGCCGAGCACGATGACGCGCGTCGGCTGACCCGGCGATTCCCAGAGTACCGGCGTGGCGTAGCTCTCCAGCCGCGTCTGCGGCCGCGCCACGCGCCAGCGTTCCTTGCCGGTCCTCGCGTCCACGGCGAGGAGGAACGGGGACTTCCGGGTATCGCAGAGCAGCAGCAGCGTGTCGCCGGCGAGTATCGGGGACGCGCCGAGGCCATAGAACGTGTCGAAGGGACCCAGCGCCACGCGCCAGCGCTCCTTGCCGTCGCGGTCGAACGAGACGAGGCCGAGATCGGCGAAGAACGCGTAGACGTTCGTGCCGTCGGTCACCGGCGAGGGCGCGGCCGGATCGTTGGTCTTGTAGACGGGCGTTTTGTGCACACGGCGGATCTCGCGGCGCCAGTGCAGGCGACCGTTTTTCCGATCGAGCGCCATCACGATCAGCATCTCCCCCTCGCTGGCCGTGAGGAACACGCGGTCGCCGCCAATCACCGGTGAGGAGCGTCCGAACGGCACGGCCGTCTTCCAGATCACATTGGTCGACGGCCCGAATTCCACGGGGACGCCGCTGCTGCCGGATACGCCCGAGCCGTTCGGGCCCCGGAACCTGGTCCAGTCCTCGGCGGAGATGCTGACGCTCACGGTCAGCAGCGCCAGCCCGACGCCTGCGTGCCGGAGGATCGTGGTGCTCGACATTGCGCGATTCTACGCACACTTTCCGCAGGCGTCTTGGCGGTTTTTGATGCGGCCCGCCGTCCGAACCCAGCGGCTACGGCGTGCGTCGAGACGCCCGCCCCGTCCTCTCGCGGTAGCGGCCGGGCGCGGAACAGCCGAGCCGGTGGAACTGCTTGTAGAAGCGGCTCAGGTCGCTGTACCCGACGTCGAGCGAGGCATCGACGATGCGTTCGCCTGATGCGAGCTTCGCGAGGGCCTCGCCGGATCGGAGGTGGTGCAGGTAGCCCAGCGGGCTCATGCCCAGAGCGCGGCGAAATTCGCGCGACAGATGCGCGTGGGATACCCCGACCGCATTTGCCAGCTGTGCAATCGACGCGCGCTCGCGGTAGTGCTGGTCGAGCCAGCGCTTCGCGCGACGGACCAGCGGTGAGAAGCTGCTCGAGATCTCCACTTGCACGCCATCGTCGAGAGTGGACAGCCGCCGCAGCGCCGATCCGGCGTCAGCCGGCAGTCCCCCTCGCAGCGGAAAGATCTGCGAGCCTATTGCTCCGGACGCCGCCGCGGGCGTTCCATGACGCCCCTCGCCCGCGACCGCGACGAACCTCAGCTCCACGTCCGTCCAGTCCATGTGCACGACACTGAATGCGGGCAGGACCCAGACGAAGCGCCTCCACGGTACGGGTTTGAGGTCGTTGTCGCGGCGGAAGGCGAGCGTGCCTCGTCGAACTTCGATGAACTCGATGATCCAGCCGGCCGCCATCGGGAAGGGGCCGACCTGCTTTCCGCGGCAGCGGACGTCCTGCTCGAGCCACCACAGCCCGCCAGGCAGGTTCTGCCGGCGACCGCGGCTCCAGATGCTGCCACCATCGGGCAACTCGCGCCGTTCTTCCATCCACCCGGACATCCCGCGCCAGAGTACACTGCATTGGCCCGCTATCCGGCGGGTTACGAGAATTTGTTCGCGTTGTGGCCGCCGCATAGCGATTAGGCGCGCCACGGGCGCGCCCCGCCGGAGCGGAGCGGGGATCATGGGGGCCCCGCGAGCGACGGCGATGGGGGGTCCGGCGGGGCGAAGCCCCCCGGTTTCACGTTAGATAGATCGGGGGAACCCGCCTTCGCCGGCCTCCGTCTCTCGTGAATGGCTTGTCGAACCTGCTGAACGGATTCCGCTACGCCGCCCGCCAGTTCCGGCAGGCGCCCGTGTTCGCCGGTGCCGCGGTGCTGACGCTCGCGCTGGGGATCGGCGGCACCACGGCCATATTCACGCTCATCCACGCCGTGATGCTGCGCTCGCTGCCGGTCTCGGACCCCGCCCGCCTGTACCGCGTGGGCGACGGAGACAACTGCTGCGTCCAGGGCGGGCCGCAGGATCGCTGGGGCATGTTCTCGTTTCCGCTCTACGAGCGGCTGAAGAGCGAAACGCCCGAGTTCGAGGAGCTGGCGGCGTTTCAGGCTGGCGGAGCGCGGCTGAGCGTCCGGCGGCAGGGCGCCGATGCCGCCGCCCGGCCGCTGCGCTCCCAGTACGTCACCGGCAACTACTTCTCGACGCTGGGCGTGGGGGCGTTCGGCGGCCGGGTGCTGACGCCGGACGACGATCGGCCGTCGAGCTCGCCGGTGGTGGTCCTGAGCCATCACATCTGGCAGGGCGCCTACGGCGGGGATCCTTCCCTCGTCGGCGCGGCGGTCGTCATCGAGGGGCATCCCTTCACGGTGGTCGGGATCGCACCGCCCGGGTTCTTCGGCGAGACGTTGCGGAGCGATCCGCCCGACGTCTGGATTCCGCTGCAGCAGGAGCCGCTGATCGCCGGGGGAGGGACGCTCCTCCGGCAGCCCGTCGCGGCGTGGCTGCGCGTGATCGGCCGGCTGCGTCCGGGCGCCTCTGTCGACGGCATGGCTCCACGCCTGACCGGAATCCTGCGGCAGTGGATCGTGAACGACTCCGGCTATCCGTCCAACTGGATGCCCGACATCGTCCGCGTGCTCCCGGAGCAGGTCATCAACGTCGTGCCGGCGGGCGCCGGGGTCGGGATCATGCGGGAGGAGTACGGACGGAGCCTCCAGATTCTGCTCGGGGTCTGCGGACTCGTCCTGCTGATCGCGTGTGCGAATGTCGCCAACCTGCTGCTCGCGCGGGCGGCCGCTCGACGCACGCAGATCGCCGTGCGCCTCGCCGTGGGGGCGTCGCGCGGGCAGATCGTCGCACAGGCGCTCGCCGAAAGCCTCCTGCTGGCCGTGGCCGGCGGCGTCGCGGGCCTCGCGGTCTCGGTTGCGGCCGCGCGCCTGTTGCTGACGCTGGCCTTTCGGGACGCGCAGTTCCTTCCGATCAGCGTCACGCCGTCCCTCCTGGTGCTGGCGTTCGCGTTCGGGGTTGCGCTCGTGACCGGGATTCTGTTCGGCGCTGCACCAGCATGGTTCGCCACGCGCACCAACCCGGTCGAGGCGCTGCGCGGCAGCGGCCGCAGCACCGGCGATCACTCGTCGTTCGCCCGCCAGGCGCTGCTGGTCGTCCAGGCCACGCTGTCGGTGGTCCTGGTGGCGGGTGCGACCATGCTGGCCCGGAGCCTCGACAAGCTCGAGAGCCAGGACTTCGGCTTCCAGGTGCAGGGTCGTGTCGTCGTCTCGATCAACAGGCCGCCCGCCACCTACACGCAGCCGAAGCTCGCGTCCCTGTACCGCGCCCTGGAGGATCGGCTGAATCGGCTGCCCGGCGTTCAGGGCTCGGGTCTGGCGCTGTACAACCCGCTCACCGACAACTGGAGCGAGCTGATCCTGGTGCAGGGCCATCCACCGCCGAAGATGGGCGAGCAGGCGGGCGCGTCCTGGAACCGCGTGAGTGCACAGTACCTGCAGAACTTCGGGATCGGTGTCCTGCGAGGCCGGGCATTCACCGACGCCGACAACGAGACGTCGGCGCCAGTCGCCGTCGTCAACGAGGCGTTCGTGAAGCGGTTCTTCAGGAGCGACGAGGATCCGCTCGATCAGTACTTCGGCCTCGATCTGCCCGAGAACGTGGGGACCTTCCGTATCGTCGGCATCGTGCGCGACGCGAAGTTCGCCGGCTTCGGGCTGGACCGGCCGGCGCGCCCGATGTTCTTCGTGCCGCTCGCCCAGAACGTCCAGTACGAGAACGAGCTGATGCAGCGCATCGAGCTGCAGTCGCACTTCATCCGGGGCCTCATGCTGGTGACGGACATGCCGCCGGCCGTGCTCGAGCCGATGCTGACGCGGGCGCTGGCCGAGGTGGACCCGAACCTCACAATCACGAGCGTGCGGACGATGCAGGAGCAGGTCGATCGCTCGTTCGACCAGGAGCGGGCCGTGGCGAGTCTCGCCGGGCTCTTCGGGCTCGTGGCTCTGCTGCTGGCGGCCGTGGGCCTGTACGGCGTGACTGCCTACCTGGTGGCCCAGCGGACCGGCGAGATCGGCATCCGGATGGCGCTCGGCGCCGATCGGGCGCGCGTGTTCCAGCTGGTGGTGCGAGGCGCCTTCCAGCGGGTGGCGATCGGGCTCCTGCTGGGTGTGCCGCTGGCCGTTGGAGCCGGACGTCTGATTGCGGCGCAGTTGTACGGCGTGACCTACTGGGACCCCGTGGCGCTGACGATTGCCGCGGGATCGCTGGCGCTGTGCGCATTCGTGGCCGCCATGATTCCGGCCAGCCGGGCCGCCTCGATCTCGCCGATTAGCGCGCTCAGGACGGAGTAGGGAAGAGGCTCGAACCGCTCACGAATGCTGGCTATACCGTTCAGTTGACGATTCTCCGACGACGTGCCGTTCATCCGTCGCCTCGACCGCACCCCCTCAGAGCTTCATCAGCCCCCAGGCCGATGCCCCGCAGGCGGAGGTCGCCTGCCGGCTCGGGTTCTTCGGGAGCACGGCCTCCGGGCGCCTCTGGTGCGATGAGCTCACCCTGGAGCACGTGCGCCTGCACAGCGCGTTCGAGCCCTGAACCAGGACGAGCGCGGCCAGCCTGGCGACGGCCGTGTCACTTCGCCGCGATGCGCTTGACGATCTCCAGCATCATCCTCGCGCCGCGGCGGACGTTCTCCACGGAGATCCGCTCGTCGTTGCCGTGGACCGACCGCTCGTCCTCGAACGGTATGACTACGGGCGTGAAACCGTACGCGGTAATGCCGAGATCGCGGACGAAGTGGCTGTCGGTGAACCCCCCGAGCACGGCCGGGACCACGGGAGCTTCGGGAAAGTGCTGGCGGCAGACGGCTTCGATCGCACGGTACACGTCGGTGTCCGGTGGGGAGACGGCGGGTGTGAATCCCATCAGGGTCTCGATCTGAATCTCTCCGCCCAGGACTTGGTCCAACTCGGCCAGGAACACCTTCGGGTCCTGATCCGGGAGCAGGCGGCAGTCGATCTCGGCCCGGGCCTCGGGTGGGATGACGTTGATCTTGTCGCTGCCGTCCAGGCGTGTGATGGAACAGGTGTTCCTGACGAGCGCGTGCAGCGCCGGGTCGTCACGCTGGAGCTCGGCGACCACGCCAGGTTCGCGGATCGCGGCATCGATGTTCGTGAAACGCTCGCGCCAGGCTGGCGAGACGGCCGGTGCGATGCCCTTGAAGTAGGCCGCCACGGCCGGGACGATTCGCGCCTCGAACTGGTGGAGTCGGAGGCGTTCGAGTGCCGCGACGAGCGTGGTCACGGCCGAAGCCGCCCGAGGCGTCGATCCATGGCCGGGTTCCCCGCGGGCGGTCAGGCGCAGCCAGTACGGCACCTTCTGCGTCACTTCGATGCCGAACCCGATGCGCCCTCCACGCACGCGCCCTTCGCCGCCTTCATTGATGACGTACCCGACGTTCCGAAACAGCTCCGGCCGGTTCTTTACGAGCCAGCCGACTCCCAGGTAGCCGCCTGCTTCCTCGTCGGCTGTCGCCAGGAAGACGACATCGCGGTCAAGCGGCGCCTTCGATCGATGGAGCGCCACCAGGGCTGCCAGATGCAGGATTCCGCTGGATTTCGTGTCGAGGGCGCCGCGACCGTACAGATAGCCGTCCCTGATTTCGCCGGAGAGGGGATCGGTGCGCCACGACGCCCTGTTCGCCGGCACCACGTCCATGTGATGCAGGAGCATGAGGGCGGGCTGATCGCCCCCCTCGAGCCGGGCCCAGATGTTGCCTCGCCCGGGCGCTGATTCCACCGTGTCGTATGGAATGCCCTCGGCGTCGAAGATGGCCTTGAAGAACTGCACGCCCGCCGCTTCGTTCCCGGGCGGGTTGATCGTGTTCACACGGAGGTAGGCCTGGAGCCAGGAGACCGCCTCGTCGGGCGGTTCCCCCCCGCTGGCTTGCGCCGATGCCGGCGCTGCCGCGAGCAGGCACGCCACGAACAGCCCGAACGTTCCACGTCGCATCATCATTCCATTACCGTCCCTCTTTCGTGTGCGGGGTGCGGCGATCTTACCGCACCGGAGGGAGTCACCCATGGCGCCGGCCGGACGAGGCGCACCCTGCACGCGTGAATCGCCCAGGGGTACCCGCCACCGGCAGGCCAGGCTCTATACTGGCGCTCGTGAAGCTCCAGCGAGCGAAGCTCATCGCCGTCGTGATGGTGTTCCTCGTCGCCGACGTGTCGGCCCGCAACTGGCCACAGTGGCGCGGTCCCTCGAGCCACGGAGTCTCGCCGGAACGTGACCTGCCGACGACGTGGAGCACGAGCCGGAACGTGGCGTGGAAGGCGGCGCTTGCCGGCCTCGGGACGTCGTCGCCGATCGTGTGGGAAGACCGGATCTTCGTCACGTCACAGGTTGGAGCTTCGGCCTTCGCTGGAGGCGATGCGCATCCACACCTCGCGCGCGACGAGCGCGCGCTTGCCGAGCGCGAGGCGCCGATCGGCGGACGGCGACTCGAGCCCGGCGCCGATGCGGGCGAAGTGTGGCTCGTCGTGGAGGCGTTCGCCCTGTCGGACGGACGGCGGCTCTGGGAGTACCGGACCAGGGCAACGGGCCCGCTGCCGGAGGTTCACGAGAAGCACAACCTGGCCACGCCGACGCCGGTCACGGACGGCGAGCGCATATACGCCTGGTTCGGAAACGGCCAGCTCGTCGCGCTCGACATGGAGGGCCGCCTCGCCTGGTCGCGTCACCTCGGAGAGGAGGTCGCGCCGTTCAGGACGCTCTGGGGACACGGCAGTTCGCCCGTCTTGTTCGAGGATCTGGTCATCCTGCTGTGCGATCACCTGTCAGACGCCTACATGCTGGCGCTCGACACCCGGACAGGGAAGGAACGCTGGAAGGTCGATCGGGGCAGCAATCGGACGTCCCACAGCACCCCGCTCGTCGTCCGCATTCCGGCGCGACCCGAGTTGCTGGTCAATTCCTCCGAACGAATCGACGTCTACGATCCCCGGACGGGGGCGCTCCTGTGGTTCACCGGAGCGCCACGCCAGACGCCGATCCCATCCGCGGTCTTCCACGACAGTCGCATCTACTTGAGTCGCGGGTATCGCAACAGCGATTACCTGGCCATCCGGCCTGGCGGCAGCGGCGACATCACGGACACCCATGTGGAGTGGCGCGCGCCGTCGGGGGCGTCGTACGTGCCATCGCTCGTCTACTACGACGGCCTGCTCTACATGACGAACGAGGTGGGCGTGGTGACGTGCGCCGAGGCGCGCACGGGCGAGGCCGTGTGGCGTCATCGTCTCGGGGGCGTGTTCTTCGCGTCCCCGGTCGCGGGAGACGGCAAGGTGTACCTGGTCAGTGAAACGGGCGAGACGTTCGTGATGCGCGCAGGCCGCACTCCCGAGGTCCTCGCCCGCAACGACCTCGGCGAGCGGTTCCTCGCATCGCCTGCGATCTCCCGCGGGCGGCTCTTTCTCCGAAGCGATGGGTCTCTGTTCGCGATCGGCGGCTGAGCCCGGATGCCAGCGTCACCTTTCCTTGGACGGCAGTGATTTCAGCCGGTCGAGCATGTCCTGGGCTCTCCGCCGCGTCTCGTCGGAATCGGCGAGCCGGAGCCAGGCCTGCGCCTGCACGATCGCCTCGTCGAACTGCTTCTGGCGGGCCAGAACGGACGCGGCGCGGAGCCGATGGACGGCCTCCCCCGGCCTCATAGCTTCCGGGGGCCTTCGGATTGGCCTGGCGGGCCTGGGCGATCGCGGCGCGCGCTTCGCCGGGTCTGCCCATCGCGACGTGGAAGAGGGCCCGGGCGGAGGCGCTTTTGTCTGCCGTCAAACATGGCTTCGGCGCTGCCCAGGGTCTCGCGGAACGCGGTTGCAGGGTCGGTGTTGCCGTTCAGCAGCTTGGCGAAGGCGTTCAACTGGTCGCTGCGCGCGCCCTTCTCGCCGAACAGGAGGAAGTGCACGAACGCCCACGCCTGGGCGTCGAACAGCTACAGCCCGTCCGGCCGCTGGAAGGCGGGGAGTTCCGCGTGATCGTCACGAGCTCGGCCAGCGACATCCGCTCCCGTTCGCGCAGCCGCTCGAGGTACCACGGAATGGGCGCCGATGACGACCTGGTCGTCCTGGACGAGGGTGTTGCTCAACACGCCGGAAACGCCTCGACCGAGCCAGAGCGGAAGGTCTCGCCCCAAGGAGTGAAGGCCTCGAGGCGAACAGCCGGGAAAATTGCGTTACTGGAGCGGCACGGGCCCGAAGTACTTGTCCAGCCACGCGAGCGTCTCGTTCATCGACTCCGTGCGTGGGAGCGCGTGGCTGGTGTCGTAAACCACCCATCGCTTGTGCGGCTCGTCGGTTCCAAGCAGCTGAAACATGAAGCGCTGCGAGGTGTCGACCGGGAAGAAGAAATCATAGCGGCCGTTCAGCATCAGGCTCGGCACGCGCACCCTCGGGGCGAAGTTGATGGCCTCGGCTTCCGGGCGAGCGTGCTGGAAGTAGAACCCACCCACCTGGAAGATGGCGAGCTTGAGCCTTGGCTCCATCGCCACCATGATGGTGCCCATCGCGGCGCCCCAGCTCCGGCCGAGGAACCCGATCCGGCCCCGGTCGATATCCGGCCGCGTCTCGAGGAAGTCGACCGTACGCTGCAGGTCCTTCGACCACATCACGACGTGATCCCGGAAGAACGCGCTGGTCGTGGGGAAATCGGAGGTCAGCTCGTCACGACGCTCGTGCGTGCTCTTGTAGACCGGGATGACCATGGCCCGCCCGCTGCCGACGATGTATTCCACCAGGTCCATGGCGCGCATGAGCCCGTCGCGGCTCGACGGCTGATGGATGGCGTTGATGCCGGGGAAGTACACGAGCGTCTGGAAAGGTGGCGCGGCACGCTTCGGCAGCAGGAGATACGCCTTCACGCGCTCACCTCCGTAGGCCGCGTTGAACGTCACGATCTCCACCCGTGCGTCACGGAGCGAATCGTCCGCAGACTCGAGCGCCGGCGCCAGGTCTCCGCGGTCGTATGAGTAGAGGCTCGCGTAGGCGCTGAAGACCTGATCGCCGACAGGCCGTTCGCCGCTGAAATCTCGGAAGAAGAAGTCGATCTGGCGCGTCGATGCATCCGGCAGCGTGCTGCCTGGAGGCAGCTTCATGCAGCGGAAGCCGAACGACGCCTCGCGATCCCACGGCGAGCGGGCGTCAGGATCGTTGAAGAAATAGGCCGGATCGTTCCAGCCGCCACCGAGCACGTACCGCCGCCCGGCTCCCGCCTCGTTCCAGCACCACTCCTTGATGTTGCCGGCGAGATCGAACGTGCCGAACCGGCTCTGGGCGCCGGATCTGCCGACGGGAACCGGGCCGTCCGCACGATATCGCCCCAGCCGCAGCAGCACGCCGCTCGTCGCCCGGCGATCCGCGGCCACGCTCCAATGAAAGATCGTCGGCAACTGCTTGCCGGCGTACTCGGCGTAGGCGGCGGCCTCGTACCAGCTCACGCCGCCGACCGGCTCGTCGTCCTTGCCCTCCCGGTATGTCCCCAACTCCCAGGTGGCTGGTCCCGGCCGGCCGGTGCGGTCCCGCAGCAGCCGCATGCCGTCCTCCCAGCTCAAGCTACGGCCGTCCCTCACGAAGGGCTGTGTCCAGAAACGGCGATTGCCGTAGCCGCCAGCATCGACGAATGCCTTGTACTCCCGGTTGGTGACTTCGAAGCGATCGATCCAGAAATCGGTGAGCTCGAACGGAGGAATGTGCTCGAGACCCGCAATGGCCAGCAGCTGCGGACCGCGCGGCGTGGCGCGTCCCATGCCACGAGGCACGTGGTCTTGACGCTCGAGCACATACGCGTGCGGAACCTCGGGCGCCCGCGCCGCGATGGTGAGGTAGGGCGGCAGCAGCCCGACGTCGTGCACCGTGGCGTAGCCCGGCTTGGAGATCTCCCACTCCAGGAGGCCCCGGGGGATGACCGCGCCGCGCAGCGGCGTCGAGCCAAGGAGCCGCCAGGCATCGTCGGTCCTTCCGTACCGTCGATAGCGGACCTCTGCGCCCTCCGGGGTCGAGTCGATGCCGATTGGCCTCGACACCCGCTGCATTGCCGCCGCGAGTTCGGCACTGCCAGGCAGCCAGCGCTCGGCTTGACGGCCAAGGTCCAGCGCCTCGAAGAACTCGTCGCGCTCGGCCAGCTCCTGCATCTGCGGGATGGCCACGTCCCGGGCCCATGCGATCCGTTCGTGCCGTCGCTGCCATGCGATCGCCGACACAGTCGTCGCGACCACCACTACCGCCGCGGCGGCAATCAGCGCGGCGCGCCAGCGAGTCGCCGACCGGCGCGGCGGCTCGACCGGCACCCCGCCGCCTGACTGCGCCGCCTGCCACGCGCTCAATCTCGTGTGGACGTCTTGAGCCGTCAGCGTGCGCCGGGCGCGATCCTTCTGGAGGGCCAGATCCAGGATGGCGCTCAATTCGGAGGGAACATCCGACCGGCGGGAACGAACTGGCGCCGGCGAACCGGCGAGCACGTCCTGCATGATCGCAAAGACGTTCGTTCCGCCGAACGGCCGGACGCCGGTGAGCATCTCGTAGAGCACGACGCCCAGTGCCCAGACGTCCGCGAACTGATCAATCGTCTCGCCACGCACCTGTTCGGGTGCCATGTACGCAACTGTCCCGACGGTCGTCCCGGCCGCAGTCAGCCGTGAGGCAGTCTGCTGATCGTCGTCGAGCACGGTCGCGAGGCCGAAGTCGAGCACCCGTACGTGACCATCCGGGCCGACCATGATGTTCGCCGGCTTCAGGTCACGGTGCACGATGCCGGCGGCGTGGGCGGCCGACAGCGCCGCGGAGACCTGTACCCCGATCGCTGCGACGTCCGGCAGCGGGAGCAGCCCCCGCGCAAGACGCATCTCGAGCGTCTCGCCAGGGCAGTAGGCCATGGCGATGAGCGGCACGCCTTCGTGCTCGAAGACCTCGTGGATCGCGGCGATGTTCGGGTGATCGAGCGCGCTTGCCGCCCGGGCCTCACAGAGGAACCGCCGCGCCGCCGCCGGATCGTGCGCGGCGCCGAGCACCTTGATGGCGACCTGCCTCCCGAGCTGCAGGTCCTCGGCGAGATAGACAATCCCCATCCCGCCCGCTCCGAGCTGCTGGAGCACGCGGAAATGTCCGACCGTTGCGCCGGACGCGAGGACCATCGGACGGCAATTATACGTCCCCGGAAGATGCCGCCCGGCCCAGACCGGCGCCAGGGCCGTCGGGATCAACACCCGCGCGGATACGCGTGGGTCAGCAGTGGTCGTCCGTTGCGACTGAACAGATCCTCGTACCGAACCCGGTAGCGCGGCGTCTTCGCCGTTACGTCCTTCTCCTCGGAGCCCGGCGCGCACGGCATGTCGGCGGGCACCTCCTCGCGGAGCAGTACCGCCGCGCCTTCGAAGCCTTCGACGACGTAGTTCGAGTCGGCGGGCAGGGAGAGATGCCGGCCGGTCTGACGGCTGACGGCCGGGACGCCGGGCTGGATCGTGACGATGCGGCCCGCGATCGACTCGACGTCGCCATGGAGGCCGTGCTCGTCCAGCTCTATCCAGGCCGAGGCAGGGAATGGATCCGCCGGCAGCCGCACCCACCGTCGCCCGTCCTGTTTCGACAGGTGTTCGGCCGCCACGTAGACCCACACCTCATAGCCCCAGTCGCCGATGTCCGCCGGCCGAAGCCAGGTGCTGTGCGCGCCGGTCACCGGCCGGTAGTCGACGCGCAGACGCAGCCCGTCCTCCGCGGCGTACGTCGCGAGAACGACCACGTTGCCCGACTGTGTGGCCGCGGCCGTCGGCGCCTCGCGCACGGCGTTGAACGTCCATTGGCGCGGCCGGGCCTCCCGGATCCAGCACGCGTGATCGTCGATCGGGCACAGCTTCAACACGCGCTGGTACTCCTGCTCGATGGCCTGGTACACCTCACGCGGAAACAGCAGGTTGAGGAAGAGCATGTCGCGCTGCTGCGCCCGCGCGGTGGGGGATGCCGCGAGGACGAGCCATGCGGCGAGGCACACGAGCACGAACCGGCGGATCAGCGGGATGAGTCGCGTCGTGCCGTTCACGAGAGTGGCTCCGGAAGCGAATCCATTATGCGCGTCTCCCATGAAGGCCGAAAGGGCATCCCACTGAGGTGCCGGCGATGAGCTTCACAAGAACGCTCGCTGATCGCGGTCGGCTGGACCAGGAACCCGGAACCTGGAACCTGGAACCTGGAACCTGGAACCTGGAACCTGGAAACTGTCCCCCGTATTCTCGCCGACCATGCCCCAGCTGTCCCGCCGCGCGTTTCTCGCTGCTGCAGGTGCCGCGCTGGCCGGCGGCAGGCTGCCACGCAGCCGCCAGGCCGGAGCCGATCGGCCGCGGCTCGTGCTCCTCGGTACGGCCGGCGGTCCGACCCCCAAGACCACGCGGTCGGCGCCGGCCCAGGCGATCGTCGCGGGCGACCGCCTTTATCTCGTCGACTGCGGCGACGGCGTCGCCCGCCAGCTCGCGCTCGCGAAGCTGCCGGTTTC
>DASPFV010000277.1:0-12256 GCA_035620975.1 Vicinamibacterales bacterium
GCCGAACTCGGGCGGCGTGGGGGCGGGCAACCTGACGAACAACTACCTGCGCAACGAGCGGCGGACGACGGATCGGCACAACTTCGACGTCAAGGTCAACTTCAACCGGACCTCGGCGCACCAGATCTGGGGCAAGTGGAGCTATCTCGACGCGGTCGTGGACGACCGGACCTACTTCCTCGGCCCGGATCCGAACTCCGAGGGCGACGGCGGCATCACCCACGTGACCCAGCTCACGTTCGGGCAGACGTGGACGCTCGGGTCGACGCTGGTCTGGGATACCACATTCGGCTTCTCCCAGCAGAAGCAGGACGTGCTCGGCCCGGACTTCCAGGCCGGCAACTTCGGGCTCGACGTGCTCGGCATTCCCGGGACCAACGACCAGGGGATCGGCGACACGCGCTACGCGGGCTACCCGCGGTTCGACACGGGCTTCAGCCTGCTCGGCAACTACGAGGGCTGGATGCCGATCTTCCGCGACGAGCGCACGTACTCCATCGCGACGAACGTGACGAAGGTGCGGGGGCAGCACGAGTTCCGGATGGGGTATCTCGGGAACTTCCTCTACCTGGATCACTGGCAGCCCGAGCTGGACAATCCCCGCGGTCGGTTCCAGTTCGCGACGAATGCGACGGCGCTCAGAGGCGGCGGTCAGACGGGCAACTTCTACAACCAGTACGCGGCGTTCCTGCTCGGGCTCGTCGGCACGGCTGCCAAGAGCGTGCAGTACGAGGAGATGACGACGCGCGAGTGGCAGCACGGGCTGTATTTCCGCGACCGCTGGTCGGTCAGCCCGAAGGTGACGCTCGATCTGGGGCTGCGCTGGGAGTACTACCCGATCATGCACCGGGCGGACCGGGGGCTCGAGCGCGTGGACCTGAACACGCTGGAAGTGCTGCTCGGCGGGCGGGGCGGCAACCCGGAGAACGTCGGGCTGTCGGCCGCGAAGGACAACTTCGCTCCCCGGCTCGGCGTCGTCTACCGGCTCAACGACGAGACCGTCGTTCGCAGCGGCTACGGCGTGACCTACAACCCCATGCCGTGGGGGCGGCCGCTGCGCGGCTTCTACCCCGCGACGATCGCCGCCAGCTTCTTCCAGAACGAGCCGTTCGGCTTCTACGGCACGCTCGATGAGGGCATCCCGCTCATCACCGGGCCGGACCTGAACAGCGGCCGCTTCCCGCTGCCGCCCTCGGTCGACATGCGCACGCCGGAGCCCGGCAACGTCGACCGCGGTCATATCCAGTCCTGGAACGTCGCCGTCGAACGCCGTCTGCCGCTCGATATCGCGGTCGACGTCGCCTATGTCGGCACGCGCGGCGATGGCGGCTACGCCGACCTGGATATCAACGCTCCGACGGAAATCGGGACGGGGAATGAAGGGCGGCCGTACGCGTCGATGGGGCGGTTCCGGGACCTCAAGAGCTGGGGCCAGCGGCTCAAGACGCGGTACCACGCGCTGCAGGTGGCGGTGAATCGGCCCTTCACGCGGGGATTGCTGCTCAAGGGGGCGTACACGCTCGGCAACGCGAAGAACATGGCGGACGACGACGGCTGGGTGGGGCTCACCTTCAACACGCCGAGTCAGATCCATCGGAACTTCGCGCCGGCGGGGTTCGATCGCCGGCACAACTTCCAGATCGGGTTCGTCTACCAGCTCCCGTGGCAGAGCAGCGGCGGGTACAGCAACGTCGCCGGCGCGATTGTGAACGACTGGCAGGTCAACGGCACGTTCGGGGCCTTCAGCGGGACGCCGTTCACTGTGACGGCGAGCGGCACGGTGCTCGACACGCCCGGCAACACGCAGACGGCGGATCTCGTCGGTGACGTGCGGAAGGTCGGCAACATCGGCTCGTCCGGCACCTACTACGACCCGTCCGCGTGGGCCCAGCCGGAAGGCGTGCGCTTCGGCAACACGGAGCGCAACCAGTTCCGTGGGCCGGGCGGCGTGAACCTCGACCTGTCATTGTTCCGGGCGTTCCCGCTCGGCGACACGAGGCGGCTGGAGTTCCGCCTGGAAGGATTCAACATCACCAACACGCCGAAGTTCGGCAATCCCAACGGCAGCGTGACGAGCGGCAACTTCATGCGCATTCTCGGCACGCTCAACGGCTACAGCGAACGGCAGTTCCGCCTGGGTCTGCGGTTCGCGTTCTGACCGCTGACGCGGTATCCTGAGGGTGGACTCGGAGGCCCGGCAGGCGAACCCTGCCGGGCCTTGCGCCTTCAGCGACGATGCACGCCAGAGCCTGCCGCCACCTCCCGGTCGTCCTCGCCATCGTGTGCGGCTCGCTGGCAGCGGCCCAGCAGCTCCCGCCGACGCCCGTATTTCGATCGGGCGTGGATGCCATCGAAATCGAAATGCGGGTGGTGGACCGAGACGGTCGGCCCGTAACCGACCTGGAGGAGTCGGAAATCCAGGTGCTGGAAGACGGCCGTCCGCAGACGATCATCGCGTTCTCCCGGGTGAGCGTGCCCAGCGCCGCCGACCGGACAGGCGTTTCTCCCTCGACGCGGCTGCCCGCGCCCGACGTCGCGTCGAACCGCATCGTGGGGTCGGGCCGCATCTACCTCCTCGTCCTCGATGATCTTCACGTAGACAGTAGAAACACGGACCGTCTGAAAGCGGCGGCGCGCCGGTTCGTCGAGGGATTCGTCGCGCCCGGTGACCTGGTCTCGGTGGTCTACACCGGCGTGCGTCCTGACGCTGCTCAGGACTTCACGTCCGACCGGCGTCTTCTGCTGGCGGCCATCGACAAGTTCATCGGGCGGAAGCTGCCGCCGGCGACCGTGGAGCGGATGGAGCAGTACAACACGCTGTTCCGGGCCCGCGGTCGACCGCGGTTCGAGGATCTCAGGGACAGGCAGGACGCCGAGCGCGCGTCGAACGCCCGCGCCGCGATGGCATCGATCGAAGCGGCATCCGGCGTGCTCGCCCGCGTGACTGGCCGACGGAAAGCGGCCATCCTCTTCAGCGAAGGACTCGATTACGATCTTTCGGGGCTGCGCAGCCGGGGGCGCCTGCCCGGCGCCGCGGACGGCCCGACCGTGCTGCCCACCACGGCGCCGACTGGCGGATCCGAGGCCGATGCCGTCGGCAGGCCGGACGTGCACAGCTACACGCACGACGTGCTGCTGAGCCTGCAGGCCGCCATGGGCGCGGCGTCCCGCGCGAACGTCACGATGTACTCCGTCGACGTGCAGGGAAGCACGTCGGACATGCTGGCCGATCTCGGCGCACCGGTCGACGACCCGAGCCTCGGATTGACGACGCAGCACGTGAACGCCGAGATGCGGGATGCGCAGGAGACGCTCACCGTCATCGCGGCGAACACCGGCGGCTTTGCGGCCCTCAGTCCTTCCGGCTACGACACCGCCTTCGGGCGCATCGTCCGCGAGAGCAGCGAGTACTACCTCCTCGCCTATTCGCCCTGGAATCCGGCCCCCGACGGGAAGTTCCGCGACATATCCGTCAGGGTGACGCGGCCCGGCGTCCGCGTCTCGGCGCGCCGCGGCTATTACGCGCCCAGGCAGCCGGTGAAGCGCGGATTCCGTTTCGTGGCTCCCGGCGTGTCCGACGAAACGAGCAGTCTGGTGATGGCCCCTCTCCCCGCGTCCGGCCTGTCGCTCGATCTGCACGCGCTGGCGCTCAAGGGGGAAGCCGGAAAGGCCGAGGTCGTCGTCACCGCGATGGTCGACGGCCGTCAGCTCGCCGGTCACTCGGGCGACACCGAGGTAACGAACACCCTGGAGCTGGCGCTGATGGCCATCGACAGCGCCGGCCGAGTTCAGGGCGCCACGGGCCGCGTGATCGACGTGCGCCTCGATCCGGTCGCCAGCCGGATCGTCCGGGACACCGGATACCGGGTCGTGTCGCGACTGCAGGTGCCCGCGGGACGCTACCAGATTCGACAGGCGGTCCGAGAGCGCAACGGCAGCCGGGCAGGCTCGGTGTTCGCCGATCTGGACGTGCCGGATTTCACGAATCGTTTGTCGATCAGCAACGTTGCGCTCACGTCCACTGCCGTGAACGTCGTGCCGACGTCGGTCGACGCGGACACCTATCAGCGGCTGGCCGTGCTGCCTTCCGTTCGGCGCACGTTCGCGCCGGGTGACCAGCTCATCGCCGCGGCCGATATCTACGATGGACGGCGCGCCCGTGATCTCGAGGTGACGACCACGCTCGTCGATTCGCGGTTCCAGGAATACTACCGCCACGTGACGAGGGTGGCCGCGCGGGATCTGAAGTCGGCGAACGGTGAGTACCGTCATGCCGTGCAGATCTCCCTGCCGCGCGCGGACGGCGATCTGATGCTGATCATCGCCGCGGCGCCCGCGGCCTCCCCCCAGGATCAGGTGTCGCGGAGCGTCTCTCTTGCCGTGACCGGACCGGCAGAGTAAGCGCAGCCGTTCGACAGCCCTCGATGGGGTGCCGGCCCGGGTGGGTCGTGCTACCCTCGACATCCGTTCACATGGGACTGACTCTTCCTCCCATCGGGTGCTTGCTTCTCGCGCTGACGCTGATCGCTCAGGGACAGGCGGTGCCCGGCCAGCCAGGCGATCCGGCAGCAAAGGCTGAACGTGCCCGTCAGGCCATGGCCGCCGGCCGATACGACGAGGCCGCGGCTCTGTACGCGGAGCTCTCGCGAGCGCTTCCTGGAGACGCAGGGCTCCTGATGAACCTGGGGATATCGCTCACGATGGCCGGTCGCCCGGGTGACGGCATAGGGCCGCTGCGGCGGGCGGCCGAGCTGCAGCCGTCCCTGCACGCCGCCTGGCTGTTTCTCGGCAGCGCCTATCTGGACACCGGTGCAACGCAGCCTGCTGTCGAGGCTCTCACCAGAGCGCTCGCAACGGATCCCCGCAGTCTGAAAGCGCGGCGGATGCTCGCCGACGCATACATGCAGCTCGAGCAGTACGACGCGGCAGCCCGCGAGCTCGAGCAGCTGGCTGCCGCCGAGCCGAGTGACGCTGCCGTCTGGTACGCGCTCGGGCAGAGTCACGAAGCCGGCGCCCGCATGGCATTCGAGGCGCTCCGCCATGACGGCAAGGGCAAGGCTTACACGCAGCTGCTCGCGGCGGACGTTCTGGTCTCGGAAGAGGACTTCGCCGGCGCGATCGATCTCTATCGGGACGCGCTCGAGAGCCTGCCGCCGATGCGTGCGGTGTTCGAGGAGCTCGCCGATCTTTACGAGCACGTTGGCGAGGCGGGACAGGCCGCTGCCGTGCGCAAGACGCTCGACTCCGTGTCTAAAGAGGACTGCGCTCGCAACGTGCCCGAGTGCGAGTTCATGGCCGGGCGATATCGGGAGGCACTCGTCGCGCTCGAGGCTCGCACGGATCCGGAGGCGCAGTACTGGCGCGCCCGCGCGCACAACGAGCTGGCGGCAGCCGCGTTTGCGACCCTGGAGCAGCTGCCTCCGTCGGCCGAGAGCCACGCGTTCCGCGCGGAACAGTACCGCAGCCAGGGCCGGCACGTCGACTCGGTCACCGAGCTGCGCGCCGCAGCGAAGCTGGCCCCCGCCGATCGGCGGATTCAGCGTGAGCTGGCCACGTCGCTCTATCTGAGTCGCGACTACCAGGCCGCGGAACTGCTGCTCGCGGATCTGGTGGAGCAGGCGCCGGGTTCCGCCGAGTTGCAGTTCCTCTACGGCGACACGCTGCTGCAGGGCCAGAAGCTGGAAGAGGCGATTCCTCACCTCGAATCGGCCGTCCGCGGCGCTGCGGACTTCACCGACGCCCGCATCTCGCTGGCTCGCGCGTACCTGCAGGTCGGGCGACACGCCGATGCCATCCCGCACCTGAAGGCGGTGCTCGCGTCCGACGAGGACGGCAGCCTGCATTACCAGCTCGCGCGCGCCTATCAGGCCACCGGCCAGCCGGAGCTCGCGAAGCAGATGCTCGCGAAGTACGCCGAGATCGAGAAGACCCGCCGGAAATAGATCACGGCAACCGCTCGGTCACCTCGACGAGGCGGTTCGTGGCGACCTGTTCGAGGACCTGACGGGTTCCACTGGGCCAGACGATCTCGAGGCGATCGATCTCTTCGAGCGGTCCGACGCCGAAATGAACGGGAGCGTGGACGGACGAGGCGTATCCTGCGGTGGTCGCCTGGATCTGCATCTGCCGCCCCACGTGGATGCGCGCTCCAATGGCGTCGCGATTGCCTCGCGTACCCGTGAGCCGAAGCCGGATCCAGCGGTTGGCGCCGCCCGTGGTGTTCTCCCAGATCTCCACGCGATCACTGAGCGAGGTCGTGACGACCTCCAGCCGACCGTCGTTGTTCAGATCCACGGCGACGGCGCCGCGGTGGGCGCGGGGGACCTGGAATTCCGGTCCGAGATCGCGGGAGATGTCGCGGAACGTCCCGCCGCCCGTGTTGCGGAACAGGCTGTTCGGCTCGCGATACTGGTGGGCCTCGAAGGCGTCGACGCGATCGTTGACGTGTGAATTCGCGGTGAAGAGGTCCTTCCAGCCGTCGTTGTCGAGGTCGGCCAGCAGGTTGCCCCATCCGCTGCGCGTGAGCGTCGCTCGAGCGAGACCGCTGGCGGCGGTGCGATCGCTGAAGCTCCCGCCGCCGTCGTTCCGGAAGAGGGGAAACGTCTCCCCGGCGAGCGCCGTGACGTGGAGGTCGGGCCTGCCGTCGTTGTCGTAGTCGCGGAACTCGACGCCCATGCTGGAGACCGGCTTGCCGTGAATCGGCACGCCCACGCCGGCCAGCAAGGCCGTTTCCTCGAAGCGCCCGTTGCCCAGATTTCGGAACAGGAAGTTGGGCTCCGTGTCGTTGGTCACGAACACATCGATCCAGCCGTCGTCGTCGTAGTCGGCCACCGCCACGCTCATGCCCTTGCCGACATGCCGTCCGATACCGGAGGCGGCCGAGACGTCCTCGAACCGGCCATTCCCGGTGTTCCGGTACAGGGAGTTGGCGAGCCCCCCGTAGTGGCGAGGATGACAGTACACGCGGATGTCGCGCTCGCGATCGCCGCAGAACCGATCGTCCCGGGTCGACCACTTCAGATAAGTGACGACAAACAGATCGAGGAGGCCGTCGCGGTCGAAATCGAGCCAGGCTGCCGCGACGGACCAGGTATGGTTCGCGAGGCCGGCTCTCGCCGTGACATCCTCGAACGCGCCCCGGCCATTGTTGCGGTACAGCAGGTTCCGTCCGACGCCCGCGACGAAGAGGTCGACGTGGCCGTCGTTGTCGAAGTCTCCCGCGGCCGCTCCCATCGAATAGCCCTCGCCCCGGAGCCGGGCCTGCTCCGTCACGTCGGTGAACTTCAGTCCTCCCTCGTTCCGGTACAGCCGGTTCCAGTCGCGCCTTCCCTCCTTTTCGAGGCTGTGCGAAGGCGCGCCGTTCGCGAAGAACAGGTCCACGAGGCCGTCATTGTCGTAGTCGAAGGCCGCCAGACCTCCGGGCATGGTCTCGATCAGGCGCTTGTCCGGCGTCGGGTGGTTCTCGAGGCGGAAAGCGATGCCGCTGGCCATCGCGCCATCGCGCAGGCGGATGGCTCCTTCCTCCGCCGTCGCGGCCGGCCGGATAGTGGCGACGGCGCCGACGAGGGCGACGACCGTGCAGAAGCCAGCCTGGCCGAGGCCGTTCAGGCTGGAGTGCTCGCCGGGGCCCGTTTCGAGACGGAGAGGAGCAGGCATGAGCCGATCCTGACCCACTTCGAAGTGGCTGAAAAGCGCACGGTTCAGTGCCTCTCCGCCGATGCTGACCAGGGGGCCGGGAGCGCCCCGGAGTCAGCGCTATCCTGGGGACCGGGTACTACTGATACAGGGTTGGTACTGCAACTATACATATACACTGATAGAGTATATGTCCGGTCCAGTCTCACCCTGATCTGCTTATTCTGCAGTTAGTTAGATGTCCAATAGTACGAAAGTGTTAAGTTTGTTGTCCCGTCGGCTGCTGCCGTGCTAGAGTCCGCACCCGTCGAATCCCCCGCAATCCGGAGAGACCCACGCTGGAGGAAAGGTTTCGGGACGTTTCCGGTCGGTCCCCGTTCGTCGCCAGGGTTCTAAGAGTCAGCGCAGGTTGAGTCAGTGGGAGGAGGAACCCGTGAGTCATTTCATTCGCCCGCCCGTACCGCGCGCCGTCCTCGGCGCACTCGTCGCGCTCGCCGTCGGCATCTCGGCCTCGACGCTGCACGCGCAGCTGCTCTACGGGAGCATCGTCGGGGTGGTCAAGGACGCTCAGGGCGCCCTGATCCCGGGAGCCACGGTCACCATCGTCAACACCGAAACGAACCTCACGCGTGAGGCGACCACCAACGCGGAGGGGGCGTACAACTTCACGAACGTGCTCATCGGGCCCTACGACGTCAAGGTGACGTTGACGGGGTTCCGCGAGGCGGTTCGCACGGCAGTCCCGGTCACGCTGGGGCAGATTGCCCGCGTGGACATGACCCTGGAGATCGGCACGTTGACCGAGACGGTGACGGTGGCGTCGGCCGCCGAGCTGCTGCAGACCGACAAGGTGGCGGTATCGACGGAGCTGAAGTCGGCCGAGCTGACACAGATGCCGCTGAACCGGTTCCGGAACTACCAGGCGCTGATCAACCTGGTGCCGGGGACGACGCCGATGGCGTTCGGCAACGCGGAGACGGACACGCCGGCGCGGTCGCTGGCGACCAACGTGAACGGGCAGGCGAACACGAACAACTCGACGCGGACGGACGGCGCGACGAACCTGAACATCTGGCTGCCGAACCACAACATGTACATCTCGCCGGCCGAGACGATCGACTCGGTGAACATCTCGACGAGCACGTTCGACGCCGAGCAGGGGATGGCTGGCGGGGCGGCGATCACGGTGATCACGAAGTCGGGCACGAACCAGTTCAAGGGGTCGGCCTTCGAGTTCTTCATGAACGACAAGATGAACGCCACGCCGTACTATTTCGGCACGGCCGCGACCAAGCCGCCGAAGCTGCCGCTCGAGCAGAACAACTTCGGCGGCACGTTCGGCGGTCCGATTGCGCGCAACCGGGTGTTCTTCTTTGGATCCGTGGAGGCCTACAAGCGCACGAGCAGCCTGAACACGTTCTTCAGCGTGCCGAGCGTCGCGATGCGCAACGGCGACTTCAGCGGCGCGCTGAACACGAACGGGTCACTCCAGACGATCTACAACCCGTTCACGGGCAACGCCGACGGGTCGGCCCGTACGGGGTTCTCGGGCAACGTCATTCCCTCGGACATGATCAACCCGGTCTCGCGGCGGATCATCGATCTCCTGTATCCGCTGCCGAACACCACGGGTATCGGCGCCGGCGGGCTGACGAACAACTACACCCGGTCAGAGACGCGGACGGTCGACCGCGAGAACTACGACATCAAGCTCAACTTCAACCGGACGTCGGCGCACCAGATCTGGGGCAAGTTCAGCTTCATGGACGCCGTGGTCGACGACCTGACGAACTACCTCGGGCCCGATCCGAACGCGGACGGAGATGGTGGGTTCACGAAGGTCTGGTCGTTCACGGCCGGGCAGACCTGGACGCTGCGGCCCACGCTCCTGCTCGACACGACCTTCGGCTTTGCGCGGCAGAAGCAGGACGTGCTGGGGCCGGACTTCAACGCCGGCAACTGGGGCCTCGACGTGCTCGGGATTCCCGGCACGAACGACCAGGGGTTTTCCGGCCAGACGTTCCGGGAGCGCTACGCCGGCTATCCCGTGTTCAACACGGGGCTGAGCGCCGTGGGCAACCGCGACGGCTGGAACCCGATTTTCCGCGACGAGCGGACGTACTCGCTGGCGGCGAACGTGTCCAAGCTGGCGGGGCGGCATGACCTGCGCGGCGGCTACAGCGTGAATTTCCTGTATCTGGATCACTGGCAGCCCGAGAGCAACAACCCGCGAGGGAACTTCAGCTTCGCCGGCAACGCCACCGCGCTGCGGGGCGGCCAGACCGCGAACTTCTACAATACGTTCGCGGCGTTCACGATGGGGCTGACGTCGACGGTCGCCAAGAGCGTGCAGAACGAGCTGATGACGGGACGCGAATGGCAGCACGCGCTGTACTTCCGCGACCGGTGGAACGTGAACCCGAAGCTGACGCTCGATCTCGGCCTGCGCTGGGAGTACTACCCGCTCATGACGCGCGCCGACGGCCGGGGGCTGGAGCGGCTCGACCTCGACACCCTCGAAATGATCCTGGGCGGCCGCGGCGGCAACCCGAAGAGCGTCGGCCTCGAGGCGGGCAAAGACAACTTCGCGCCGCGCGTGGGTGCGATCTACCGCCTGAACGACAACACGGTGTTCCGCACCGGCTACGGCATCACCTACAACGCGATGGGCTGGGCGCGGCCGATGCGCGGCGACCTGAACTATCCGATCACGATCTTCTCGAGCTTCACGCAGCCGGAGCAGTTCCTCTGGTACAACACGCTCGACGAGGGGATTCCGCTCATCGTCGGCCCCGACCAGAGCACTGGCCGCGTGCCGCTGCCCAATACCGCCGGTATTGCGACGCCGGAGCCCGGCAATATCGACCGCGGTCTGGTGCAGACGTGGAACGTGGCGTTCGAGCGCCGGTTGCCGTGGGACCTGTCGGTGGACGTCGCTTACGTGGGCGCGAAGGGGACGGGCGGCTATGCGTGGGTTGACCTGAATCTCCCGCAGACCTACGGCGGCGGCGCGGCCAGCCGGCCGTACTTCATCAGCGACGGCCGCCAGCTGTCGATCCAATCCTGGGGTCAGCGGCTGGACACGCGCTATGACTCGCTGCAGGTGTCGTTGAACAAGGCCTTCACCGAGGGGCTGATGTTCAAGGGCGCCTACACCCTCAGCGAGGCGATGAACGAGGCGGACAACGACGGCCGGACCGGGCTGAGCTGGGAGCACCCGCTCGAGCAGTACCGCAACTGGGCGCTCGCCGGGTTCGACCGCACCCACAACTTCCAGCTCGGGTTCGCGTGGGCGCTGCCCTGGCAGAGCTCCGGCAGCTACGAGAGCGTCGCGAAGGCCATTCTGGGCGACTGGCAGCTCAACGGTGTGTTCGGTGCGTTCAGCGGCACGCCCTTCACGGTGACCGCCAGCGGCACCCAGTACAACACGCCTGGCACGACGCAGACCGCGGACCTGGTGGGCACGTTCTCGACGACCGGCGATATCGGGAGCGTGGGCCCGTGGTTCGATCGGAATGCGTTCGCGCAGCCGACCGGCGTGCGGCAAGGGACCACTGAACGCAACGAGTTCCGCGGTCCCGGTGCGTGGAACATGGATCTGTCCGTGTTCCGCTCCTTCGCGATGGGCGGGTCGCGGCGTCTCGAGTTCCGGGTCCAGGGCAACAACATCTTCAACCACCCGGTGTTCGCCAACCCGCAGGGGAACGTGACCTCCGGCACCTTCGGACAGATCACGAGTATCCTGGGGGGCGGCGGTCTGACCAACTCGGTCTATATCGAGCGGCAGATTCAGCTCGGCGTCAGGTTCCAGTTCTAGCGAGGAGGCGCCGCCGATCCACCGAGGCTCCGCCTCGCTAGCCACTCGTGGCGGAACCTTCTCGTACCGAACGAGGGCCCGCGGGAGTGATCCCGCGGGCCCTGCCGTCCTCGCGTCCAAGGACCGCCTTCCTCTTGATATCGTCAAGCGGCCGTCATGCTCGTGGGCACGGCAGCCCGGCAGGTTTTTACGGGTACTATGTACCAGTATTAAGCCGGCCGGCATCCGGTCTTAACTGATGCCGATGGAGTGCTTTAAGGGCGGTCTCCCCGAAAACAGCTAGCTTCGTTGCGCGGCTTTTTTCCCCCGTGTTAGAGTCCGCGCTGGTTCGATTTTCCTCGTCCGGACATCGTGTCTCCCCTCTCCGCCCTGGAGCAAGCCGACACGTCTCCGGTCCGGGCCTTGTTCAGTTACGCGGCCCTCGAAGCCAGCGGTACTTTTTCCTGGGAGGAGGAACCGGTGAGTCACTCCGCTCGTCCATTCGCGACCCGCATCGCAGTCGTCGCCCTGACAGTTCTCGCCCTCAGCCTGTCCGCCGTCTCCCTTGGCGCGCAGGTTCTCTACGGCAGCATCGTCGGTATCGTCAGGGACGCCCAGGGGGCCCTGATCCCTGGTGCGACGGTCACGATCGTCAACACCGAAACGAACCTCACGCGTGAAGCCACGACGAACGCGGAGGGGGCCTACAGCTTTACGAACGTCCTGCAGGGGCCCTATGACGTGAAGGTCGCCCTGACGGGATTCCGGGAGGCGGTTCGCACGAACGTGCCGGTGACGATCGGCCAGATCTCGCGCGTCGACATG
>DASPFV010000278.1:0-2826 GCA_035620975.1 Vicinamibacterales bacterium
GAACGGCGTCCAGCACGACCATGCCTTCGCTGACCTCGGTCCTGTAGTCCTCGAGACCGCCCTGCGCGTGAGTTCCCCGCCAGATCTGGAAAGTCGCCTGGGGCATTCCTACTTGTTCTCCTCGATGATCCGCGTGAGCTCGTCGGGCATCGCGGGGATCGGCGCGCGCGCGACCTGCATCTGCCCGTCCGGTCCCTTCCGCACCACGATGTTGACGCTGCCGAACGCCGGATCCCTGTCAGGATAATCGGAGCGGAAGTGCCCGCCGCGGCTCTCCCTTCGTTCGATCGCCGATCGGGTCACGGCTTCCGAGACGGTCAGCAGGTTCGGCAGGTCGAGGGCCGTGTGCCATCCCGTGTGGTACTCGCGGTGGCCGGTCGCGCCGGTGTTCGCGGCCCGGGCCTGCAGCTCGGCGAGGCCGCGCAGGGCCTCCTGCATCTCGTTCTCGAGCCGGACGATGCCCACGAGGTCCTGCATCATGCCCTGCAGGTCCTGCTGGATTCGGAACGGGTTCTCGGGGGCGGCCGCGCCGCGCTCGAAAGGCTCCAGCACGCGACGGGCCGCGGCCTCGACCTGCCGCTCGTCGGTGCCGACCGGGCCGTGGGATTTCGCGAACTCGGCCGCATACTCGCCGGCGCGCTTGCCGAAGACCAGGAGGTCCGACAGCGAGTTGCCGCCGAGCCGGTTGGCCCCGTTGATCCCGGCCGCGCACTCGCCGGCCGCGAAGAGACCCGGAAGGCTCGACATCTGCGTGTCGGAATCCACCCTCACACCGCCCATGATGTAGTGCGTCGTCGGGCCGACCTCCATCGGCTCGATCGTGATATCGATGCCGGCGAGCTCCTTGAACTGGTGGTACATGCTCGGCAGCTTCCGGCGGATGTGCTCGGGCGCGTTCGGGATGCGCTCCTTGATCCACGAAATGTCCAGGAACACGCCGCCGTGCGGGCTGCCGCGTCCTTCCTTGATCTCCCGGACGATGCAGCGGGCGACGTGGTCGCGGGTGAGGAGCTCGGGCGGGCGACGGGCGTCCTTGTCTCCCTGCGTGTACCGCCAGCCTTCGTCCGGATCCACGGCAGTCTGGCTCTTGTATGCGTCGGGGACGTCGTCGAACATGAACCGCCGGCCGTGGCTGTTGCGGAGGACGCCCCCCTCGCCGCGGACGCCCTCGGTGACGAGGATGCCCTGGACGCTGGGCGGCCAGACCATCCCGGTCGGGTGGAACTGGACGAATTCCATGTCCATGAGGTCGGCCCCGGCGTCGTAGGCGAGGGCGTGGCCGTCCCCGGTGCCTTCCCAGCTGTTGCTGGTGATGCGATAGGCCCGGCCGATGCCGCCGGTGGCGAGGACGACCGCTCTGGCCTTGAACACCCGGAACCTGCCGCGCTGGCGGTCGTAGCCGAAGGCGCCCACCACACGGGGGCCGTCCTTGAGGAGCGTGACGATTGTGAACTCCATGTGGACGTCGAGCCCGCGATGGATCCCGTGGTCCTGGAGGGTGCGGATCATCTCGAGGCCCGTCCGGTCGCCGACGTGCGCCAGGCGCGGGTACTTGTGGCCGCCGAAGTTGCGCTGGAGGATACGGCCGTCATTCGTCCGATCGAACAGGGCGCCCCACGCCTCGAGCTCGCGGACGCGGTCCGGCGCTTCGCGCGCGTGCAGCTCCGCCATGCGCCAGTTGTTGACGTACTGCCCGCCCCGCATGGTGTCGGCGAAATGGATCTTCCAGCTGTCGCGGTCGTCGACGTTGGCCAGGGCGGCCGCGATCCCCCCTTCGGCCATCACGGTGTGTGCCTTGCCGAGGAGCGACTTGCACACGAGGCCCACGCGGACGCCGGCCGCCGAGGCTTCGATCGCGGCGCGCAGGCCGGCGCCCCCCGCGCCGATGACCAGCACGTCGTGTTCGTGCGTCTCGTAGGTCAGAGAATCCTCCAGTCGCCGATGACGCCCATCGAGAGCAGGCGCACGTAGAGGTCCGCCAGGGCGACGGAGAAGAGGCTCGCCCAGGCCCACCTGCCGTGGTCGCAGTTGAGACGGCAGGCGGCGTCGTAGAGGGTCGTCTGGACCGGCCGGTTCGCGAACCGGTCGAGGCGCCCGCCGACCAGGTGCCGGAGCGAGTGGCACCCGAGGGTGTACCCGGACAGCAGCGCCGTGTTCGCGGCAAGGACGAGGGTCCCCAGGCCCAGGCCGAACGTCCGGGCCCCCGTCGCTGGATCGGTGAACCACAGGGCGGTCCACACGTCGCTCCAGAGGATGACCAGGAACAGCAGCGCGAGATAGAGGAAGTAGCGATGAACGTTCTGCAGAACGAGCGGAAAGGTACGTTCGCCGAGGTACCGTTTCCGCGGCTCGCCGACCGCGCAGGATGGCGGGTCGGCCCAGAATGCCTTGTAGTAAGCGCCGCGGTAGTAGTAGCAGGTGAGGCGGAAGCCGCCGGGCGCCCAGAGAATGAACAGCGCGGCCGAGAAGGGCAGGAGCCCTGGCCACCAGCCGGGCGCCGCCGCGGGCCCCAGCCAGGAGTGCGGGCCCTCGCCGAAGAGGAGCGGGGAATAAAAGGGAGAGAGGTACGGCCCGTATTCGTAATGATTGCCCTGGAACGCCGCCCAGGTCCCGTAGACGACGAATCCCCCGAGGACCACGAACGTGAGGAGCGGCTGCGCCCACCACGCGTCGCGCCGCATCGTGCGGCCGAAGGGGCGCTGCTCGAGGGGAATGACCACCTGCGCCATCGACACCTCCGCTGGAACGTCGTCACCATATCAACCGCAAAGCGGAGTTGGCAAATTGAGGCGGGGTCAGGTCTTGCAGTAGCGTACGCCCGCGCAT
>DASPFV010000279.1:0-72446 GCA_035620975.1 Vicinamibacterales bacterium
GGCGAGGGCCGCTTCACGCTGCTCCAGCTCCAGCCGGGCACCTACAGCGTGACCTTCACCTTGAGCGGCTTCGCGACCCTGGTGCAGGAGGACGTGAGGGTCTCCGTCGGCCAGACCATCACCCTCAACCCGACGATGAAGATCGCGGCCACCAGCGAGACCGTAACGGTGACGGGCACCGCCACCGTCGACACGCGCAAGACCGAGTCGAGCAGCACGATCAACCAGACGTCGATCGAGACCACGCCCGTCCTGGGCCGCAAGTTCGAGGACCTGCTCTCGCTCACGCCCGGCGTCAGCATCGTGCAGGGCCCCGACGGCGACGAGATCACCTTCGCGGGGCAGCGCGGCATCTTCAACAACATCAGCCTGGACGGCGGCGACTACAACAACGGCTTCTTCGGCGAGCAGGCCGGCGGCCAGCGCGCGGCCATCGACATCACGCTCGATGCCGTGAAGGAGTTCCAGGTGATCGCGACCGGTGCCCCCGCCGAGTTCGGCCGGACGGCCGGCGGGGTCGTCAACGTCATCACGAAGTCGGGGACCAACGACCTGCACGGCAGCCTGTTCCACTTCCAGCGCCTCGAATCGCTCACCGGCGAGCTGTCGGACGGCTCGGAGCTGGAGAAGTTCCATCGCGAGCAGTTCGGCGGCACGGCGGGAGGGCCGATCGAGCAGAACCGCGCGTTCTACTTCGTCGCCCTCGAGGGGATCCGCGGCAACTTCGAGCGGCCGAACCTCAGCCGCCAGCTGGGCGACACGCCCTGCCCGGTATCGAACCCGACCCTCCTGCAGCACGAGGCCCTGATCAACGCGAACCCGGACTGTCAGCGTACGGCCCTTCTCGGCTTCTTCCGGTCGCAGCTCAACCAGGAGGAGGGAAACCCGATCGAGCACCCGATCTCCACCACGGCGCTCCTGGCGAAGCTCGACGTGACGGCCAATGCCAGCAACAACATCTCGGGCTCCTGGAACTTCAACCACTCGCGCAAGGAGAACGAGACGTTCGACGTCGCCACCTACGGCAACTCGGCGAACGGGATCGAAGGGGATCCGGCGCGCATCAACGTCATCAACCTGAACTGGTTCACCACGATCTCGTCGCGCATGCTGAACGAGGCCCACTTCACCTACTCGCGCGAGAGCCGCCCGCGGACGGCGGTCCAGTCGAACCTGGCGGCGGACACGGGGATGGGCTTCGTGCCCACCTTCCGCTTCGGCAACCCGTTCTTTCTGCAGCCCGCCATCGACGAGCTGATCTGGCGGACGCAGTTCAAGAACAACCTCTCGATCATCAACGGGAACCACACGTACAAGATCGGCGGCGAGTGGATGCACACGCTGAACGACCAGGTGTTCCGCGGCTTCTTCACCGGACGCTACCTGTTCAACAGCGTGACGGGATTCCTCCGATACGCGTCGCCCGCGGCTCCCGGCGGCTTCGGTCCCTCGACGGTCGGCTGCTCGAACGGCTCGTTCGTCACGGCCCCGGCCGCCTGCCCGGCCGGCAGCGAGCCCGACGGCGGTCCGCTGCTGCTGTATCTCCAGGGCGCCGGCCGCACGGGGCCGGCCACGGACGCCGCCGGCGCGTCGACGATCTCCAACGAGGAATTTTCGCTGTTCGTCCAGGACAAGTGGCAGGTCCGGCCGAACGTCACCCTGAACTACGGGCTCCGCTGGGACGCGCAGGTGATGCCGGAAACGGTGGATCCGACGACGACGGTCTACGGGGCGTTCCTGAACGATCCGGCGTTCCCGTCGGACGGCACGATCCCCAGCCAGTGGAACCAGTGGCAGCCCCGCGTGGGCGTGGCCTGGGATCTGGAGGGTGACGGCACGTCGCTGCTGCGGGCGAGCTGGGGCGTCTACTACGCGCGGCAGAACATGCTGAGCCAGGTCGGGTCGGTGACGACGAACGGGCTCCAGCAGCAGACGATCTTCCTCAACACGCCGATCATCTCGTCGGGCGCGCCGGGGCCCGTCTGGCCCGGCGTGGTGTCTCCGGCGCCGCTGCCGGAAGGGGAGTTCCCCCTGTTCAGCGGCGTGAGGGTGTTCCACCGGGACTACAAGAACCCGCACATCTTCTCCTACAACGTCGCCTACGAGCGGCAGCTCGCGCCCGACTGGGCCGGCTACGTCGACTTCACCTGGAACGAGGGGCGCAACCTGACCCGCTTCCTCAACTACAACCGGAGCGGGCCGTCGTGCTGCGATCAGGGTCCGGGCACCGGCAACACCTACGTGTACTCCGGCTCGCCCTGGGCGCTTCAGCTCGGCGAGGTGATGGTGACCAACAGCCTGGGCGAGTCGCGCTATCGCGGGCTCACCCTGGGCGTCCGGAAGCGGTTCTCGGATGGCTACCAGTTCGAGGCCAACTACGTGCTGGCCAAGGACGAGGACAACGACTCGAACGAGCGCGACCCGTTCACCGACCGGAGCTTCAACTTCTTCGATCTCGATCTCGACTGGGGCCCGGCCGACCGCGACATCCGTCACAAGGTGAACGCGTTCGGCTACTTCACGCTCCCGTACGAGCTGCAGTTCAACGCACGCGTCCAGGCGCGGACGGCGCAGCCGATCACGCCGAATCCGCGGAGCCTGAACGGCACCGATCGCGGCCGGAACAGCGAACGGAAAGACAACGAGTTCTTCACCCTCGACTGGCGCCTCGCGCGGCCGTTCCGGATCGGCCCGCGCTACCAGGTGATCCCGGTGCTCGAGATGTTCAACACCTTCAACAACGCCAACAACATCAATCCCCTCACCACGCCCGCGCTCTTCGACTTCAACGGGTTCCTGCGCGTCGGGGTGGGGGATCCCCGTCAGGTCCAGCTCGCGGTGAAGTTCGTATTCTGAGTGCGGCCCGCGCCTGCCGCGGGCAGGGGCCGACGCCGCACGACGGCCCTGCGGGTACTCGCGTTCACGGGCCGACGGCATACCGATGGGACGAGGGGACTTCGTTCCCCTTCGTTTCTTCGTGTCTTCGGGATCACGGGACGCGGATGAACGCGGATGCTCACGGATGGCTGAGTGGATCACGGGACGCGGATGACCTCGGATTCGCGCGGAGGCGCAGGGAACGGCAACGCTCTCCCGCCATCGTTGAGGTGAGGTGATCGATGGCGATGCTGCTCGCCACCGAGCGCGAAGTCGTCGTTCTTGGCGTCGAGCGAGGCACCTCCGCGTCAGCTGCTGCGCGTCGTGAGTCATCCGACGTCGCCGCAGCACGTGCGCGGCCTCGCCGTGGTGCGGTGACCAGGCTGCTCACGCATCGGATCACCATCCAGGCATGCGCGATCGATCACTTCCTGACCCCGGCGATCGGCGATCCCGGGCCACGCGCACCGCATGCCCGGCGATGAGCACCACGACCAGGCCGAGCAGCGTCAGCAGTCCGGACCCGAGCGAGCCCGAGGCATCGGAGACCACCCCGACGAGCCACGGAACCGTCGCTCCTCCGAGTCCGGCGAGCGCGATGAGCGCTGCCGCGACACGCGGCGGGCAGTACCGCGCCACCGCGGCGATCGTCACCGGGAACACCGGCGCGAGGCCGAGACCCACACAGAACGTGGCGATCGCGAGCGAGCGCCCTCCGCTTGCCAGGAGCATCCAGGGCAGGCTGACCGCCGCGAGCGCCAGGCCTCCGAACAGTGCGTGCGGCGCGCGGCGATCCGGGAGCCCGAGCGCGATGGCAGCCCGGCCCAGGGTGACGCCCGCCCAGAACATCGCGGCGGGCACCTGCGAGGCCGATGCCGCCCCGCGCTCGGTAATGCGCCGCGCGTACTCCGTGACCCAGCCGCCGATTCCGGTCTCGATGCCCGTGTACAGCACGATCAGGAGGCCGAGCAGCGCTGCCGTCGCCACGTTGGTGGTCGTGCGGCTCTCCGGGCGAACCTCGGCCGGCGGAGGCACTTCTGGTACGCGATCCAGGTAGACCGAGGCGGCAACCAGGCAGCCCGCGAGCAGCACGAGGCTCGAAGCGACCCCGAAGAGCGGCTGGATCAGCGCGACGGCGATCGGCCAGCCCATGGCTCCGCTGCCCCACGCGAGATTCAGTCGCGCCAGCGCCGCCGAGGCGCGATGGGGCGTGATCCGGACGACCAGCAGGTTCATTGGCGGGATCACGCACCCGAGACCCAGCCCGGCGACGAACATCCCGACCGCAACGGCCGGCAGGGGCGCGATGGCCGCGGTCATGCCCGCGGCCATGAGGAGCGCGCCGACGCTCATGACCCGGCCAGTGCCGAAACGCGTCGTGAGCCAGCCCGACGCGACGCCGGCGAGCAGGCCGCCGGCGAACTCGGCACTGAACAGCGCCCCGGCGCCCCTGTCGGAAAGATCCCAGCGCGTGCCGAGCCACGGCAGCACGGGGCCGAGCACCGTGTTGACCATCCCCGTCAGCACGAAGGTGCCGTAGAGCGTCCAGCTGGACGGGACGCGTGCCGTGCCCATGAGCGCTGATTCTTGCATCTTCCGCACGCTGCGCGAGGATCGGCGCGTCCTCGTGTCCGGCTTCCGCGGGACCCGCGGTCCGGGGGTGCGCTTTCCCAAGGCGCCGTTCGAGGGAGGGTTGCCATGACTCTGCCGGGGGGAGGCTGGCGGGTTCTGGGGGTGGTACTCGGAGCGCTGCTGTGGGCAACGGCTGCCACAGCCGCGGCGCAGGGGACGACCTCCTCGATTCAGGGCGTGATCAGCGACGAGACCGGACCTCTGCCGGGAGCATCGATCGTCGCGACCGATGCGCAGAGCGGGTTCCGCTTCGAGAGCGTCACGGGTGCGGACGGCTCGTTCGTCCTGTCGGGCTTGAGACCCGGGACCTATCAGATCACGGTGTCGATGGACCGGTACAAGCCGCAGTCCAGAACGGTCGAGGTGCTCGTGGGCCAGGCCGTGACGGCGAACTTCCGGATCGGGCCAGACGTGCTGTACACGGAGGACGTGACCGTCGTCGCTTCCTCCCGGCTGATCGAGACGAAGACCTCCGAGATTGCGACGAACGTGACGACGGAGCAGGTGCGGTATCTGCCGCAGAACCAGCGCAACTTCCTGAACTTCGCGGCGCTCGCGCCAGGGGCGCGCGTGTCGGACAACGAAACGCGGAAGCAGGTGACCGCCGGCGGCCTCGACGCGACGCAGGTCAACGTCTTCATCGATGGCGTCAGCTACAAGAACGACGTCCTCGACGGCGGCGTCGTCGGGCAGGATTCGAGCCGCGGATCCCCGTTCCCGCAGACGGCGGTGCAGGAGTTCCAGGTCCTGACGCAGAACTACAAGGCGGAGCACGAGAAGGCGTCGAGCATGGTGATCACGGCCGTCACCAAGAGCGGCGGCAACCGCTGGAGGGGAGAGGGGTTCCTCTTCTACCAGAACAAGGCGCTGGTCGCGAAGGAGTATTTCGCCGAGCAGCGGGGGGATCCGAAGCCGACGTACGAGCGGTTCCAGCCGGGGCTGTCCATTGGCGGTCCCCTGGTGCGCGATCGAGCGCAGGTGTTCGCCTCCTACGAGGAGAACAGGCAGGACCGCGACAACCGAGTGTTCCTGGGGGGCACGCCGGCGCCGCCGGAGCTGAACCTCCAGCAGTACGAGGGCACGTTCCTCAGTCCGTTCCGGGAAAAACTGTTCTTCGGCAAGGTGACGGGGCAGCCCACGTCCGGCCAGGCGGTCGACGCGAGCTACAGCCTCCGGACCGAGACCGACATCCGCGGCTTCGGCGGGCAGACGAGCTTCGAGTCGGCCGAGAACGTGCGGAACAGCGTGCATTCACTGCTCGGGCGATGGCAGCGATCCGGCGGGAACTGGCTGAACGAGGCGACCGTCACCTGGCAGCGGGCGAACTGGAACCCCGAGCCCGAGAACGTCAACGACATCGGCCAGCAGTACGTCGGTGTGATCCGCATCGGCGGCCGCGACACGACCCAGGACTTCATCCAGGACCGCCTGTCGCTCCGGAACGACTTCTCGCGGTTCGCGAACTGGAACGGCACGCACACGCTGAAGGGCGGCCTGGTGCTCAGCTTCCTGAACTACGACGTCACGAAGCTGTTCTTCGGCAACCCGGTGTTCCGCTTCCGATCGGACGAGAACTTCGCCTTCCCCTTCGAGGCCTCGTACGGTGGTGGCAACCCCGACCTGAGCACCGACAACACCCAACTCGGGTTCTTCGTGCAGGACGACTGGGCCATCGGACCGCGGCTGACGATCAACGCGGGGCTGCGCTGGGACTACGAGTCGGACATGCTGAACAACGACTACGTCACGCCCGAGGACGTGCGGGTGGCGACCGCGCCGTTCGTGGATGCGGCGCGCTATTTCACCGACGGAGACGATCGCCCCCCGTTCTACGGCGCCTGGCAGCCCCGCGTCGGCCTCTCCTACGACCTGACCGGCCGCGGCCGGCACGTGCTGTTCGCCGGCTACGGCCGCTACTACGACCGCGTGTTCTACAACGCCGGGCTCGACGAGAAGTTCCGCCTGCAGTACGCCGTGCGGACGTTCCGCTTCTCGCTCGATGGCGCGCCGCGGGACGGCCAGGAGACGATCGTGTGGGACCCGGCCTACCTGAGCCGGTCCGGGCTCGACCAGCTGATCGCGCTGGGCGTCGCGCCGAACCCGGAAGTGTTCCTCATTGACAACGAGACGGAGCCGCCGGTGTCGGATCAGTTCAATGCCGGGGTGAGGACGAACGTGGGAGGAATTCTGCTCACGGCGAACTACGCCGGGATGCGCGCGCGCAACGGGTTCACGTACCTGTTCGGCAATCGCCGCCCGGACGGGACGTGCTGCCAGCCGATTCCCGGATTCAGCAACATCCTCGTCTCGAGCGACGCCAAGAAGAACTGGTTCGATGCGCTCTACCTCACGCTGGATCGGCCCTTCGATTCCCGCTGGGGCTTCCGCGTCAATTACACGCTCGGCAGCGCCGAGGCCATCGGCGGGGACCTCTTCAGCCTGGACTACCCGACGGTCGAGGCCTACCCGAGGCACCCGGCGGCCACCGACGAGCGGCACCGGATCGTGGGCAGCTGGATTCTGGGGATCCCCGCGGATTTCATCCTGAGCGGGTTCGTGACCCTGGCCTCGGGCCTCGGCTACACGATCAACGACAACTCGCAGGGCTCGGGCATCAACGAGCGGCGCGTCCTGCTCTACGGCGGGCGTCCGCCCGACACGTTCAACTACAAGAGCGTGGACCTGCGGCTCGAGAAGATCTTCCGGCTGCCCGGCGACCAGAACGCGTCGGTGGCGCTCGAAGCGTTCAACGTCTTCGACTCCACAAATTTCGGCTGTTACGAGGGGTTCATCCCCGTGCTGCCCGCGGTCAACGAACGCTTCGGCCAGCCGAGCTGCACGGTCGACAACAGCAGCCGGCGGCTCCAGGTGGGACTCCGCTACACGTTCTGATGATGACGGCTCCGGGCTCTAGGCTTGGGGCTCTGGCAGGATCGTTCGGGTACTGGTTTCCGAGTACTCTCTCGAACGATCTTGCCAGCGCCCGGAGCCCCGGCCCACAGCCGCTGGAGACTCCGCATGTCCGCCCGCCTGTGCGCGTGCAGCCTCGTGGTGTGCTGGCTGATGCCAGCCAGCGGCGTCGTGCCTGCCGGACTCCCGGCCGCTTCGAACCGCGGGGTCCACGAAGCCGGCCAGGTGGAAATCGGCGAAGACGACGATCGCTTCCTGGAGGATCTGGCGCGGCGCTCCTTCACGTACTTCTGGGAGCAGGCCGACCCCGGCACGGGCCTCATACGCGACCGATCGAAGACGGACGGGACCGTGTCGAGCGAGGGCGCGGCCGAGATCGCCAGCATCGCGGCCGTTGGGTTCGGCCTGACCGGCCTCTGCATTGCGGCCGAGCGCGGATGGGTGCCGTCACTCGCCGTCCGCGCCCGCGCGAGGGCGACCCTGCGCTTCCTCCTGGAGCGCATGCCGCACGAGCGCGGGTGGTTCTACCACTTCGTCGATCGACGCTCCGGTGCCCGCGCCTGGCAGAGCGAGTTGTCGTCCATCGACACTGCCCTGCTCCTTGCGGGCGTACTCACGGTCAGGCGCTGCTTCGCCGACGATCCGGGAATCGCGCGTGATGCGGAACGGATCTACCGCCGGGTGGACTTCAGGTGGATGCTGGCCGGGCATCCGGCGCTCCTGTCGCACGGGTGGAGGCCGGAGTCGGGTTTCCTCGACAACCGCTGGGGTCGGTACTGCGAGCTGATGATCCTGTACCTGCTGGCGATCGGTTCGCCGGCCCACCCCATCCCGGCGGCCGCCTGGCATGCGTGGACGCGCCCGACGATGACGTTCCAGGGGTTCACCTATGTGAGCTGGTCGGATCCGCTGTTCGTGCACCAGTACTCGCATGCGTGGGTGGACTTCCGGGGCCGTCGCGAGCGGCAGACCGGCATCGACTGGTTCGCCAACTCGGTGACGGCCACCCAGGCGCATCGAGCCTTCTGCCTGAGCCTGTCGACCGAATTTCCGGGCTACACGGAGCACGTGTGGGGCATTACTGCGTCGGACAGCCGGAAGGGATACGTCGCGTGGGGCGGCCCTCCACGCCACGCAGCCATCGACGGCACAGTCGTGCCCGCCGCCGCGGCGGGATCCCTGATGTTCGTCCCGGGCGTTACACTGCCGGCGCTGCGGGAGATGCACCGCCGGTTCGGGGATCGCATCTACGGCCGCTACGGCTTCGCCGATGCGTTCCATCCCACCGACGGATGGGTCAACCCGGACGTGATCGGCATCGACCTCGGGATCACGCTTCTCAGCGCCGAGAACCTGCGCACCGGCCGCGTCTGGGCCTGGTTCATGGAAAACCCCGAGATCGTCCGAGCGCTCGACGTCGCCGGCGTCACGTCCTCGAATCATGAACCCTGAACCCTGACCCTGGAATTGACCGTTCGTGGGCCGGCGCCTACAATCCATTCCGTCGTCCCGCATTCCCTCGACATGAGCCTTTCACGGCGTGACGCGCTGCGCCGGCTGGCGCTCGGATCAGGCGGCTCTGCCGCGCTGGCTGTCCGCGGGCTCGAGGCCCGGGCCGCCGGTCGCCGGGTTGGCGGCCAGACCGCGGACGTCGCCCGCGTCACTCCGCGTTCCGCGGCGATTCGCCTGAACAGCAACGAGAACCCGCTTGGTCCGAGCGCGGCCGCTCTGCGCGCCATCGAGCGAGCGTTCACGTCGGCCGGGCGCTATCCGATGAACGCCCGCCCCGCGACAGACGATCTCCGCGCGCTCATCGCCAGGAAGCACGGCGTGAGGCCGGAGGAGATCGCGCTGGGCGCGGGCTCCGGCGAGATTCTCGACAGCGCCGTGCGCGCCTTCACGTCCGGCGCGCGCGGGCTCGTTGCGGGCCTGCCCACGTTCGAGGCGCCGGCGCGCGTGGCGCGCGCCATCCAGTCGCCCGTGGTGGAAGTCCCCCTGGACGAGCGCGGTCGCCTCGACCTGGCCGGGATGGTGCGCGCCTCGCCGGGAGCAGGCCTCGTCTTCATCTGCAACCCGAACAACCCAACGGGCACCATACAATCGGCGACCGCGATCGCGCACGCCGTTCAGGGCATCCTCGGCGCATCACCCGAGACGATCGTGCTGGTCGACGAGGCCTACCACGACTACGTCGGGGACCCGTCGTACGCCACGGCGCTTCCGCTGGTGCGCCGCCACCGCCAGCTGATCGTCTCGCGAACGCTGTCGAAGGCTCACGGCATGGCAGGCCTTCGCGTGGGCTACGCGGTTGCGGCACGCCAGACGATCGAGCGGCTGGAGGGCTGGAACATGCCCTTCAACGTCAGCACGCTCACAGTGGCCGCGGCGGCCGCGTCCCTGGCCGACGAACCGCAGATCGCCAGGGAACGGCAGAGGAACGCCGAGGCGCTCCAGGAGACCGTGCGGTTCTTTCAGGCAGCCGGCATGACGGCGACCGATTCCCAGGCCAATTTCGTCTGGGTGAATCTGGGCCGGCCGGCCCAGGCGTTCAGGGAGGCCTGCGAGCAGCGCGGAATCCTGGTGGGCCGAAGCTTCCCCCCGCTGGATCAGACCCATTGCCGCATCTCCATCGGCACGATGGAGGAGATGCAGCGCGCCTTCCGTGTGTTCCGGACGGTGCTGGCCCTGCCTCCGGCGACGGTGGCAGGGGGCCGGGCGATCGCGTCATGACGCCGGACCTCCGGACTCGGGTGGGACGCCGGGCGTTCACGGCTACGGCGGGTCTCGGCGCCGCCGCGCTGAGTCTGCGGGTCCTGGACGGCGGCCGTGTGGTCGGCCCGTGGACCCGGAGCTTCGGAGACGAGCTGTACGCCGCCGGGCCGGCGGCCACGATTCTCCTGCACAACAACGAGAATCCGCTGGGGCCAGGCGAGCGCGCCATCACGGCGATCCGTGCGCAGCTGAGCGATCCCGGAATCCCCGCTGCCCGCTACACCTCGCTGGTGCCCGACTTGTCCGACGCCCTCGCCGCGCGCCACCGCTGCAGGCCCGAGAACGTGCTCGTCGGCTGCGGCTCGACGCAGATTCTCCGGAGCGCGACGTTCGCGTACGCGTCGGCCGCGAGGCCGCTCGTGGCCGGCAGCCCCACCTACGAGGAGTGCGCCGGCGTGGCACGGCTGATCGGCGCGCCCATTCGCGCCGTACCCGGCAGGCCGACGCTGCACCACGACCTCGAGGCCATGATCGCCGCAGCGAACGGCGCGGGGATGGTCTTCTTCGACAACCCCGGCAATCCGGCGGCCACGGTGCACGGCGCCGCGGACGTGGCCTCGTTCGTCGAGCGCGTGCTGCGCGCTTCCCCGGGGACGACAATCCTCTTCGACGAGGCCTACCACGATTACGTGACCGATCCCGCCTACCGCACCCAGATCCCGCTCGCGCTCCACACGCCGCGCGTCATCGTGGCGCGGACGTTTTCGAAAGCCTACGGCATGGCCGGCCTGCGCGTGGGTTATGCCATCGCGCACGTCGACACGATCGCCCGAATGCGCGCGCTCCAATACCCCTCCAGCACGAATGCTCTCGGGCTCGCGGCCGCCCTGGCGACGCTGGCCGACGACGAGCGGCTGGCTGCCGAACAGCGGCGCAACGCCGAGGTCCGGGCGTTCACGCTCGACTGGTTCCGCCAGGCGGGCTGCACGCCGACGGAGTCGCAGGCCAACTTCGTGTTCGTGAACGTCGGCCGCCCCGCCCGCGGAGTCCGCGAGGCCTGCGCGCGGCAGGGGGTGCTGGTGGGCCGCGATTTCCCGCCATACGAGCGGACGCACGTGCGCATCTCGATTGGGACCGCGGAGGAGATGCGCAGGGCCACGGAGGTCTTCGGCCGCCTCCTGGGCCACGGAAAAACACGGCCACGGAAAAACACGGGCCACGGAATAACGGCCACGGAAAAACACGGATGAACACGGACTGAATCGGTGAACGACGGCTGAGCCCCGGCTAGGCCTCGGTTAACCTCCGGTTACCCCCGCGGTTCCCCCGGTCAACCTCTGCGGTTCCCGGGCCAACCCCGCGGTGACGCCGGGCCCAGCCCCCGCCGCTAACCCGCCCGCGGTCACTCCTCCGTAACCCGGGTAACCCGCGGTTCGAAACGACTCCACTCATGTTGACCTCCGGAGCCCGGATGGCAACCGACCGGCTGCCCGACACTCCAGCGCGTGTGGAACGCGTGGCGCAAGCAGTTCACGACTGCGCCCGGAGCCTCCCGAACCCGCCGATGGCGCAGGGCCGCACGCTAGACAGGAGCGGGCGCGCCGCTCGGAACGTGATCCACTCGCCGCTCGGAAACTGATCCACCTGAGAGCCTGCCTAGCGGGCTTGCGGGGCTGTCCGGCTCCGCGGTTTGCTGGAAAGGAGGCTCAGGGTGGACCCAAGTACACGTCATTCGTCATCAAGTCTTGGTCTGACCGTAAGGCTGCTCCCAGCGGCAGGTCGCCAAGGAATTCGGGATTTCACGGGTCACCGTCCGCAAGTACGTCGAGGAGTCGGTGCCGGTCCGGAAGGAGGCCGGACCACGAGCGCGTCCGGCAGATTCTGCGCGCTCACCGGCTTCGCCAGTTGGCGACAACTGCGCGCTTCCGAGTAGCGATCCTCCAAATACAACGACGTGCCGTCCGGCCTGAGTCTTGCGAGGTAGGCAGGCATGACCGGAAGTCACGACGACCCCCTGCCTCTGAAGCCGCTCACCGAACGGGTGATCGGCGTGTTCTACTCGGTATACCGGGAGCTCGGCTTCGGGTTCTCCGAAGCGGTCTACCGTCGGGCGATGGCGGTGGCGCTCCGGGATGAAGGCCTGCAGGCGTTCGAATCGGTGTGGATCGATGTCGCGTTCCGACGCCGAATCATCGGCCGCTTCTGCGCCGACCTCGTGGTCGACGGTGTGCTCATCCTGGAGCTGAAGGCCACGGAAGACATCGACAGATACGCGGAGTGTCAGATCCTGAACTATCTGAAGGCCGCCGGCGGCGGAGTAGGGCTCGTCCTGAACTTCGGCCGGACGCCCCGGTTCAAGCGCATGGTGATGGGCGATCCCCACGACAGCCTTCCAGCGCTTCGGAAACACCAACCGAGATGATTCCGATGAGCCGTGTCACCAGATCGATAAATGGTGCGGCCTATCGACGGTTCCGCCCTGACGTTCCATGTCCGTCAGATCCCCCGTTACCTCGAAAGTCAGTGTTCATCCGTGTTTGTCCGTGGCGCGTGTTTGTCCGTGGCGCGTGTTCGTCCGCGGCGCGCGTTCGTCCGTGGCGCGCGTCGAGTCCGGACTGTGCCTCTGACGCAAGCAGAGTCCGTGTTCCTCCGTGTTCTTCCGTGGCGCGTGTTCTTCCGTGGCGCGTGTTCGTCCGTGGCGTGCTGTTTGTCGGTGGCGTGCTGTCTGCGGTTGAGCTGGACGGTGTTCGTTCGTGGCGGGGGTTGCATTCCCCATAGCTTTACCGTTAAAGTCCCCACCCAACGGGGCCGCGGCCGTCTGCCGGCACGCCGCGGCCGGCCGCGCTCGATCGAACGGACATCGAACCAGCCGCCAGCGGGAGCCCATCATGAGTCGATCACTTCAGGTTCGCGACGCCGACAAGCGTGCCGCCCTCGAGGAGGTCCTCGGCAGCACGACGTTCCTCCGCGCCAGCCAGGTCCGCAACTTCCTGCGGTATATCTGCGAGATGGAGCTCGCCGGACGGGGCGCCTCGCTTCATGAATACCTGATCGGCGTCGAAGCCCTGGGCCGGCCCACCGCGTACTCGACCGAGGACGACTCCAGCGTCCGTCGCCGCGCTTATGCCCTGCGGCAGAAGCTCGACGAGGTCTACGCCAAGGAGCTGACGACCGCCCGCGTGCGCATCGACGTCCCGAAGGGCAGCTACGTTCCGCGCTTCATTCCGGTCGACCGCCCCGAACCCCGGCACGCGGGCTGCTCGGCCCTGCAGGCCTGATCGCCCGGCCCGGCACTCGCGGCTCGCTGTGAACCAGCGGCCGCGAACCGGGCACATGACTCGCGGGCCGCGGGCTGCCAACCGCGGACCCGGGCCGCGACTCAGAACGTGAACCGGATCGCGCCCTGCATGATCCGCGGGTTGCGTGCGGCGGTCGCCTTGCCGAACTGCTGGTTCACCTGGACGCCGGCCGCATCGAACCGTGCGGTGCCGTCGATGGCGCTGAACTGCGTGTGGTTCAGCAGGTTGTAGATTTCCCACCGGAACTGGAGCCGCCGTGTGCCGCCGATCGGCACGTTCTTGAAGAACGACAGATTCCAGTTGCTGATGCCGGGGAGCTGGAAGACGGTCCGCGGCGCGTTGCCGTAATCGCCGCGCCCTGAGGGCCGCGCGAACGCGTCCCAGTTCAGCCAGCTGCCCGCGGCACCAGGCGTCGCGCTGCGGTTCCCGCCGGTCACGTCGCCGATGATGCGCGGCCGCACGGTGCGGACGCCGCCGCCTACGTCGGTGCCGGATCCGCCGTCGCCCCCCGTGAAGTCGAAGTTGTCCGTCGTCGCGAGGAAGACGGGCGCCCAGTCGCCGCTGACGAACGCGTTCTCGCCCGAGAGCTGCCAGTTGTCGAGCACGGCCCGCACGACGCCGTTGTTCCAGACGTGGCTCGGCTTCGGCAGGTCCCACGTGTAGTTGATCACCAGGTTGTGGGTCTGGCTCGATGAGTACGGCGCGTAGTTCCACTCGTCGATCGGACGCACGTAGCTGATGGCCGCTTCGTCCTCGTCGGCGATCCCCTTCGTCTTGCCCAGCGTGTAGGCGACGGCGAACTGGAGCCCGCGGATGTAGCGGCGGTTCACCTGCACCTGCAGTCCGTGGTAGTCGGACGTGCCGAAATGCGAGCGGATGTTGATGTTCTGGTAGCCGCTGTAGGGCCGGAGGAACTCCGATGGCAGCGGGTTGTTCGGGTTCTGCGGATTCCGGTTCTGGGGGTTCTGATCGAGGAACCGCGCGCCGTCAGGCACCACGTTGATGTTGCGGACGACCTCGAGGTGCCGCGTGGTGTTCCCCGAGTACGTCACGTCGACCACCGTGCCCCACCCGATGTCGCGCTGGACGCCGATGGACCAGTTGTAGCTCGTGGGCGTCTTCGCGTCGCGCTCGAGACCGAACGCGTTGCTCGGCCGGCTCGAGAACGCCGCACCCTGCAGCAGCGCGTCCATCGTCCCGTAGATGACCTGCGGGGTGTTGACGGCCGGCGGGTTGTTGGCGGCGCTGTCCATGCTCCGCGCCGTGATGTGCGCGTTGTGGTAGATGCCCGCGCTGGAGTGGACGGCCGTCGTGCCGTCCCCGAAGACGTCCCACCCGAAGCCGACGCGGGGCTCGGGGTGGATGCCCTGGTTGTCGCGGAAGCCGCGCGGGTAGTCCGGATCGTCCGCGGTGACCATGCCGTTGTACGGGTCGCCGGTGCCGGGCACGAAGCTCCCGACGAAGATGTTGGGGCGGACCTCGCCGGTCACCGGGTCGAGCGCCACGTTCGCGTTGTTGATGCGGGCGGGGCGATAGAGGCGCGGAGCCTGCGCGGGATCGTACCGCTCGGGCACGAACACGGCCGCGTCGAGCTCCGTGTACCACGGCTGGTACCACAGGAAGCGCATGCCGTAGTCGATCGTCAGCCGGGAGCTCGCCTTCCAGGTGTCCTGGATGTACCACTCGGTCAGCCACCGGCGCGCCTGCACTTCGGGGAAGGCATCGACTTCGGTGTAGTCGCGGAAGCTGCCGAGCAGCGCGTTGGCGAAGCTGTGGCCCGTATCGAACGGATTGTTCGTGTCGACGGTGAAGGTGAACTGCCCCGCCCACGGCCCGGCGCCCACGCCTCCCTTGCCCTCGGAGTTGTGCAGGCGCTCGAGGTAGACGCCGCTCTTGAAGGAGTGGGAGCCGCTCACCCACGTCAGATCGTTCCGGAACGAGTACAGCCATGCCTCGCCCTTCTCCGCGAGCCGGTTGTCGAAGGTGAAGTTCGGCGAGTTCGGCACGTTGAAGGTCGCTTTGGGCAGCACCCCCTCCGGGTTCAGCTCGGGGTGGAACTGTCCGAGGGTGTAGCCGGCGGTGCTCCGCCGCGCGCGGTCCCAGTCCGCCTCGGTCACCGGATGGAACTGCTCGGTCTGCTGGCGGATGCCGAACGCCGCCTCGTTGACCAGGTTCGCACGGATGATCCGGGTGTAGTTCGCGCTGCCACCGCGATCGGTGTTCAGGTAGTGCGCGTTGAACCAGCCCCAGCCCGCGGGTCCGGCCGTGACGCCGCCTGCGCCGCCCACGCCCCGCTGGTCCGACCGCCAGTCCTTGAAGGTGAAGTAGAAGCTGTCGTTGGCGGACGGCCGCCAGTCGACGCGCAGGATCTGATTGAGCTTCGGGTTGTCCGCGATCGCCTGCGTCTGGTGGTTGAACTGGCCCTGGGTAAACGACCGGTCGAAGAGCGTCGGCATCGGCAGCACGTTGAGGAGCGCCTGGCCGTTCGAGTTGATGCGGTGGGCCGGGATGACGTTGCCCGGGAACGGCTGGCCGGTGACCGGATCGCGGATCACGATCAGCCGGCCGGCGCTGTCGAGCGTCTGCGAGAAATCCCCCCGTCGCTCACGCTCCGTGGGCATCGTCCACGAGAGCAGGCTGCCGGGCCGTTCGGTGATGGGGGCCTCGAGCGAGTAGAAGAACAGCAGGTTCTTCCGGTCCTTGCTCACGCCCGGTACCGGTCCGCCGAGGTTGAAGCCGTACGTGTTGAAGCGATAGCGGGGCTTCTCACGGGACGCCCGGTTGTTGAAGAAGCTGTTCGCGTTGAAGCGCTCGTGGCGACCGTAGTAGTAGGCGTTGCCCGAGTACCGCGAACTGCCGCTCTTGCTGATGATCTGGATCTGCCCTCCGCCGGTGCGCCCGTACTCGGCCCGGTAGGTGTTGAGCAGGATCTTGATCTCGGCGACCGCGTCGAGGTTGATCTGCTGGGCCATGCGGTTGGCCTGGCCGATCTCGTTGCCGAGCACGCCGTCGACCATCACCGTGTTCCAGTCCCGGCGCTGTCCCCCGACGTGCGGAATCAGGGTGCCGAAGCTCTCGCCGAGCGACTCGACGGTGTCTTCGTAACGCACGCCCGGCACCAGGCGCATGAGGGACGTGACGTCGCGCCCCTTGACCTGGATCTGCTCGATCTGCCTCGACGTGATGAGCCCGCTGTGCTGCGTCTCCGCGGGATTGACCTGGGTGCCGGTGGCCTCGACGGTGATGGTTTCCCCGATCGCCCCTATCTGCAGCACGATCGTGCCGACCGAGAGGCGTTCGGCGGCGCTCAGCACGTTCCGGCGTCGCTCGGCCGTGCGGAAGCCCGACATCTCCACGCGCACCGTGTACGTGCCCGGGAGAAGGTTGGTGACCTGGAAATCCCCGTTGGGGGTGGTGACCCCCACGCGCGCGTCGTTCGTCGCCTCGTTGATGATGCTGATCGTGGCGCCAGGCACCACTTGTTTCTGCTCGTCGACGACCGTGCCCGAGATGGTCCCGGAGAGGTTCTGGGCTGAAGCCGGGGCCGCGAACGCGGCCGCGACGACACAGGCGATCAGGATGGTGTCGCTCGTCCTCGACAGGAGTCTGAACATGAACCGCCTCCCTGGTCCGCACCGCGGAGCCGTGATGGGCGACCGCCGGTCCAACCGCCCGGGCGATCGGGCTGGCAGATGGCGCGCGCGTGGAGGTGGTTCTTAACAGGCTTAATCGGTAAAGTAAACGGGGTAACCGTTACAGTTCGCCCCCAGGCCCCAGGCCCCGCCGTCCGCGACGTCGGGCCCGACCCCGACCTCGGGCCGCGACCGTGACCTGCGAATCAGCTGGCCTTCCAGAGCGGGACGAGCGTCCGGAGATCGGCCAGGTCGCCCGGTGTGAGGTCCGGCAGCGGGGGCCGGACCGATCCGCCCGCCAGGCCGAGCTCGTTCATCAGCGCTTTCATCACGCTGACCTCGTAGCCGCGTCGGCGCGCGCGCAGGGCGTAGAGCGGCACCACCAGCGTTCGCAGGATCGCGTCGAGCCGCGCGCGGTGGGCCGCCTCGTGCGCGCAGGCGGCGTGCTCGTGCAGCTCGCGGGCGAGGCGCATCGAGATGTTGGACACGCTCGAGGTGAAGGCCCGGATCCCGGTCGCGTAGTACGCCGGCACCATGTCGTCGCCCGCGCCGCCAATCCACTGCAGGCGGTCCCCGACGCGTGCCATCAGAATCTGCAGACGCCGGATGTCCCCCTGGCCGTCCTTCCACGCCACGAGCGACGGGATCGCCGACAGGCGCTCGACGAGCGCGGCGCCGGGATGGAACCAGTCGCGCGAGTAGATCAGGGCCGGCAGCCGCGTCGCCCCCGCGATCGCCCGGTAATACTCGATCAGCCCCGCATCGTCGGCCTGGGGATAGTAGGGCGGGAAGATCAGGATGCCGGCCGCTCCGGCGCGTGCAGCCTGCGCAGCCCATTCCGACGCCATCGCGGCGTTGATTCCGACGCCCGCGATGATCGGCACCTGCGGGCCGCAGATCTCCACGGCCGCCGTGACGACGGCGAGATGCTCGGCGGGCGTGAGGGAATACAGCTCCCCTGTGCCGCCCGCCGCGACTACCGCAGCGGCCGCCGGATTGCAGAGCCGCTCCAGGTTGCGGCGCAGCCCCTCGAGATCGAGCGCCCCGTCCGGGCGGAACGGCGTGACGGGGAACGCCAGCGGGCCCGTGAGCCCGGCCCTGAGCGCGTCGGCATGGCTGATCATGGCCTGCATTGTGGGTCAAATCGCCGGGGCCGTCGACCAAAAGTAACGGACCTCGGCGGGGCGAAGCCCCCCGGTTTCTCTTTAGTCGCCCACCCCGCCTGCGCGGGACCCGCGACGCATGGAAAGGCGCGCCAAGGGCGCGCCCCGCCGGAGCGGCGCGCCTCCGCCGCGTAGCGGCTTCGGCGAGGTCTCGCCGGAGCGCCTGCGGCGCGAAGGCGGAAGCGGGGATCGTGGGGCCCCGCGAGCGACGGCGATGGGGGGGTCCGGCGGGGCGAAGCCCCCCGGTTTCACCTTAGACGGCCGGCTCTCCAACGCCGGATCATCCTCCGAGGCAGCTCTGCACAGGCGCGAGCGATCTGCGCGTTTCCGCACATCAGGCTGCCCCGCCGCTCGTGCCAACACGGAGTGGAACCGCTTGTCTGCGCGGCCAGTTGCCTCGACGTCGGGCCAGACGTCCCGTGGCATTGCTGTTGCGGCAGTACCGACCGGAATGAAGGTGCAGACCCGCCCCAAGGCGAGGAGAAGAAGCGTCGCGTCGCCCTTCCGGGCCATTCGACAGTCGGCCAGCACGCTCGAGCACGACCTCGACCTGGCCCGCCAGGTCCAGGAGTCGCTGTTTCCCTCCGAGATCCCGGCGCTGGCGGGCCTCCAGGTGGCTGCCCTGAACCGGGCGGCGAGGATCGTGAGCGGCGACTTCTACGACATTATCGGCGTCGACGACGACCGCATGGTGGTCGTCTGCGCCGATGTCAGCGGGAAGGGGATCGCGGCGGCGCTGCTCGCGGCGCAAGTGCAATCGTACTTCCGCGCGATGCTGCAGGCCGCCGCCGTGGTCCGATCCGTGCTGGAAACGTCCTCCGTCTCGTCCGACGTTTTTCGAGCCCTCGGCTCGCTGCCGTTGCTGGTCGTGAGTCAGCTGAACGCCACCGTGTGCCGACACACCCGGCTGCCGGGCCGTTATGCCACGCTGTTCTTCGCGGAGGTCGACGCGCGGAGTGGCGTGGTCCGCTACGTCAATGCCGGACACAATCCGCCCCTGGTGCTGAGGCCTGGGGTACCGGTCGAGCTGCTGAGTGCGGGCGGTCCGCCGGTCGGCCTGCTGGCGGACGCCGCATACGAGGCCGGCACGGCGATCCTGCCGCCCGGCGGCACGCTGCTCGTGTACACCGACGGAGCGATCGAGGCGCGCGATGGGCGCGACGAGGAATTCGGACTTCCCCGGCTGATCGAGCTGTGCACCAGCGCGAACGGTGATGTGTCGCAGCTGTTGCCGCGCATTCTGGACGCCGTGGAGACGTGGAGCGCGAGTCCCGAGCCATCGGATGACATCACGCTGGTCGCCATGGGTCGCGACGGGTGACGACCGCGTCAAGCGCGGAGGAACACCGCGGTGTTGGCTCAGGACTCAGGACTTTGGGCTTTGGCCAGAGCCCGGTGTGTCGGCGGCGGAGCCCGCCGCCGGGGCTTCAGGCCGTCGCCGCTTCTTCGAGCCGGTACCGTTGCATCCGGACGTAAAGCTGGGTCCGCGAGAGTCCGAGACGCCGGGCCGCCTCCGACTTGTTCCACCGGCAGTGGTGCAGGACCTTGGCGATCGTCTCCCGCTCCATCGTCCCGAGGTTCGTCGTCTCGCTCTGCGGGAGCGTGACCGGTCCATCGAGGGACAGATGCTGTGGGGTAATGGGCTCGCCCTCGGCCAGGATGGCCGCACGCTCGAGGGCGTTGCGCAACTCGCGGACGTTCCCCCGCCAGTGGTACTGGACGAGCGCCTCGCGTGCCTCGCGGGTCAGGCCGGCCGGAGGCCTGGCGAAGGAGCGGCCGAGCTCCTGCAGGAACGCGTCGCTCAACGGCAGGATGTCCGCGCGCCGCTCCCGGAGCGGCGGAATGTGGATGTCGAACACCTGCAGGCGGTAGAACAGATCCTGCCGGAACTGACCACGGTCCACCGCCTCGCGCAGGTCGCGGTTGGTTGCGGCGACGACGCGGATGTTGGCTTTCAGCGGCCGGGTGCCGCCCAGCCGCTGGAACTCGCGCTCCTGCAGGACGCGCAGGAACTTGGCCTGTGCCGGAAGGCTCATCTCGCTGACCTCGTCGAGGAACAGCACGCCGCCGGCCGCCAGCTCGACCTGCCCCGGCTTGGCCTGCTGCGCGCCGGTGAACGCGCCCCGCTCGTAGCCGAACAGCTCGGCCTCGAGCAGCTGCTCGGGGAGCGCCGCGCAGTTCAGCGCGACGAAGGGCCCGTTCTTGCGGGCGGACGCCTGGTGGATGAGCCGCGCCACCACCTCCTTCCCCGTCCCCGATTCGCCGCTCACCAGGACGGTGGTTTCGGTCGCGGCCACCTGCCCCGCCATCTTGAGCACGTCCTGCCACTCAGCCGATTCCCCGACGATCACCGTGCGGGACGTCCGCGCGATCTCCGCGCACACGGCCCGGACGGCATCGCCGACGCCGCCGCCGCGTGGCCGGCTGCCGGCGGCGGCCCCGGTTCTCGACAGCCGGTCGTGCGCGACCGCCACGGCGATGTGATCGGCGACCCGGCGGGCCATCGGCACGTCGCGACGGTCGTAGGCATCGCGCCGCTTCGACCAGAACGCGAAGACAAGCCGTTCCGGCCCCACGCCCATCGAGATGCCGAGGACGGAGCGGTACCCGCACGCGAGGATCCGAGAGGTCGGATCGACCCCGCGGACCCCCGGCAGCGGCTCGCGTGTGAGGTCGCCGAGGATGAACTCCTCGGGGACGGGCGTGCGGAACACCTGCGACTGCACGGCTGGGAGATCGGCAGTAGCCGCGTCGAGGCCGACCTGTCCGTCCCGCTCGAGGGACACCACCGAGAGCGCATCGTGCGGCAGCATCCTGCCGACGATTTCGGATACCTGAGGAAGCAGCGGGCGGATGTCGAGCCCGCCTGCAATGGTGCGCAGCAGCTCGAGGGAGACGTCGAAATAGGCGGCGAGCGATCCGCGGCCGCCGGCGATCGGTTCTACTGCACTCAACATGGTGTCCTCCGCTGACTGTGCGAGTGTCATCCCGCCCGCCCCGATCGGACAACCCTCGATCGGGCCCGGCGATGCGCTCGCGCGGGCGTCGCGGCGACACTTTCGGGTACCGGGCCACCCCGTTCGGGTGTTCCGATGGATGGTGCCGGCATCGGGAGACCTCGTTTGCCGTAGCGCACGTCTTCGTCAGGAGGGGCCGATGGTCCGTTTCCAGCTGCGCTCGATCTCCTGCGCACTGGGCCGGGGGTCCCGGGCGAGCGCGCTCGCGCTGCCCGTATCGTGGGGAATGTGTGTGCCGGTGGTCGCCTCCGCGCAGCAGTTCCGGGGCACGCCGTTGGGACCGTCATCAATGCGGCTGGCGCTCTGCTGCCTGGAGCGCGTTGATCGCGACCGACACGAACACCAGCCTCGTTACGGAGAACCCCAGACGAGCGAGTTCACGCTCGACGACCTGCCCGACAATGCGGCGTTCGGTCGCCAGGTCGCGTACGTCCCGCCTGGCAACCCGTGAGCCGTGCGTCGGGCGCGGTCGCACCGGCGCGCGGGGCCGTCTTCTACGAGGTGTTGGTCCGCAGCGGATCGGTTCCCGGCTGGACGCGGACGGAAGACGGCGACTGATGGTGGCTCACGATCTTCATTCCAGGAGGAGTTGCGCGACCAGGATCTTGACGATCATGGCAGTGGGGTAGACGGCGGCGTAGGCGATGCCCGGCACATCCGAGCGGGCGAGTCCTTCGGCGTACGCGAGGCAGGCCGGCTGCGTCTGCACGCCCGAGGCAAGGCCGAGTAGAGCGTCGAAGCGAACGCCGAGGAGTTCCCGCCCGGCGATGAGCGTCGCCAGCGTGACGGCGAGGGTCACGACCGCACCGGCGAGCAGGAGTTGCACCCCGTCGTGGCGCACTGTGTCGAAGAAGGAATAGCCGGCCCGGGTCCCGACACCCGCCAGGAACAGCAGCAGTCCGATCTGCCGGATCGTCAGGTTGGCCGGCAGCGGCATCACCCAGCTGATTCCCCCACTCCGCTCGAGTCGGCCGAGGACCAGGGCGACGAGCAGCGTGCCGCCCGCGAGGCCGACGCGAATCGTCCGGCCACCGCCGATCGGGATCGGCATCATCCCGACGATCACGCCGAGCACCATGCCGATCGCCAGCGAGCCGATATGCATCTCGGCCTCGCCGCGCACCGAGTCACCGAAGTATCGGGCGACCGCCGGGAAGTTCGCGCGCCGTGTCAGCACCCGGACGCGGTCACCGTATTCGAGCCGGGTCTCCGGGTCGGGGACGATGTCGAGATCGCCGCGCCGAAGACGAGTGATGACGGCGGACAGCCGATCCGGAAGGTCGAGCTCCCGAATCCGCTTGCCGACCACTTCGCGTCGGGAGACGAACACGCGCCGGTAGTCGAGCTCCGACCGGTCGCCGGCGATGTGGGTCGGGCTGGCGGCCCCGAACATGTCCGCGGCCTGCCGGAGCGCCCGCTCGTCACCCACCACCGCGACGACGTCGCCTTCCGCAAGCCGCGTGTCCGATCGGGGGATGTCGACACCCCCTCCCGTTCGGATGCGGCTGATCACGAACGCCGAGTCGCCCTGCCAATCCAGGACTTCCCGGATCGTGTGACCGATCACCGCCGGGTTCGTGACGACGACATCGGACACCGCCAGCTCCGGCGTTTCGGGCGGCGGGTCCAGCGGGGGGCGCCAGGCCCGCCGCACAAGGTGGAAGCAGAGGAGTGCGCCGGCCACGCCCACGGGATAGGCGACGCTGTACGCCAGCACCGGCAGGTCCGACAGGGCCCTGACCTCCCGCGGTGGAGCGCCCGACTGCGTTGCGCGCTCATGGACCCGTTCCTGCACGGCCGCCAGCGCGGGTGTGTTGGTGAGCGCGCCGCAGTACAGCCCCGCGGCGACCGGCGCACTCACGCCAAGCATGCGGGCGAGGGTGAATGTCAGCAGCCCTCCCAGGATCAGGACACCCGCCGCGAGGCCGTTCTCACGATAGCCTCGCCGCCGGAACGCATCGAAGAACGCGCGCCCGGAACTCACGCCCATCGCGTACACGAACAGCACGAGGCCGAGCGTCGACACCGCCTCTGGCACCGTGACGAGAGGACTCAGAGAGCCCACCGCGAGCCCCGCGAAGAGCACGCCGGCGACGCCGAGCCGGAACCCGAAGAAGCTGACCTCTCCGAGCAGAAATCCCGTCCCGATCACCACGAAGAGCGTGAGGATCGGAGATGCGCTGAGGGCGCCGACCAGCCAGGAGGTCACATTCATCGGTCGCGGTCGAGTCGCTGTCAGCTGCGCGGTGACGGCCGTTCGACCTCCCGCTTGATGGACGCGAGCACGCGCTCCAGAGACTTGCGGGTCTTGTCGACAACGATCTTTCGCAGGATCGAGCCTTTGGGTCCCGTCAGCCCTCCCTGGTGCGAGCCCTTGATCGTCAGCAGATAAAAGCCGGAGGCCGGTCCTGGGGCGCCATCGTCGACGCAGACGGACACGTCGAGCGCCGTGTGAAAGTAGTGCGTTGCGTACAGCTGTTTGATCGCGACGATGGCGTATTCGTGTCCGAGGGTGGTGCGGCCCCGGGCGATCACGGCGTGATTCACGCGAATCGTCGGCTTCAGGCCGAAGTCCACTTTCTCCCAGAAGAAGAAGCGGTCGGCATTCGGGAGCGGTGCGTCTGGATACTCGAGCAGGTGACGCCGGACCTCGGGAATGACATCGGGCAGCACCGACGCACGCGCCATCATCGTCTCGAATTCGTCGCTGACACGCACGGGCTGCTGTTTATCGCGGTACTCGCCGAGCGCACGAAGGCCACCCTGTCGATACCTGGCAAGCAACTCCACGATCATCTGCCGGGCGAGCGCGTTCACCTGCTCGGCGGCGTCCGGCCGCGAGAAGTTCACGGTCTCGCGCACCGTCTCCATGGACGCCTGCGGCAACTGCACCTCGCACGATCCTTCACGACAAGTCTTCAGCGCCTTCACGTCGTCAGCGTCGAGACTGAGCGGAGCCAGGTCACTCACGGTCGGGTCATCCGGCAGTTCGCCGACCCCCAGGTACCCCGGCGTGCCACGCAGGCGACCCACGTCACGCGCCGCTTTCAAGTACGTCTCCGGCGCGCCGTCCACGTGCACGGCGCCGAACACGTACACCTCGGACGGGCCACCCCACGGCAGCACCTTCGCCACCGCCTGACCGGACTCGATGGCTGCGCTCTGCTGGGACGTCAGTCCGAGAGCGGTGAGGATCTCTGGGGGCGGCGCCGGAGAGGAGGTCTGCGCCATCAAGCCGACACCGAGCATGAGCACATGCCATCGCACGATCGGATACCTCTGACCCCGCCGATTACCTGGCGGTCGATCGGGGCGGGAAGTCCTTGAACATCTTGCGGACGTTGTCGTTCAGCTTCTTGATGGCCTTATCGGGGTTCGACGAGACGTTGCCGTCGGCGAGACCCCGCCAGAGCAGCGCCTTCGACGCGCCGTCAGTCAGGTGGATCAGGAGCGTCCCGACCGGGTACGAGCTCGTCGAGGTCGTGGCGCTCCCGAATCCTGTCCCGAACCACGGCCCGAGCCCGCCCCAACCCCAGGGCTGATGGAAGTCGCCGCTCGCGAACGTCTGGGCCGAATGCTCCGCGCGAAGGATCACGAGCGAATTGACCACCACGTCGCCGCCTGATGGAACCTGCGTCAGGCCCTTCGCCGCGAGTGCGCCGTCGACGGCATCCTTCAGGCGCTGATCCCACATCGTGTCGCCCGTCATCACGACTCCCCACGAATAGGTCTTGTACCTGGAGAAGTTCACCCGACGGTCGTAATCGACCAGGAGGACCGCCCACGCGGAGGTGGTGAACAGCAGGATGGCCACGAGGAACGCACACCACATCCGGATTCTCATAACCCGCTCTCGTGTCTTCAGGACCATCACCAGAACACCGAACAGCAGGGAGATGCCGGGCGCGAACGCCGGGTATCCCCAGTCATACCCAGTCCGGACGCGGCCGGCGCCCCCCTGGCGCCGAGCAGTGACTCGGCGCGGCGTAAATCCTCGGTGGTATCGATGTCGCACCACACCGCGTCACCGATGTCGAACGCGCGCATCAGTCCGCGCCCGGCCAGTATCCTGACGCCGCCGCTCAACGTCGCATCGCCGCCATAGCGTGCAGAGACGAGCGCCGGGAAGAGCGACGGCGCGCAGACGAACATCCCGGTGTCGAGCGCGTCGAACGCGGTCAGCGCCTTGCCGATCGCCGTGATGTGGCAGCCGCGGATCTGCACCTTGGTGGCCTCGGCGGCGGTCTCGGGAGTCGTCGGCCGTGCGTCCACCGCCAGAACCGACTCGTCAGGGCCGGTCGGCACGCGCAGCAGCTGCCGGAGCACCCGCGATTCGAACACGTGGTCGCCCATCAGCAGGGCGAAGCGTGAAGGAAGTCGGTAGCGCGCGGCGAGCACCGAAATCCCGTTCTCCAGGTCCCAGTAGGGGTTGTAGGTGAAATGGATCGCGACGTCTGGGGGGGCATGACGCTCGATCGCGGCCTGGACGAGAACGGCCTGATAGCCCAGGACGATTTCGAATGCTCTCAGTCCGGCATCGCGCGCGGTGTCGAGCGTGCGGACGATGAGCGGCCGGCCGAGGACGGGCTGGAGGAGCTTCGACTCGCACGCGGGATGCTCAGAGCGATCGTCGTTGCCAGCCGCGAGCACGAGCGCCTGCCGGACGGCTCCGTCGGCGGCGGGAGGTTGCGCGCTCATGAGGGCCTCGCGTAACACTGGACACGAATCGACACTGCCTCTTGGCTCCGCCATCGCCTTGGAACAGGCAAAGGGGGTACCAGCGGGCGCCGCGGTCCTGACGTGTGCTGACGCCTGCGTTCGGAGTCGGCTGAAGGCCCGCGTGTCCGGCCGGTGCGCAGATTCACGCGACCTGTGCGATGGCGAACACCTGATGAGCCAACGTCCGCGATGACGCTGGCGTTCGGCCGGCATGGGTGGAACCTCGAACAGCTTCATGACGCGTGCCCAGGTCCATCTCACTCGCCGGTTCGCGATCACGTACTGGCACTGGTCGAACGCCAGTCTGGCCGACAGCAACCCCGGAGCGGATCTCGTCGGTGCGAGCGTGCGCCTGCGAGCGCACGACCGCAGGCGCCGCGCGACCAGATCGCCCGGCTCTCCCCGGCCGCACGGGCCTCATGCCACCTGCCAGGGCTGGACCCCCGCGTGGACCTCGGCGGAACGCGCAGGCCGCAGCCGCCACGAGGCCAGCACACTGGCCAGCAATACGAGCGGCACAATGATCTCTCCGAGCGGATCGCCGGAAACCGCGTGCGAAATGGCGGCGCCGGTGAGCGTGAAGAACATCCCGGCGTAGGCCCACTCTTTCACTCGGGGGAACCCCGGCGCGAGGATCGCCGCGGTTCCGAGCAGCTTCCACGTGCCGAGTATCGTCGCGAAGTACGGCGGGTACCCGAGGTGTGCCAGCCCTTCGATGATTGGCGGTGCCTGCACGACGTCGAGGATGCCGATAGCGCCGAGGCCGGACGCGGCGACACCCGTCGCGGCCCAATACAGCACCTTCGTGGTGCTGATCGCTGGAATGGTCGTGTCCCTGGCCGTGCGCATGATGTGCTCCCTGAAACGGTGCGCGCGCGTGACAGTCGAGGCGATTCGAAGCGACCGCCGCGCAGTTCCCGGTGCCGCAGGGCACCGTGATCGCGCCCGACACGGTCAATGGGCGTGCCAACCAGGTGCCAGGCGGCCCGCCGGGCACGCTGGCATGCTCAGCGTCGGATCGGTCCGGTCAGGCGCAGGGCGCGTGCGCCCGCACGACGGCGGCGGTCGGAAGCCGTCGGCATCGAGATTGCTCGAGGCGAACCATTGAGACGAGACCCCTCAACGGAGACGCAAGTGGCGCAGAAAGGCGTGCATTTGATCGTCGGCAGGCTCCTGACCGAGCAGAAGTTTCGAGCGACGTTTCTCGATCGGCCGCTCGAGACGCTCATGGCGGTGCGCGAGGCGGGCCTGGAGCTGACGAACGTCGAAATCGACGCGCTCGCCCAAACCGACCGGCGGTTGTGGCAGTTGGGGCCCGAGTGGGTCGATGCGCGCCTTCAGGTCCGTCCTGTGTTGCCGGAGCGCGCAAGCGCGGGCGAGTAGCACCCTTCATCGTCGCCCTGCTCGGCTCACCGATCTCGGGAAGACGCGGCCGGCCAGGCGCAGTTGCGCCGGGCAGCCTCGCACCGGGCGCACCTCGCGCCCAGAGCCCCCGGCACCCTTCGCACTGTCGCACCCAGGGCACACTCGCACCGGGGCACGCGAGGCACGATAGGATTCGCAGATGCCCCCCGACCTCCTCCAGCTGCTGAGGGAACAACACGCCGCGAACTTCCGGGACGTCGCCGGCGCGAGCGTCACGCTGACCCTCCCCGTCTCGGATCGGCTCGTGACCAGGCTGGTCGCGGAGCAGCTGACGCCCTCGTCGCGCCTCCGGCACCTCGACGTCCGCGCGGAAGCGTCGAACCGGTTCAAGGTGGCCGTGCAGCTCGCGCGGCCTGCCTTCCTGCCTTCTCTGACGATTCCCTTCGACATCGAGCGGCAGCCTGCGCTGCCGGCGTCTCCCGTGCTCGTTCTGCGCGTCGCCTCCTCGGCGTCGGTGATGTCGTTCGCGGGGGCCGCGCTGCGGCTGCTCGATTCGCTGCCGCCGGGCATTACCCTCGATGGCAATCTGGTGTCCCTCGACCTCCGGCTGCTCGCGGCGCGGTACGGACGGGCCGACGTCTTCGAGTACCTCGACTCGCTGGCGCTGACCACCGAGCCCGGCCGGATCGTGCTTTCCGTGCGCGCCGCGTTGCCGCCGAGAACCTGACGCCAGACGGGAGGCGCCGCTGCCTCAAGCCTTCGGCTGGGCTGGCCAGCGCCCAGCCCAAAGCCGAGAACCCCAGCCCAAAGCCGAGAGCCCAAAGCCCAAAGCCCACCCGGGGCACCCTCGCAACAAAGGCACCCCGGGCGCCCGTTACTTGACATCGACGATCCCGACATCGATGTACTGCCCTCCCCGTTCCTGCCGGACGTGAACCGCCAGCGTATTGGCGCCGGCACGGAGCGACTTGCGGGCCGCATCGTCCAGGGGCAGGAAGATGTAGCCGCCCGTCGCGCCGGGGCGTTCGAGGAGCAGGTCGCCATTCAGGTACACCTCGACCCCGTCGTCGTGGAAGATCTTGAGATGGGGGCTGGTGAGCTGTGCGGGTGCGAGATCGACGGTACGGCGGAGCCAGAGATCGGTCGTCTTCCACTCGGTGCCCACGCGTCCCCACCGCGTCTGTGCCTGTCCGAACCCGGACGGCCCTTCCTTCCAGGCGGACGCGTCGAAGGCGGGGGCCGTCCAGCCCTCGGCCGGCTGTGACGTGGTGTAGCGCCACGAGACTGCCTGGCTGTCGGCGGTCGGAGCAACGGTCACGACGCGCGATGGCGGCGTGTAGAGGGCCGCGTGCCACTTCGCCAGTTCCGCGACGGGCAGCTTGGTCATCGCCCGGTCGTACGTCATCAGGCCGTTGACCTCGATCTCGACGTCGGTCGTCTGGGTGTAGATGGCCGCCGCGGCGCCGAAGCCGATCTGGAGGCGGAGCTGCGCGAGCAGATCGCGGTACGCCGCCCCGAGCGCGTCCGCCGACGTGTAGCTTCGATAGCCCCAGTTGCCCTTCGGGAGCCACGTGTGCCCTTCGAGGGGCAGTCCCAGGCCGCCGAACTCGCCGATGACCATCGCACGGTCCGGCTCCAGCGGCGCGCCGGCCGGTCCGGGATACGCGTGCAGGTCGATGACGTGGCCCACGTTCTGGTCCGTCCAGCCGCTGGCGTTGTTGACGAGGCGGGTGGGGTCCTCGCCTGCGAGCCAGCTGACGTACTTGGCGGTCTCGTGCTGGCCCCAGCCCTCGTTGAAGGGGACCCACATCACGATGGAGGGATGATGCCGCAGCGCGGAGACCATGGCGGCGAGCTCGCGCTGGAAGCCCGCGATCCCCTCCGGGGTGTTGTTGTCGCCGCTCGGCATGTCCTGCCAGACCAGCATGCCCAGGCGATCGCACTCGTAGTACCAGCGGGCCGGCTCGATCTTCACGTGCTTGCGGATTGCGTTGTAGCCCATCTTCTTCTGCGCCTCGATGTCGAATCGAAGCGCCTCGGAAGTCGGGGCCGTGTAGAGGCCGTCCGGCCACCAGCCCTGATCGAGCTGGCCGAACTGGAAGAGCGCGGTCCCGTTGAGGAGCAGACGAGTGATCCCGTTCGCGTCGCGGCCTATGGAAATCTTCCGCATCCCGAAATAGCTGCGGACGCTGTCGCCCGTCGAGAGGCGGACCGTCAGGTCGTAGAGGAACGGGTCCCCGGGGGACCACTGGCGGGCGTTCGGAACGCGAAGCTCGATAGGCTTGTCGAGCGGACCGCTGGCCGACCCGACCGCCGAGGTGCCCTCGAGCGCCTCGACGCGCGCGGTCGTATCCGCGGGCGTGCCCGCCCCTGACACGCGGACGCGAACGACCCCGGCGTCGAGATCGGGATCGATGCGGAGAGCCGAGATGTGCGCCGCAGGGACGGTCTCGAGCCACACGGTCTGCCAGATACCCGTCACGGCCGTGTACCAGATCGTGCGCGGCTCGAGCACCTGCTTGCCCCGCGGCTGGGGGCCTTTGTCGGTCGGGTCCCAGACGCGCACGACGAGCTCCTGGCGGGCCCCGTCGGCGAGCGCGTCGGTCACGTCGAAGGCGAACGGATCGTAGCCGCCGCGGTGCTCGCCGACCTGTCGGCCGTTGACCCAGACCACGGCCTCCCAGTCCACCGCGCCGAAGTGCAGCAGCACGCGCCGACCAGTGGCCGGGCGCGCCATCTCGAAGGTGCGGCGATACCAGAGGTGCTGTCCGGGAGTCATCGGCCGCTGAACGCCGCTCAGAAACGATTCGATGGCGAACGGGACCAGAATGCGCCCCTCGTACGTGTCCGGCCGCGCCGCGCCACGCGCCGTCAACGCGTAGTCCCAGTGGCCGTTGAGGTTCTGCCACGATTCGCGCCGCATGTGCGGCCGCGGATACTCGGGGAGCACCGCGTCAGGCTTGACGTCGGCCGCCCATTTCGTGAGCAGCCGGGGCTGCGCTGCCGAGGCCGGCTGCGCCGCCGGCCGGGGCTGGCTGGCCGTGGCCACTGGCAGGGCCACGGCGAGGCCGATGATTCGTCGCCACGGATAGCTCATGGGTGCCGCCACGGAAAAACACGGACAGACACTGACGCGCGAGGTGCGAGGCGAATAGCTTACCGGGGCGGGGCAGGTTTGCAAGCGGAGACGACGGGAGCCTGCTCGGGCAGCCCGGGAACTCGACGCCCGGAACTCGATGAATGGGCCAAAATCAGGCCCTTGATGGGCCGCCGGCAGGCAATTCGAGCGAAACTCGGCCGCGTTGGTGATTGCTGCGGCGTTTATCGCGGGTCAGGTTAGGCAGTGTCGCGCCGAGCGAGGTCCATCTCCGTGGTCGCTATGGTGCTCCACACGCCGTCGGGCGCACGCCGGCGAAGTGAGCGTCCGTCGACAATCGCGAGAGCGCCGCCCTGGCCGTCGGGCGCGAGCGCTCTGACAGACTGAGCGCCCAGCTCTTGGTCGCGCGTCTCGCCCGAGACGACGAACAACCCGTCGCGCCAGCTGGCCACAAGCTGCTCCCGCAAGCGTACGCGCGGCTGGGTGACTCGTCCCGTTACGTCGATGTCCGCCGCACGTTCTCGGCGCGTGGGCCCTTCGGCCCTTGGCCCACCTCGAATTCCACGCTGTCGCCCTCCCGCAGATCGTCGATGCGCTCTCCGGAAACGGCGCTCTGATGAAAGAAGTATTCCTTTCCCGCATCATCCTTGATGAAGCCGAAGCCCTTGTCCACTCGCAAAGTCCGAATCTTTCCCGTCATGAATCCTCCTGCCGCCTCCCTCATGGAGCCGGTCGCCAATCGTCCCGCGTGTGTGATCTGCTGCGCGACGAATCTCTCATGGGGCGTGTCGCCCCGCGCATCGGTCAGTATCGCACTGTTTCTGGCGACCCCCCATGCGGCGGCGCCCGGTCGACAGCCGACAATGTTGTCGACGCTCCTCTCTCACTGCCCTCAGTCGAGGCGCGGGGAGGTTGACGGAGCAGGGGAAATGCGGGTCCGCGGTTCCCGGCGACACGTGTTCTTGGCCACTGGTCGCCTCGACAGAACTGCTTCCCGGGTGCGTGGAGGCGGGTACCTCCTGCGTAGACGGTGTGGCGGGTGGGCTTGATGGATGCCCGAATCCATTATCGGGCAGAGCGTCGGCCCCGCGACTTCTGGGCGCGGAGACGCGGGGGATGATCGCTGATACCGCCGTCGGCGAGCAACTGTATCCGATGACCCTGCTACGATAACGCCATGCTCAACCTCACCATTGCCCTGAAGCGCACCCGCTCGGAAGACGAGCACCGGTGTGCCGTCTGCGGCGCCCGCTTTGCGCCCATCGAAGACTCCGGCTCGCGCATCCTGTCGATGAAGAACGGCGACCAGGAGACGGTAACGGCCATCATGTGCGGCGGCTGCCACTCCAAATGGTCGGCCGGGACGCCGGTCACGCTCAAAGCCGAGCGGCCCGCCACGACGGGGGAGACGGAGCCTTCGCGCGAATAGCCGCCACCACATCCAGTTTGCAACAGAAGGTTTCGAAGTGATCCCGCCACGAAATCGCGCGATTGAACGGTTTGTCGTGCAGTCGCCTGGAGGTCTCGCGTCTGCACGCGAAGCATCTTGGCCTGACTGAACGCTGTCCTCCCCGCGCGCCGTCGGGAAGTCCACGACCTCCGGCTCCGGATCAGCAGTTACTCGGGCTGGCAGCGAAGCGGGTGTTCGGCCACCGGGTAAGAGGCTCGTTGGCCGCCTTACGCGCCGCAGCGACAACACCGGGTTCTGGAGCAGCATGTGTGAAATCCCTATTGCGGGCTTGCCGCTCCTCCTGAAGGAGAGGCAGTAGACCCCTTCGCTGATTCAGAGGCGCCATGCGGCGCGGGCTAACGTGATCACCGCTGGGAAGCGCTGGCTCCACCGTCGGCGTTCGCAACGCGGCTTACGCCTCGACGAGAATCACCAGTGTCTCGGGCGCCACGCCATCATGGGCCATCGCCTCCGCGGCCGCCGGGCTCTGCATGACGGCGTTCAACGCATCCATGTCTGGCACATCCATCACCACAGCCACCCGCTTCGGGTTCTGCGGATCCACGAACGTCCGGATGTTGGTGACGCCGAGCGGGCCAAACAGCTCCTTGCGTTTCGGCGAGCGCAGCCAATGATCCTGACCCTTTGTGATGTCGTGATATCCAACGATCGTCGGCATGTTGTCTCCTTCGTGAGGATGCGCGGGCATGCTACCACCGTGATGTGGGGCATAGAAAGGCTGTCTCCGATCATGGCGACGGGGTCGTACCACGCCCTGTTCGAAGAGCGGCGGAGCTGGCATCCCCCTGAGATGCTACCTGTGACGCCGGCCGAGGCGGACCTGAACGAGCGTCTAGGTTCTTGTGCCGCCGGGCAGGCCCCGCACCGTCAGTGGCCCGCGTGTCTGAAAGCGAACTCCGCGGTTCGGATTCACCTTCTCGAAGTCCCTGCAACATCGCGGTCGAAACCGCGCGAGGCTGGAAGACGGTTCGGACGCGCCGTGAGGGTTTTGCTTGATTTCTTGAACTCATTGGCCATGTCCCGCCGGCAGGTGATGCGGCGCCGTCACCGGATAAGTCCTGGAAAGTCGCCAAGTGTCGACTGACCGTCATGTCGAGCACGTTGTTGCCGGGCGCATCCGCTGAACGATCTGAACACACAATTGACAACGCAGCGTAGGTGATACGGCCGACGGCTTACCGCAACACCCAATGAGCACCGACGACCACCATCGCAGCGTTTACGCCGAGGTTCTCGCCACGCGTGCCCGCGTTGGAGATGTGGTGGTTACGGAACTCCAGCATCAGCCCAGGCCCGCGCCGGGTGATGCGCTTGACACCCACAGCCCACACCACCTGGAAGTTCCAGATTCGGTCCAACTCCGGCGCCTCGAGTGATGTCCAGATCATGCCGCCACCCAGTGCGTAGTACGGCGTCCACTGCTGGCCCCGAAGGAAGTAATGTCGGCCGCCAATGCCGACGACACCGCCGAGTACGGCGGTGTGGGGGCGATAGTACACGTGCGCGGTCCCTTCACCGTACAACTCGAGCCAGTTCGTGACGAACCAGCCCAATTGCGGATAGAACCCGACGTACTCAATGTCGGTAATTGCTTTGCCATAGCCTGGCCAGCCGTGCAACCACGAATGCCCCCAGCCACCGGCCAATGCGCGGGTACGGTAGCCGCGAGCCAGCGGCGTGGGTTCGGACGTCCGGTCGGGCTGTTGCGCGGTGACCGGCACGGACAGCAGCAGGGACAACGAGAGCGCCGCGCCCATCGTAGCGCGCCTCATGACCTCACAATACCAGAGCATTCGGCGCCGAATGACAGAGACGGTGCACGTGTCGTCGTGGCAAAGGCAGCATGCCATTGACGGACGACAGCCTGCGGCATCGCGACGACTGCGCCTTGGCCGCGCACCCGTCGGCCACCGCTCTCTGCGGCGGACGTGGAGCCGTTGCGAAGAATGAACGAGCAGCGACCGCTATATCACTTCACCGCCGGCGCGTGATCGTAACTGATTACGCGAGTGATCCGCCACGCCCCCTCCTTGCTCTGCCAGAGGTGGATGAATCTGCCGACGCCCCCGCCTGCGTCGCCACACTCTTTCCTGTCCACGTCGCAGAAGCGATGTGCGCCGATCTGGAGCGCCCCATAGCCGTCCATCGGATGCACCTCCAACGTCCCGGGGATCAGATCCCGCCGCGTCTTTCCACAGATGTTCTGCTTGAGGCTGTCGACGAGCGCGGACCGTCCGCGTGTCACGCCGCCCTTGTCGTGGTAGAACTCGACGTCCTCCACGAAGAACGACGCGAAGCGTTCGAGGTTACATGTGTTGTAGGCATCGAACAGCCGGCTGTCCAGCGATGCCACCGTCCGAAAGAGCTCGTCATCGGGTGTGCTCTGGCGGGTCTGATTTCGAGCAGGCGCAGCGGCCGGCAATAGCAGCAGTGCAACCAGGACCAGCGGCGTCCGCGAGAGGGAAACGTGCGTCATATCCATGATCTCGACGTAGCGAGACCAGGATTTGTTCAACGACACGTCCGCTTCAGGAAACCTGACCGCTCCTTCGCCGCGAGTCGCGACCTGAACGCCGCGTCATTGAGGAGTGCCGAAATACACGACTGCGTCGGCAAGCTCGCCAAGTGTGACCTTCTCCCCGAACATCGCCTGTCCCAAATAAAAGGGATCCGCCTCCAGGTTGGCTGCCGCGGAGCCGGGCAAACCGAACAACACGGGCCAGTTTCGGCTGCGAAGCGTCGCTTCCAACGCGCGACTCGACGTCGCGAACTCTGCAACGCTCTCCGGTGTTGCGCGGCTCGGATTGACTGGTGCAATCGTCTCAACGACCAGCACCCGTCCAGGAACGTGCTGTTCGAGCAACGTCGTTACCCCACCGAAGCGGCGCCATACATGCCCGGAACCGAATACAACGAGCGCTTTCTGCCCTTTGTCGAGCGCCTGCTCGCGAACGATCGCGACCGCCGTGGCATTGCGGTCGCCTCCTGGCGAGGTCTGGTTGAGGAATATCTGGATTCGACGCGAAGGCGGGACTCCCCGGTTGATCTCCTCCACCGCTGCGGACAGTTCTGGCTGCCGTGCTTCGAGCACTATCACTCGCACCGCGTCGACAAACTTCGGGTTGCGAACGAGCGCGATGCGAAAATCCGAATCCGGCTTCCGTCCGTGCCCTTCACCGAGGACGATCACGTCCGCGCGATCGAAAGCGCCGACGAGCGCATCGGTGGCTGCAGCCCACCCGCTGGCTTCCTGCGGAAATGGTGATTGTGAGAGGAGGACTGAATGAGCGAGGACGACGAGACAGCCGACGACAGAGCCCGCAAGTCGACCCATGGATTCCTCCTCATGTCAGGGATACCGTGACGTTCCTTCGGGAGCGAGGCACCACTGAGTGAGTCGATTACTCCGGGTAGCCGCCCAGGGCGGAGTGAAGCATCCGCCCTGGTGGCCGGCCCGGTCAAGCGGCATCCTCGATTTCACCTGAGTAGTCGCCTGGTGGTGAGAAACCAGTCGCGTGCGTCTGCTCGTCTGCGCGCACCGCGGTAACGTCCTCGCGTTTCGGCGGCCAGCGTGGCCGCCGCAGCGTTGACGACGTCAAGGAGGCGGAGATCCAACTGCGCGCGTCCTGACGAAGTAGAGTCCCACGATTCCGACGAGACCAGCGGCCGGCAGCCAGTACAGCGGCATTCGCACGACTCGTGCGAGGTAGGAGTTGAGAATCACCGCGGCAATCGCGACGAGTGCCACATTCGCCGTCACGCGGAGACTCCGCGACGACGAGCGCCCGACCGCCGCGTCACCCCATGCGCGGAGAACTGAGAAGACGGCCATGTAGAACAGAAGCGCGATCGCCATGGCGACGGCCCCACCGCCGCGTTCCCGGAGGTTTTCGCCGGCGGTGACGACGGCGAGCCAGGCAACAGTCAGAAAGTGGATGGTGTGGGCAACGATGAACCCTGCAAACAAGCAAGTGCCAAAATAGAGTCGCCGTCGGTTGTACTGATAACCCGCCGCGAACAGAATCAATGCCGCGGCAAAAAGGGCCGCCGAGACTCGTGCCGTCACTCGCACGATCAGTTCCACGGTCGGCTGGTCCACGACGCGGAAGCATAACAAAGGAACTCGAAGCCAGGTCAGAAGAACGTTGAAGGTTTCGGCGGGCGATGGTATATAGATATCCTATAAAGGAGTTCTACCCATGCCCGATCCGATCGCCTCGCTCGTCAAGGGCACTCTGGACCTGCTCGTCCTCCGCACGCTCGAACTGCAGCCGCTCCATGGCGCCGCTATCGCCGAGCGCATCTTTCAGACCACGCGAGGGACATTCCAGATCAAGGCGGGGTCACTGTTTCCCGCGCTTCACCGCCTGGAACAGGACGGCTGGATTGAGGGGGAATGGCAGACACCTCCGAAGGGCCGCCGCATCAAATCCTACCGTCTGACGCGCGAGGGACGCCGCCATCTCTCGGCGGAAAAGGCGACGTGGCAGCGCGTGGTCACCGCGATGAGCCTGGTGCTGGAATCGTAATCATGTCAATTCTCCGCACTGTCCTCGCAAGAGTTCGAGCGCTGCGGCGAGCCAGACACGCCGATCGCGATCTGGACGAGGAGCTTCGCGCGTATGTGGACGCACGGGCCGCTTCATACGAACGGCAGGGCCGCGCGCCCGCGGACGCGAGGCGCGCGGCTCTTATCGAGGTCGAAGGCATCGAGCAGGTCAAGGAGCGCGTGCGGGACGTGCGCATCGGATCCACGGTCGAGGCGGCTGCGCGTGACGCGCGATACGGCGCGCGCGTGCTCTGGCGATCTCCGGGCTATGCGCTGATCGTCATCGTGACGATCGCGCTCGGCATCGGCGTGAACGCCGCGATCTTCAGTGTGGTGCACGCCGTGCTGTGGCGCTCGCTTCCGTATCCGGACGCTGCCCGCATCCTCGTCATCGAGGCCGACACGCGGGCCCTGCCGAGCGCCTACTCGTCCTCCGGCCCTGTGTTCGACGTCCGAACGCAGAGCCGGCTGATCACGAGCATCGCCCAGGTCGAGGGACGTGACGCGAGCCTCGAGGTCGACGGCGTGATGGAACGCGTCGCCGCGGCCAGGGCGACGGACGAGCTGCTGCCGCTCCTCGGCGCCACCCCGTTGACGCTCGGGCGAACGCTCGTCACCGCAGAGGATGCGCACGACATCGTTGTCAGAGGCGTCGTGATCAGTCACGAGCTGTGGCAGCGTCGGCTGGAGGGTGATCCTCAGGTGATCGGTCGGCGCCTGACGGTCAACAACTTCGACGTGCAGGTCGTCGGCGTCATGCGGCCCGACTTTCGCCTCGTGCTTCCCGCCAGGAACCACGCTGAGGAGCGCATAGACGTGTGGTTGCCACGGGATTTTGCGCCCAGCCTGCTCTATCGGGGCTTGCCGCTGGTCGGGCGTCTCGCGCCCGGGGCATCAGTCGCCGGGGCACAGGCGGAACTCACCGCACTCGCGTCAGGTTTTGTCGCAGGTCATCCGTCGGCATACCCGGGTGGGCTGCGCCTGACGGTGCGGCCGCTCGGCGAGGTCGTCACGCGCGATGTGAAGCCGGCGCTGGTGGCGCTCAGCGCGGCGGTCGGGTTCGTGCTCATCATCGCGTGCGTCAACGTCGCCAACCTGCACCTGGCACGCACCAGGACGCGGGAGCGTGAGCTCGCGGTCCGACGCGCCCTGGGTGCGACGCGGCTCCGTCTAGTGCGGCAGCTCCTTGCCGAGAACCTGATTCTCGCCGTCCTCGGCGGTGCCTGCGGCCTGCTGCTGGCGCGGCTGGGCGTCGGCGCGCTGGACTGGCTTCGCCCAGTGCATCTTCCGCGTCAATCCGAGATCGCCATCGACGGGGCCGCCATGCTGTGGACCGCTGGGTTGACGGTGGTGTCGAGCGTCCTTTTCGGCCTCGTGCCGGCGCTTGCCTTCACGCGCGATGCGGACGGTCAGCCGCTCCACTCGAGCCGCGCGGGATCGCTCCAGCTCCGCAGCCGTCGCTTGCACCGCGGCCTGGTCCTGTCCGAGATCGCGCTCTCAATCGTTCCGCTCATCGCCGCGGGCCTGATGCTGCGGACCTTTGCCAATCTTGTCTTGACGCCGATCGGATTCGATCCCGCGCACGTCGTCACCGCGAGAATTTCGCTGAACCTCGGGGAGTTCTCGACGGTGGATCGCCGGTCGGCGTTCTATCGAGACGCGATCGCGCGCGTGGGGGGGCTGCCGGGTGTCGAGGCGGCCAGCATCGGCGGTCCACCCCCTTTAGCGCCCGTTCAGAGCACCCTCCGCTTCTGGGGAAGCGACGATGGAGAGGGAACGATGGGCATGCATCGGAGCGTGATGCCCGGCTACCTGGGTGTGATGGGGATTCCGCTGCGCGCGGGCCGCGACATTTCCGACGACGACATCAGGCATCGACGGCGCGTCGTCGTCGTCGACGAGCGGCTGGCGGCGCGGTTGTGGCACGGAGAGGCCGTCGGCAAACGGCTATCGGTCGAGTATTCGAAGCAGCCGCTGGAGGTTGTCGGCGTGGCCGGCCACATCCGTGCGCGCGACATCCGCGATTCTGGCACCCTGATGATTTACGTGCCATCTCACGTGTACGAGATCGAGCAGACGCTCGTCGTCAAGACGCGCGCGCCGCTCTCGACGATCGGGCCCGCGATCAAACAGGCGGTCGAGGCGCTCGGTCCCGGCAGACCCGTCTTCGACATCCGGCCGATGGACGACATCGTGGAGGCGTCAATCGACACCACGCGGTTCACGATGCTCCTGCTGTCGGGGTTCGGGATGACGTCGCTGGTGCTCGCGGGGGTCGGGCTGTACGGCACGCTCGCCTACCTCACCTCCCAGCGCACGCAGGAGTTCGGCGTGCGGCTCGCGCTGGGCGCATCGGCTGGCAGCATTCTCCGACTCGTAGTCCGCGAGGGGGGTCTGCTCACCGGGCTGGGGGCCGCGCTCGGGCTCGCCGGCGCGATGGCGGTGACGCGCGCGCTCCAGGGGTTGCTGTACGGCGTGACGCCGGTCGATGCCCTCACCATCGCGAGCGTCGTCGGGCTCGTTGCCGCCGTGGCGCTCGTCGCGGTCGGCTGGCCAGCGTGGCGCGCGGCCTGCGTGGATCCGACGACGGCGCTGCGCGCCGAGTAGAGCGAGTCGAGGCGCTCGCGACGGATTTTCCTCTTGATAACCGAGGGGACAGCCGGTATCCTGTCTCGGTAACCGAGAGGACGCCGTGAGCCGACCGACGGATCTGGTACAAGGCACGCTCGATCTCCTGCTGCTGAAAATCCTCGCGCTCGAGCCGCTGCATGGCTGGGCCATCGGCCAGCGGCTCCGGCAGGTCTCCGGGAACGTTCTGCAGGTCAGCGACGGGTCGCTCTATCCCGCGCTTCACAAGCTGGAGAACGAAGGCTGGATCCAGGCGGAGTGGAAGCCGACCGAGAACAACCGCCGGGCGAAGTTCTATTCGCTGACCCGCGCGGGACGCCGTCAGCTCGAGAGCGAGACGGCCAACTGGGATCGCCTGTCGTCAGCCATCACGCAGGTCGTCAGAATCGAGGAGGCCTGAACGATGGATGTCTCGCGGTGGATTTCACGCGCGTCGATGCGCCTGCGCGCGCTGTTTCGGGGCGCCGCGCTGGACGCCGAGCTCGACGAGGAGCTCGGCTTCCATCTCGAGCAGCTCATCGAGGAGAAAATCGCGCGCGGCCTGTCGCCGGACGCGGCCCGGCGCGAGGCCATCCTCGCGATCGGCGGTCTCGAACAGCGCAAGGAGGAATGCCGCGATGCGCGTCGCGTCCGCGTGATCGAGGACGTGTTCCAGGACGTCCGCTACGCGGCCAGGACGCTGAGCCGCTCACCCGGGTTCACCATCGCCGCGCTCCTGACACTCGCGCTCGGCATCGGCGCGACCGTCGCGATGTTCACCGTCGTCTACGGGGTCCTGCTGCGTCCGCTCCCGTTCCCCGATCCCGACCGGCTGTTCCTGGTGGCGCTGTCGCCGAAGAGCTTCCTCATGCGGCAACCCGGGATGGCGGACCGCACCTACGTGCAGTTCCGCGAGAGCGATCGCAGCTTTCAGCACCTCGCGGCGTTCACCTGGTACAAGGGGAATCTGACCGGAGCGGGCGATCCGGTCGTCATCAGGGTCGGCAGCGTCACCACGGAGTTCTTCGATGCACTCGCCGTGAAGCCCGCGATGGGGCGCACGTTCCTGCCCGGCGACGGGCGGGGCGGCGAGCGGATGGTGGTGATGAGCGATCAGTTGTGGCGGTCGCGTTTCGCCGCCGACCCGGCGATCGTCGGCAAGGACCTCACGCTGAACCGGCTGCGTCACTCCGTCATCGGGGTCATGCCGCCGGGCTTCGATTTTCCGAACAGGACCGCTGCGTGGACGCCGCACGAGATCGTGATCGATCCGGGCAACTCGCTGCTGGTGCCCGTGCTCGGTCGGCTCGACCCGGATGTCACGGTCGCGCAGGCCCGCGCCGCGTTCGAGGCGGCGATCGAATCAGTGCCCGACGTTCCGCGGGACGACCGTTCGCAATGGGATATCGGCCTCCTCCCGCTGAAGGAGCTGCTCGTGGGGGATGTCAGGCGGCCGCTGCAGATGTTTGCTGGCGCCGTCGTGTTCGTGCTGCTCATCGCGTGCGCCAACGTCGCCAATCTGCTCCTCGCGCGCGCGTCGGGCCGCGACCGGGAAATCGCGATCCGCGCGGCGCTCGGTGCCTCCCGCGCGCGGCTGGTGCGCCAGCTGCTCACCGAGAGCGTGCTGCTGTCTGTCATCGGCGCCGCGCTCGGCGTGCTGCTGGCGCACTGGGCCGTGCCCCTGCTGCTGGCGCTCGCCCCCGCGGGACGGATCCCGCGCGGGGAAATGATCCGGATCGATGTTGCGGTCGTGGCGTTCGCGGCCGGGGTGGCGGCGATCGCCGGGATCGTCTTCGGGCTCACACCGGCGCTGCGCCTCACCCGGCGCCGCTTCTCGCGGACGCTGCTTCCCGGCGGCCGCTCGATCGCCGGCGGGCACGAACGATTCCGGGCCGCGCTGGTCATCGGAGAGATCGCATTGGCGCTCGTGCTGCTTACCGGTGCGGGTCTGCTGGCCAAGAGTTTCCTCCGGCTGCGTGCCGTCGACCCCGGGTTTCGGACGGAGAACGTCGTCCGGCTGTCGATCGAGCTGCCGGATTCGACGTATTCCACGCCCGGGCGTCTGCAGACGTTCCACCAGGAGATGCTCTCCAGACTGGCATCGCTTCCCGGCGTCGTGGCTGTGGGTGCCGTCAACTGGCTGCCGCTCGGCGACATGCATCTGAACGGCGATTTCAGGGTGGAGGGCGCCGGCGAGGACGCGCCGTTCAACGTGGACAAGACGGTCGCGAGCCCCGGCTACTTTCGTGCGATGGGCATTCGCCTGCTGCAGGGTCGCGAGTTCGACATGCACGACACGGGCACGGGTCCGCCCGTGGTGATTGTGAGCCGCTCGGTCGCGAGGGCGATTGACCCGTCCGGGAACGTGCTCGGAAAGCGCATCGGCCTGTGGGGCCGCGAGAACTCGCGCGAATGGCTGACGGTCGTGGGTGTGGTCGACGACGTGAGGCAGCTCGGGCCGTCGCAGAAGTCGCATGCCGCCGCCTATCAGCCGTACCTGCAGATGAGCCGGAATCTCTTCCTCAGCAACATGACGTACGTGGTCCGGACCGTGTCCGATCCGCTCGCCGCAATCCCGGCGATCCGGAACGTGCTCTCGTCTGTAGACAAGGATCAGCCTGCGGCATCGATCGGCTTGATGAGGGACGTGCTGGATTCGGCGACCGCCGAACCCGGGTTTTACGCGAGGCTGCTCGGCACGTTTGCCGCGCTCGCCGTCCTTCTGGCGCTCATCGGGGCGTACGGCGTCGTGGCGTACTCGGTCGCCCAGCGCAGCCACGAGATCGGACTGCGGAGGGCGCTCGGCGCGCAAGACCGCGGCATTCTCTGGATGGTCATCCGCCGCGTCGTGAGCCTCGGCGCTGCGGGCGTGGTCCTCGGGGCGATCATCGCCTGGCTCGCCTCGCGTCTGCTCGAGACTTTCCTCTTCGAGGTCACGCCAACCGATCCTGCCACCTTCATCGCCGTCGCGCTGACCGTCTTCGCTGCGGCGGTGCTGGCAGGCGTGATACCCGCGCGCCGGGCGGCGCGCGTGGATCCGCTCGTCGCCCTGCGGCACGAGTAGACGCCGTCCCACGCGCGCGGATGGGAGGGATAGTGGGCGTGCCGCTCCGCGCGCTCACTCGTGCCGCAGCGCCACCATCGGCTCGATGTGAACGGCGCGGCGCGCCGGCACCCAGCAGGCCAGGAGGCCGATCGCGACGACGACGCCGATGGCAGTCGTGAACGTCAGCGGATCAAAGGGCGAAATGTTCCACAACTGATTCTGCAGAAGGCGATTCGTCGCCAGGCTCGCGGCGACGCCGATCATCACGCCGGCGCCTACGAGCCGGAGTCCGAAACGCAGCACCATCCGGATGACATGGCCGCGTTCGCTGCCCAGTGCCAGACGGATGGCGATCTCGCGTGTCTGCTGCGTCACGGTGTACGCGAGCACCCCGTACACCCCCAGTGCGACCAACACTATCCCGGTCCCCGCAAAGATTCCGAGCACCAGCAGGCTGAAGCGCGGGCGGGCGAAGAACCCACGCTGGATCAGATCGTCGAGCGCCGAAGGCTGAATCAATGCGACGCCGGGGTTGAGGTGTTGGATTTCCCGCCGCAACGCGTCGACGGCGCGCATTGGCTCGTCCGATGTCCGCAGGACGAGCGTCAGCGGCCCGGGACCCTGCAACGGGTAGGGAATGAACACCTGCGGGCCGGGCCGCTCGCGAGGGCCCTGGTTGGCCGTATCGCGAGCGACGCCGATGATTTCGAACACGGGGTCCGCAACCGGCACCGGCAGCGTGGACAGCCGCGGCAGTCGAATCGTCCGTCCGAGCGTCTCCCCGGCCCCGAAGTATCTGGTCGCCAGGGTCTCGTTGACGATGGCGACGTGATGCGCTCGCTCGACGTCCAGCGCGGACAGGCCCCGACCCTCGATCAGGCGAACGCCGAGGGTGTCGAGCAGGCCTGCACTGGAAAAGACGACGACCGCTGAGGACTGCGGCGGAAGCGCAAGGCCGGGAATCTGCAGGGGGCTCGTCATGCCTCCAAACGGTGGCGTGCCCCGCGAGATGGCGGCCGAGCGAGCACCGGGTATCGATCCGACCCGCTCGAGTGCTTCCCGATAGAAACTCTGTTGCTCATCCGGGGAAGTGCTTTGATGAGGCGGGAACGCCATGCCGGCCACCAGCAGGCGGGTGGGATCGAATCCAAGATCGACACGCACGAGCCTTACGAACGAGCGCATCAGCAGCCCCGCGCCAAGGAGGAGCACAATCGACAGTGCCACCTGAACGATGACGAGCCCGCTGCGCATGCGTGTCTGCCGCCGGCCCACCGTCGTTTTGCCGGCGATGTTCAACCCGGCGACGAGATCACGACGTGCGCTCTGCACGGCTGGAAAGAGGCCGAAGCCCAGCGTCGCGACGGCAGCGGCGACCACGGCGAACACCAGGACTGGGCGATCCAGCCGGATTTCTGTCTCCCATGGAACGCCCTGGCGGGGCATGAATCCGGCGAGCGCCTCGATGCCGACGTAAGCCAGCACGGAGCCCAGAACGAGCCCGCCGAATGCGAGTAGCGCGCTTTCCACCAGCAGCTGCCGGACGATGCGTGCGCGACTGGCGCCGATGGCGGCACGGATGCCAATCTCCCGCTCGCGGATCGTCGCGCGGGCCAGCAGCATGTTCGCGACATTGCAGCACGCGATGACGAGGAGCAGGCTGACGGCCCCGAAGAGCGTATACAGCACGCCACGAAACTCGCGAACGACCCAATCGATGACGGTGATGACCTGGAACCGGAAGTTTGGCGGGTAGTCGTCTGGATGCTCGCTGGCGCGGCGCGCGGCCACGACCTCGAGCTGCGCCTCGGCCTCCGAAGGCGTGACGCCCGGACGCAAGTGGGCCTGAAATGCGCGAAAGCCCCGCGACGACTTCGGGTCGTCGCTGCGCTCGAGCGCATCCGGCAGCCAGAGATCGGCGATGTTCCACTCGAACCGCGGAGGCATGACGCCGATGACGGTAAACGCTTCGCCATCGAGCATCAGCGTGCGGCCGACGACACCCGGATCGGCGCCGAAGATCGTCATCCATGCGCGATGGTTCATCACCGCCACACGCGGCGCGCCCGGGGCCGCGTCCGCCGCGCCGAACACCCTCCCCAGCGCCGGCTGCACGCCCAGGAAGTCGAAGCCGTTGGGCGTCATCCAGGCGATCGCGAGACGCTGCGCTCCCGCCCCGCTCACCCAGTGCATGCCGTCGACACTGGTGCCGACCACGTCTTCGAAGACGGTCGTCTGCTCCTGATAGTCCAGGAACTCGGATGCCGGGAAATATGGGCCTCGGACGATGCGATCCGACGCATCCTTCAGGAGGACGTTCACCATGCGGTCCGAGCGGGAATAGGGGAAGGGATCCAAAACGACGTTGCGAAGGACGCTGTAGATGACCGTCACCGCACTGATCCCAAGCGCCAGCGTGAGGACCGCAACCAGAGTGAACGCCGGGACCTTGCCCAGCGTGCGGAGGGCGTACCCGATGTCACGCCGGAAATCGTCCAGCCACATGCCCATGACGTCCTCCCTGGTCCGCGTACGCTCTCGGCCGAGAGACCGTGATTATGCGAGCCGAGCTCAGGGCTCGCAATCTCTAAAAAGCCCAGCGCCCGGAGCCCGGAGCCCAGGAGAGCCTTGACCTTCGACATATTATGTCGTATATGTCGAAGGGCGAGGCGTAACGATGCCGCCGAAATCAGACCTGCCTCAGGGCACCCTGGACCTGCTCATCCTGAAGATTGTCGCGCTCGGCCCGCTGCACGGGTATGCCATTGCGCAGCGGCTCCAGCAGATCTCGCGCGATGTCGTGCAGGTGACGCAGGGCACCCTCTATCCCGCGCTGCACCGACTGGAGAACCGTGGCTATCTCGCCGCGGACTGGAAACCGTCGGATACCGGGCGCGAGGCGAAGTTCTACCGCCTGACCGCGAAGGGGCGGACCCAGCTCGTCTCGGAAACGGAGAACTGGCATCGCCTCACCCGGGCGATCGGCTGGATTCTCGAGGCCGAAGGAGGCCTCCGATGAGATGGCTGTCCAGATTGCTCTGGCGGCATCGGGCGGAGGCGCAGCTCGATGCGGAGCTGCGCGATCATCTCGAGCGGCAGGTTGCCGAGTACGTCACGGCAGGGATGAGCGAGCCGGACGCCCGGCGTCGCGCAGCCATTGAATTCGGCGGACTCGAGCAGGTGAAAGAGCTCTGCCGTGACGCTCGCGGCACGCGGTGGATCGAGATCCTGCTGCAGGACCTCCGCTATGGCGCCCGCGTATGTACTCGGAATCCGTCGTTCACCGCCGCCGCAGTGCTCTCGCTGGCCCTGGGTGTGGGCGCGAACACGGCGATCTTCACGCTTCTCGACGCCACGATCCTCAAGCCGCTCCCGGTGGAGGAGCCGGATCGACTCATCGAGCTGCTCACCGATCGAGGCGGCCCGCATCCCGGCAACGCCTTCAACTATCAGTCGCTCCAGTACTTCCGCGAACGTGCCACGACAGTGGACGTGATCGCGAGCCACCAGTCCACCTTCTTCGTCGCGCAGGGCGGCGGGCAGCCCGAGATCGGCACGGGCCAGTACGTGACCGGCGACTTCTTTCGCGTGCTCGGCGTTCCCGCGGCTCACGGTCGCCCGATACACGCCGCCGACGATCGGGCGGGAGCGCCCATCGTGGTGGTGTTGAGCGACGCGTACTGGCGCGATCGCTTCGGCGGTGATCCCTCCATCGTGGGCGGAACGGTCACGATCGACAGCCAGCCCGCTCACATCGTCGGCGTTGCGCCGGCAGCCTTCCGCGGGCTCGTCGCCACCCAGGCCGTCGATTTCTGGCTGCCGCTCTCGGCCGAGCCTCTCATCCGCAACCCGAGCTGGACATCGTCGGCTGGATATAAGTGGCTGCAGCTCGTCGGGCGCGTCCGGGCCGGGCATGCGATCGCGGCAGCGCGCGCCGAGGTTGCCGCCCTTTTCCACGCTGCGGTGGTGGAGCCGGAAGTTGCCGAGCGAGGCGAAGCGGTGCGACCGCGGGTGCAACGCTGGCGGGCCGTCGTCGGGTCGGCGCGGAGCGGCCTCTCGACGGTCCGCCACGAGTACGGTGAACCGCTCTTCATCCTGCTCGCGATCAGCGCCCTGGTCCTGCTGATCGCCTGTGTGAACGTCGCCAACCTGCTCCTGGCGCGGGCGGCGACACGACGCCACGAAGTCGCGGTTCGGCTGTCGCTCGGGGCTTCGCGCTCCCGTGTGGTGCGCCAGCTGTTGACCGAGAGCATCCTGCTGGCGCTGTCCGGTGCGGCAGCAGGCGTCGGGCTCGCCTATGGGTTGTGCGAGGGGCTGGTGCGGTTCCTGGCGACGACCCAGCAGGTCACCCTCGACGTACGTCCGGACGAGCGGGTGCTCGCGTTCGCGGCGCTTCTCGCGTTGATGACCGGACTCGTGTTCGGTCTGGCACCCGCCTGGCGAACGGCTTCGGTTCGCGCGCCAGCTACTGCTCTGCAGGCCGGCAACCGTGTGCCGGGCGGCCGCGATCGCCGAGTGCTCAGTCGCCTGCTCGTCACCTCCCAGGTGGCTCTGTCGGTGATGATGCTGATGGCCGGAGGCCTGTTCCTTCGCTCGCTGCAGAACATCCGTGCGATCGATCTCGGTTTCGACAGCGCGTCGGTGCTGATCGTCACCACCGACGCGTCGCGCAGCGGGCTGGATGCCGAGGCCCTGCGAGCGATGTATCGGGAGACGGTCGTCCGATTGAGTGCGACCGCCGGTGTCCGGGCCGCCAGCGTTTCGCAGGTGACGCCGATCTGGGGCGGTGGCACGGAGTTCAGCGTGTTCGTTCAGCCGACGGGCAGCGTCGAGCGCCGCGAGACGCGAAGCGTCTACATCAACTGGGTGAGCCCCGGCTACTTTGCGGCGACGGGAACACCAATCTACTCGGGACGCGACTTCACCTGGCGGGACACGCCATCCAGCTCCAAGGTCGCGATCGTCAATCGCGCCATGGCCCGTCAGTATTTCGGCACCGACCGTCCGCTGGGAGCGCGAATCGAGTCGCGCGACGAGACGTTCGAGATCGTTGCCGTCGCCGGCGACGCGAAATATCTCGATGTTCGCGAGGCCATCCAGCCGACTGTCTACCTCCACTGGGCACAGCAGCGTGACGAGCACCTGCTCCAGCAGAACGTCCGCGGGGGGCAGTTCGCGATTCGCTCCGATCTGCCGCCGCGGTCCCTCGAGACTGCTGCACGCGAGGCCATGCGCAGCGTACTGCCGTCAATGGCCATCACGAAGATGTGGACGCTCGAGGACCAGCTGAATGCGTCGATTGTTCGCGAACGGCTGCTCAGCCTGCTCTCGGGCGGCTTCGCAGTAACAGGGCTGCTCCTGGCAGCGATTGGACTGTACGGCGTGATGGCGTACTCGGTCGCACGCCGGACGCACGAGATCGGGATCAGGATGGCGCTCGGCGCGCAGCCGGCCCGGATTGCCGGCATGGTGACACGCGAGGCGCTGCTCCTCACGTCCGGCGGCATCGCCGCGGGCATTGCCGCCGCATTCCTGCTGTCGGGAACGCTGCGAGCGTTGCTGTACGGGCTGACACCAACCGATGCCCCTACCGCGCTCGCAGTCGCAGCGGTCATGATGCTGGCCGGTCTCTCGGCCGCGTATCTGCCCAGCCGGCGCGCTACGCACATCGACCCGACGGTGGCGTTACGGACGGAATAGTGCGGGTCCGAATATCGACAACCGGTGGGCTGAGACGCGGAACGCATCGTCCACGCGCCCGATCGGGAGCCAGTCGCACGCCGTCCCGGTGTGCTCACGCCGCGCGGGCTCGATTCTCCTCGAGCGGCGCGGCTGCCCTTGTTCGAAGGCCGGCCGCTGCAGGAAATACTCTGAGCTAATCCAGGTCCGCGCCGAACGCGAGGAGCCGGCCATCGCAGTCCTTCACGACGAATTCGCGTGACTGCCACGGGGTGTCGCCTAGCGGTCGCGTGAACTCGACTCCACGGGCGGCATACTCGGCGTACAGGGCATCCGCGTTCTCGATGAACAGGTAGGCGTCGAGCAGTTCGTCGGCGTACTTGTCGGGATTCGGCGTGGGCGGCCCGGCGAGGCGGAAGTGGATTCTGTGCTCGTCTCGCGCGACGATCGCGTAGACTGGCGGGTCATTCCAGGTGCCGAGGCACTCGAAGCCGAGCGTGTCCCTGTAATACGCGAGGGTCGCCGAAAGATCCGTCGTGAAGAACTGGGGCGCGATCTGGCGGATCATCGCGCTCAACATACCACGACGTCACCGTCTCGTCGTTGCGGTCCGGTTCGCCGAGCCCAGAGCCGACAGCCCGGAGCCCAGCGCCCAGAGCCCAGCGCCGAGAGCCCGAGCCCAGAGCCCAGAGCCGAGAGCCCAGAGCCCAATATCACCGCACCGTGAACGGTTCCATCAGCTCGACGCGCGTGCCGTCGGGGTCGTAGAGGTTGAGCTGCCAGCGTCCGTTGACGCCGATGCTGGCCGGTCCGCTCGGCGTCAGCCCGAGCCGGAGGCTCCGGCGCGAGGTTTCCTCCCAGGCGGTCTGGATGTCGGGCACGACCAGGCAGACGTGGTGGAGCACGCCCCGCTGGCGGCGGTCGGGCGGGGAGGTCACCAGCATGTACTCGAAGTAGTCGGTGCCGTCCGGCACGCGCATGTTCACCCACTGGGTGACGCCGGGCGTCCGGCCGCCGCGCCAGATCTCGGAGAAGCGGAGCGCGTCGCGGTAGAAGCCGTGGGCGCGCGCCTCGTCGTTCACGATGACGCCGGCGTGGAGCAGCCGGGTCGAGAGCGCGTGCGACGCTGGTGCGGGCGAGGCGGCTGGCGGCCAGTCGGCCCGCACGAACTCGATGTCGTGGCCGTCCGGATCGCGGACCTGGAAGGTCGTGTCGCCGCATCGATCCGCCGGGCGCAGGATCTCGAATCCCCGCGTCTCGAGCCATGCAGCCATCGCCTTCACGTCAGGCGTGGCGAGCGCAACGTGCCCGAGCCGTTCCTCCTCCTCGGCCGGGAGCCCCGGTTCGAGCAGCAGATGCTGCCGGTGCCCGATGGCGTACGCGAGGCGGTCCTGGCGTGGGGGCGCCTGCTCGGACAGCCCGAGCAGCCCGCCGTAGAACGTCCGTGCGGCCGCCGCGTCGCTGATTCGGAGCGCGACGTGGTGGACGCCCGTGACCCCCGGCCTGGGGCCGTCGGTCTGCGCTGCGCCGCTGGCGATCGTCAGGACGGCGAGGATCGGAGCGAGGACGGCGCGGCGCATGTGATGTCCCGGAAAGGGCGCTACTGCTGGACCTCGATCTCCAGGCCGCCGATCACTCCCGCCAGGAGGTTGTAGAGCGCGGCGAACAACGCGAACCCCGCGAACCCGAGGACGCCGTAGAAAATCGGCAGGATGACGATCGCGCCGGCGCCGAACAGGAACCCGAAGATCGCGGGCATGTCACTCTCGGCGGCCGCCGACTGCATCGCCGATCCGGCCACCGCGAAGAGCGCGAAACAGGCCCCGATGAACAGGCCGATGACGGCATACGTCAGCCCCGCGAGCTTCGCGGCGGACAGGACCCCGACTCTGCGGATGATCATGCGATGCCTCCTGGCGCGATGGGGCGCCGGCTCCCCGACTACCTCTCGACGAGTATCCGTCCGCGCAACAGCATGTCCAGCGTCTCGTTCAGCTCGGCGGCGTTCGAGGCCGACAGCACCAGGCCGCCATGGTCCCTGATCCCGGCGAAGCGGCTGGCCTCGACATCGAAGGCGACGAAGTAGATTGAGGGTCGCTCCGACTCCGGGCGGCGCGCGATGGCGGCCGCGACCCGTTCGGGCCGGTAGCCGTCGGTGTTCTCGCCGTCGGTCACCAGCAGGAGATGACGGCGGGTCAGGCCGGTCGCGTCGAGCGCCTGCTTGGCCGTGATCATCGCCTGGCCGATGGGTGTTCCGCCATCCGGTTCCAGGCGGCCGATCGCGGCGGCGGCCTGGTTCCGATCCGGGGGACCCATCGGGATGACGGGCCGGCAGTCCGGGTCTCCGCGCCGGCGGCTGAATTCGTAGATCCCGAGCAGCACGGACTCCTCCGGGTGATCCTCCGCGTAGCGGGCGAACTGGTCGACCAGTTCCCGCGCGGCGCGGCGCGCGATCTCGATCTTCGGCTCCTGCCTGCCGCCGGTCCCGGCCACGCCATCGGCCATGCTGCCCGACACGTCGATCGCGATGGCGGCAGCGAGGCCGTCCCGGGCAGCGACTGTCTGCGTCGGCGCCAGCTCGCCGTCGAGGCGCGCGTCCGTCCGGTCCTCGCGCGGCGGCTCGTTGGCCTCCCGCTCGCAGGCCCGCACGGCCATCGCGATGACGATCACCGCGAGGATCGCGACGAGCGGGTTGCCGCGCTTCTTCCTCATGCCGCCTGCGATTTGATGACGCCGTCGCGCTCGGCGATGCGGCGCGCCACCGACGCCCCGGAGTGCAGGGCGCCTTCCATGTAGCCCATGAACGCGTACGCGCAGTACTCCCCGGCGAAGTGCAACCGGCCCAGACCCTGCCGGAACGTCGGGCCCTGCGTCGTCACCTGGCCGGGAGCGGGGAACGAATACGAGGCCTTGACCCACGGATCGCCCGGCCAGTCCATGAAACGCGCCCGGACGAAGCTGGGCCGGATGCCCTTGTAGACTTTCTCGAGCTCCGCGAGATACCGCTCGTTGCGCTGCGCTGGAGCCCACTCCCGGCACACGTCGGCGGCCGGGCCGCCCGAGAACGCGACCAGGGCTTCACCCCCGGCGCCGGCCTGGCCATCCGTGCCATGCCACGTGGCCGACACGGGGCCGCTGGTAAAGAGCTCCGGCGCCAGCCCGGCACGCCGCCAGAAGGCCGACTTCAGGGCCACGAGGAACTTCACGTTCGTCCCCATCTGCGGCACGAGGTTGGGCGGCAGGACGGGGTCGACGGCAATCTTGTTCCACACCGGCGGCGGCGCGGTGAGGACGACGTGCTCGGCTTCCAGCACCTTGCCGTTCGCCAGCGTCACGCGCCCGCCGCGGTCGGTCATCGCAATCGCGCGCACCGGCATCCGCGTCAGCACGCGCGCGCTCCCGACGGCCGCGGCGAGCCGCTGCGCGAGCTGCTGGTTGCCGCCCTTGCAGCGGTAGACCTCCGAGTCCGTCCAGTACTTCTCGAGTCCGCCGCCCTTCACCATCGCAAGATTGCCGAGATAGCTCTGCCACTGCGTGACCATGCCGTTGTCGGCCGTCATCATCGTGTGCAGGCCCGTCTTGCACAGCGGCGACGCGTCGAGCCCGTCGATCCAGCTCGCCAGCGTGCGCGTGTCGAGCGCCTCCGCGCCGGCCGCCGTCCAGGGTTGATCGGCGTCCACCTTCGCGGCGTCGGCGACGATGGTGTTGAAGGCCTTCTCCATCTCCTCCCAGAGCGCCTCCGACTCGTCGCCACTGAGGCGCTTGCCGTCGAGCACGACCGGGAACTCCGCATCCTCCTCGCTCACCTCGAGGAGCTCGAGCTTGAACTGTCTGGCGTAGCCCACCCACGCCGGGTGGTTGGACCCGATCAGCTCGCCGCCGCCCTCGACGTTCTTTCCGGGCACGAGGTCCGAGAAGCTGAGCACGCGGCCTCCCACGCGGTTCCGCCCTTCGACGACCGTGACCTCGTAACCTGCGCGCGTCAGCTCGTGCGCCGCCGCCAGGCCGCTGAAGCCGGCTCCCACGACGACGACGCGTCCGGCCGCAGCGCGCGGACGGGCCGTGAACGAGTCGCTGATGAGCAGCGCGGCCGCGGCCGCGAGCGAGCGCTCCAGCATGTCCCGCCGCGACATGCCGTCGGGCCTTCCATACTTCCGATACAGGTGCGAGTACAAGGTCGGCATCGTCTGGTCGTCTCCGGAATCTTCCGCCTGAAGGCGGAAGCTACGAAAGGGCTCTCAGCTCCCCGCTTTCAGGCCGCTGAGCTGCCACGAGTACGCTCGAGCCAAGCATCCGCGCGGGTCCGCGACGCATGAACCGGCAAGCATCCGCGTGAATCCGCGTCCCGTGAAGTAGACAAGCATCCGCGGTGTCATTCCACCGTGAACCACTGCACCTCGACGCGGCGATTCAGCTCCGAGTTCGTCCCCGAGGGCTCCTCCCATCCGCGCCCCACGACGTCGATCCGCTTCGCGTCCACGGTGTAGCGCTCGATGAGGAGGCGTCGGATCTCGGCCGCGCGGTTCTTGCTCAGCTCCATGGCGCGCAGCGCCTGGGTCCGCACGAACGCCTCGCCCCCTTTGCGCCGGAACCCCTCGACGAGCGCGTTGTCGACGTGGCCCCGCAGCAGGACCGTGGATCCCGGGCTGACCTGCAGCAGCCGCCGGATGGCGTCGAGGTTGCGCAGGTTCTCCTGGTTCTGCTGGTCGAGCGTGGAGGAGTTCGGCTCGAACAGGAACCGGATGTCCTTGCTGAGGAGCGGATCCGTCTCGAGCGTCGCGGTGGCCGTGCTGCGCAGCGGCGCGATTGCGATCTTCTGCTCCTTGAAGAGGCCGCTCTTCTCGGCCGCCTGCAGCGCGGCCAGATCCGTGAAGCGGCTCGCGTCCGGCGGATCCCGTATGAGATCGCTGCCGTAGGCGAGCACCGCCGACTGGTAGATCCCGGCGAAGCTGCCGGCCGCGTCGATCGCGCCCGAGAAGAACGCCAGGTTCTCGGGCAGGTTCGAGAGGTGCACGTTCGCGAGCTCCTGCTTCGCGTCGTCCCGGCTCCACTTGAACGCCCGTCCCACGACGTCGAGGTACTGATCCGGCCGATCGCGGACCATCCGGTTGCCTTCGAGCAGGCCCATCACCAGCCCATCGACCATCTTCGGCTGCTCCTGCGCGAAGCCGCGGTGCACGAGCAGCACGTCGGCGACGATGAGCAGGTTGCGGTTGGTGGTCAGGACGTGCGCCTGCCCGCCGCTCCCGTCCACCACTTCCGACACCTTCGGCTCCCAGGTCACGCAGCCCGCCAGCCGGTTCTTCCCCGACTTCAGGTCCTGCAGGAACAGATCGCCGGCGCCGAACCCGTCCTCGGTGTAGACCAGGTTCAGCCGGTCCGGGTGCGGGGTGGCGTCGAGGCTGCCGAGCATGTTGATCGCGAGCCCCGCCTCCTGCGCGAGGTAGCGGATGAAGAAGTCGACTTCGGTGAACTGGCCGGTGGCGATCGTGCGGCCCTTGAGCTGATTCACGCGCTTGATGTCGTTGCGGACGACCACGCCGTCGGCGCCGCGCGAGAACCCGATCTGCGCCGGCACGACGGCGTGCAGCTGCCGGCCGTACGCGGCCAGCACGTCCACGGTCGTCACCGAGGCCGCGATCTTCCCCTCGTTCAGCTCGGACCAGTTCTCGTCCTCGCTGATGGTCAGCCTGACCTTGAACCCGTGATTCTTGAAGAAGTACGAGTTCTCGTTCGGCTCGAGCCCGCCGTTGGCGGCGATGAGCCCGGCGTAGCCCGCGTACTCGCTGATCTCGACCGGGACGACGTTGTCGCGGATCTGGACCGGCGACGGCGGCGAGAGGTTCGGGACTTCCGCCTTGATTTCGACGACTTCGGGAGCGTCCCCGCTTTCCGTCGACGCGGGCGCCGTGCCGCCGCCACCGTCCATGGCGCCACGCCGGACGATCCAGGCGCCAAGGCCGATCAGCCCCAGCACGAGCGCGAGCGAGACGATCTTGCCCAGCGCGGTGAATCGAGGCTGCGCGGTCATCGTTCGGGCCCGATCTCTTTAACGGCAGCGGGCGGGGTCTCGGCGGTCGGCGTGGCCTGGATGCCCTGGCTGGCGAGGAACTCCGCGAGGGCGACCTGCTCGAGCGCCTTGCGCTCGTTCTCCTTCTCCTGCACCGCTTCCATGTCGACCATGTCCTTGGCCACGCGGGCCTTCCCGGCCGACACCTCGTAGCGCTTCTGCAGCACCTCCTCGACCGTCTTCATCGTGTCGCCCATGTCGCCCACCTTGAAGGCGACGCTCGACAGGGCTGCGGCGGCCTCGGCCTGCGCTTCCTTGATCTTCACCTGCGACAGCTGCTTCTCCAGCCGGCGGACCTTGTCCTCGAACTCGCGTTGCGCGAGCTTCGCCTGGCGCAGGTTGGCGTCGTAGGCCTCCTCCGTCTCCTTCAGCTCCTGTGTGTCGATGGTGAGGTCGGCCTTCAGCTCCTGCAGTTCGCGGGCGAGCGCGCCGGCCAGATCCAGGTTGCCGGCGCGGTGGTTGGCCAGGATCCGGCGCTCGAGCTCCTGCGCGCGCGCCGCCTTGGACTGCACCTGCGACTTCAGGCGCTCGGCCACGCCCGCCATCTTCGCCAGGGCCAGGTTGTACTGCGCCATCTTCTGCCGGAACTCCTGCCGGGCCGCCTCCATGAGCGCCTCGGGATTGGCCTGCTCGATCCCGCTGATGAACAGCCCGAGGAAGCCGCGAATCAACCGTCCGATGCGCGCAAACATCCCATTCCCCTCCTGAATGGTGGTCAGTGTAACGGGTCTTGCAGGCCGCTGGAACATGCCGGCCTGTGTGCGCGAGGGCGATCGGGGCACCGCCCGGCGCGGCGCGGCGAACGCCCGGCGGCGGCTTACGCGACGAACCGCCTGAGCGCGTCGATGCGGGTTTCGAGCTCCTCCGGCGTCAGTTCGCGGAAGCGCTCGGGCAGGAACCTTACATCCGTGCACTCCTTCACCGCGACGAGGTCCATGTATTCGAGCTTCCGGGTGTGCGGGTTGGGCCGCACTTCCCGGAGCACCTCCGCCAGCACGTCCTTTATCGGCCGGTTCGGGCCGGCGCCGGAGGCCTCGCCGAGTTCGTGAATACGTAACGCTCTGACGAGGACGCCCTCGAGCTCGTTCCCCCCGAGCGCCACGTCATCGGCGAACGGCGGCAGATCCCCGGCGTTCAGCGGAAACTTCAGTTTCCGGGCAATGGCGAGCAGAAGGGCCTCGCGCTCCTGGGCGGTCTCGGGCGGGAAGAGGGGGATATGGACGTCGAGCCGGCCCTGGCGCTTGAGGTCGACCTCCAGGAGGTCCGGGCGCGACGTGGCGAAGACCCAGATGACCCGCCCGCGGTTCCGCGTCTCGGACATCTCCCTGGCCAGCATCGAGTACACGCGGCCGGAGAGGCCGCTGTCGCCGTCGCCGCCCTCCCGCTTGCCGGCCGCCTGGTCCGCCTCGTCCACGAAGACGACCACCTGCCCCAGGGCGCGGAGGATGGCGAAGATCTTTTCGAGGTTCGATTCCGTGGCGCCCACCCAGCGGTCGCGGAAGTTCTTGAACACGACGCAGGGGATGCCCAGCTCGCCAGCCCAGCACTGCACGAGGAACGTCTTGCCTGTTCCGATGCGGCCGGCGATGAGGTAGCCCATGGGCAGGGCCCGATAGGCCCCCTTCCGGAGCAGCGCCATGTCCTCGCGCAGCCAGGCCTTGACGGCGTCGTGGCCGGCGACGTTGTCGAGCGTGAACGGCGACTCGATGAAGTCGAGCAGGCCCTGGCACTCGCGCTCGATCAGCTCCTTCTTGATCGATCCGAGCCACTGCGCGGTGATCCGCCGGTCGTTGCCGAGGGCCAGCGCGATGGCGGTACGGGCGCCCACGCGGCTCAGGCCCGTCAGCCGCGCCGCCAGCGTCTCGAGCGGCACGTCGCACCGCGCCGGCAGCTCCGGAAACTGCGTCGTCGCCAGCGTCCGGACGTAGGCGAGCATGGCCGGCTCGTCGGGGAGCGGCACGTGGAGCGCCGCCGCGTGCGGGTTCTCCACGACCAGGGCGTTGAGGTCGTGCAGGCCCTCGCTCAAGAGCACCGTCACGATGTTCGACTGCGCGATCGCCGGATCGTGAGCCCAGCCGAGCACCTTGATCGTATTGGCGGCGAACGGGCCACCGAGCTGGAGCGCGTCGCCGCGCGGGACGACGAACTCGGCGAACTCGACGATCACCGCGATCCGCTTCGGCGCGCGGCCCGCGCCGCCTGGCAGCGCCTGCAGGTTCAGCGTGCGCAGCAGGTAGCGATCGATCAGCTCCAGCGCCGAGCCGGGCTCGCGCGTGAGCGACTGGGTCGAGGCCTCCCGGCCGAGGGCGTTCTGCAGCCAGTCGCCCCAGTCCTCGGCGCCGCGCGTGGCCCGGATGCCGCGGCTGCGGTCGTAGCGCAGCACGACATCGTAGCTCGCGAACATCACCTGCTCGAGGAAGGCCGGAACCGAGAGCAGCCGGCCGTTCGAGGGCACGACGTCGAAGATGTTGCCGTGCAGCAGGAACTGCGCGGCGGATCCCGAGCGGAACAGGTCGCGCATCTCGACCGCCCACGGCGGCAGGTCCACGAGCCGGGCCGGTTCGGGGGTGGCCGCCCGAACCGGCTCGGGGGCGGTCGCTCGAGTCATGTCGGCGCCCGCGGCGGCAGGCGCGCCTTCCGGATTCGTCATTGGCTCTCCCTGGCCCGCGCGTCCGGCGCGAGCGGCGGCGGCTCCATCAGCAGGTCGTCCATCGCCCCGTAGACCTGCTGCTGTTCGCGGATCCACTGGCCGGTCGTACCCAGCGTGGCCGTGATCTCGTCGATGCGGCGCGACAGCAGTTCGGGATCGGTCGAGAGGGCCGCCTGCTCCCGGATCAGCTCGACCTGCTGGGCGATGCGCTCGATCTCGGCATCGATGAACGCCAGCTTCCGCCCGCCGTCGGCGCGCTGACGGAGGCGCTGGTTGAGGATCTCGACCTGCCCGGACAGGCTCCGGCGCAGCTCGTCGGACAGCTCCTCGCTGCGCTGTTGCCGCTCGAGCGCCGCGATACGCTTCTGCAACTCGGCGTGATCGCTGCCGCCGAGCACGTGCTGGATCGTCCGTCGGGCCACCAGCAGACGCAGGTACATCCACGACAGCCGGCCGAGGCTGTCGGCCTGGGTCTCGAGTCCCGGCGGCGTGGAAGCCGAGTGGTGGAGCTGGAGATCGATGATCGACCGGCAGCGGAGGGCGAGGGCCTCGTAGAGGCGCCGGTCGGCCGTGTCGAGCCGGGCGAGCAGTTTCTGGATCCGCTGATTCCACTCGGCCGTGGCCGCCGTGAGCGGACGCGCCGCCACCAGGCGCTGGAACCTCGGGTTCGTCGCGAGCAGGAGGAGGTAGCCGAGCTCGAGGCCGGCGCCCATCACCCAGAAGCCCGGGTTGAGCAGCCCGAGCAGACCGAAGGCGCCGACGCCAATCCAGTTGGGCGCCACGAACATCCCCAGCGGTCGCGCGTTGAAGGCGGCGGCGAGGTAATCGAAGAACCCGGGATTGGCGCGCATCTATGAGTGTGGCCCCCAATTCTGGATGAGGAGGGCGCGGCGGGCAAGGGCCCGGCCGGTTCCCCGCCGCGGTGCGGATCGATGCATCCCTGCGAAATCGCTTGGCGCCGCGCGTCCCTCTGTGGTCTGCTGAGGTCCGGCAGTCACCACGGGAGCCTGGACATGACGATCCGCACCTGGTTCCGAACCGCTCTGTGGGCCAGCGCCGTACCCGTGCTGGCTCTGGCCACGGCCGCCCAGCAGAAGCCCGATCCGCTCGCCGAGCCGTTCAAGGGCGTCACGACGAACGGCAGCGTGGTCACGGGGCTCTTCCCGATTCGCGCAACGGGTGTCTCGACGGCGCCGGTGCGCGAGGCAGCCGTGGCCTTCCTGGCCGCGCTCACTCCCGAACAGCGCGCGAAGACCACGTTTCCGGTGAACGACGACGAGTGGCGGAAGTGGAACAACGTCCACCGCTACGCCAGGCAGGGCGTGAGCTTCGCCGGGATGTCGGAGGAGCAGCGCGGCAAGGCGTTCGCGCTCCTGGGCGCGGGGCTGAGCGCCAGGGGGCTCGAGAAGTCGCGCAACATCATGCGCCTCAACGAGACCATTCGCGAGATGACGCAGCGGCTCGACGAGTACGGCGAGGGCCTCTATCACCTGACCGTGATGGGCGAGCCCTCCGAGAGCGAGCCCTGGGGCTGGCAGCTCGACGGCCATCACCTCATCATCAATTATCTCGTGCTGCGCGATCAGGTGGTGATGACCCCCACCTTCATGGGGTCGGAGCCCGTGATCGCCGACTCCGGCAAGTACGCGGGCACGAAGGTGATGCAGCAGGAGCAGGACAAGGGTGCCGCGTTCATGCGCGCGCTCACGCCGGAGCAGCAGAAGAAAGCGATCCTTCAGCCCGAGAAGACGGGGAACAACTCCCTCGCGCAGGCTTTCCGCGACAACCTCGTCCTCGATTACGCCGGGCTGCCGGTCAAGGAGCTCCAGCCGGATCAGCGGAAGCAGCTGCTCGAGGTGATCGGCGAGTACGTCAACAACATAAGCCCCGGCCACGCGAAGATCCGGATGGCGGAAGTGGAGCGCCACCTCGACGCGACGTGGTTCGCCTGGATCGGCGGCACCGGGCCGGACGACGTCTTCTACTATCGCGTGCACAGCCCCGTGATCCTGATCGAGTTCGATCACCAGTCCCCCGTGGCGCTGCCCGGCCCGAAGGTGCCAGGGCGCAATCACATCCATTCGGTCGTGCGCACGCCGAACGGGAACGACTACGGAAAGGACCTGCTGCGGCAGCACTACGAGGCGCATCGCGGGGATCCCGACCATCAACACAGATGACGGACATTCCCGTGAGGGGGTTCTCGGCCTGGCCGGCCGCGGCCGTTCTGGCGGCGGCCGCCGTGTTCCCCCAGAGTTCCGTGAGCGACCGCATGACCGCGGAGACGCTGAGCGGCCTCGCCTTCCGCGGCATCGGCCCCAGCCTCACCACCGGCCGCATCTCCGATATCGCCGTCGACCCGGTCAATCGCAGCGTGTGGTACGTCGCCGCCTCCTCCGGAAACCTCTGGAAGACGGAAAACCGCGGGAACACCTGGACACCGGTGTTCGACGCCTACGGCTCCTTCTCGACCGGCGTGGTCGTCGTCGATCCGAGGGACTCGAACGTGGTCTGGCTGGGCACGGGCGAGAACAACAACCAGCGCAGCGTGTCGTTCGGCGACGGCGTCTACAAGTCCCTCGACGCCGGCCGCACATGGACGCGCGTGGGGCTCGAGGCCTCCGAGCACATCGGCGAGATCTTGATCGACCCGCGCAACTCGAATGTCGTCTACGTCGCGGCCATCGGGCCGCTGTGGAGCGCCGGAGGCGATCGCGGGCTGTACAAGACGACCGACGGTGGAAACACCTGGAAGTCCGTCTTGACGATCAGCCCGGATACGGGCGTGACGGATGTGGCGATGGATCCGAAGCGCCCCGACGTGCTCTACGCGGCGGCCTACCAGCGCCGGCGGGCGGTGGGGCAGCTGATCGGCGGAGGTCCCGAGAGTGCGTTGTACAAGACGACCAACGGCGGGCAGAGCTGGACGAAGCTCACCCGCGGCCTGCCCACCGTCGAGATGGGCCGCATCGGCCTGGCCATCAACTGGCGCAACCCCGGCATCGTCTACGCGCTGGTAACGGCCCAGCGTGGGCATGGCGGCTTCTTCCGCTCCGAGGACGGCGGCACGACGTGGACACGGATCGGCCGCCAGGTCCCGCCCGCTGGCGGCCGCGGCGGGCGGGGCGGCCGCGGCGGTCCGCCGGCCACGCCGCCGTCCCCCTGTGCGCCGCTGAGCGGACCCGTGCTGACGACACCACCGCCCGGCCTCGAAAGCGGCGAACCGGCCTCGGTCGCCGGGCCGGCCGGCATTGCGGCGGCTGTGGAGTTATCGACCGGGCCCGGCCAGGAGGGCGTGCAGCCCCGGGGTGGACGCGCGGGCGGCCCGGGCGACGACTGCTATCGCGGCGGGGATCCCGGGTACTACAACGAGATCATCGTCGACGGCCACGATCCCGAGACGATCTGGTCCCCTCAGACGCAGATGTACGTGAGCCGCGACGGCGGGAGAACGTGGCGGCAGGCCGGCTTCGAGGCGACGGGGATGCACGTCGATCACCACGACATCGTGTTCGACCCCGCGGATCCGAAGCACTTCCTCGTGGGCAACGACGGCGGGCTCTACGAGACCTATGACGGCGGCAGGACCTTCCGCCACTTCACCAACCTGCCGCTGTCGCAGTTCTACAGGGTGGCCGTCGACAACGCGCGGCCGTTCTACACGGTCTGTGGCGGGACGCAGGACAACGGCACGCACTGCGGGCCGTCGCGGACGGTGCATCGCGTGGGCATCCGCACGAGCGACTGGTTCGTGTCTGGCGGGGGCGACGGATTCCAGCCGCGGATGGACCCGGACGATCCGGACATCTTTTATGCGCTGTCACAGAACGGGGCCCTCAATCGCCTGGACCTCCGTACGGGGCAGAGCCGGCCGATCCGGCCGCGGGCCGCGACCGAACCTGGCAGCCAGACCGGCGGCCAGTCAGCCGATCCGCCCTCGCCGGTGGGCCGCTGGCACTGGGATGCTCCCTTCATCGTCAGTCCGCACGCGGCGAAGCGCCTGTACTTCGCCGGCGAGCGGGTCTACCGAAGCGACAGCCGGGGCGACGACTGGATTCCCGTCAGCCCGGATCTCACCCGCAACCTCGACGCCGCGGCCATCCCCATCATGGGCCGTGTCTGGCCGCGCGACAGCGTGGCGTTCAACCAGGCCACCACGACGCTCAGCACGATCACGGCGCTCGACGAGTCCCCCCTCCTCGAAGGCCTGCTCTACGCCGGCACCGACGATGGGGTGATTCAGGTGACCGAGGACGGCGGGAGAACCTGGCGCGAAGTCGAGTCCTTCCCCGAGCTGCCCGGGCACGTGTATGTGACCGACGTGTTCGCGTCGCCGCGTGACGTGAACCTGGTGTTCGCGACCTTCAACAATTACCAGCGCGGCGACTTCAAGCCGTACGTCTACCGCAGCCAGGACCGCGGACGGAGCTGGAGCTCGATCGCAGGCAACCTGCCGGAGCGCTCGGGCGCGTGGAGCATCGTGCAGGATCACGAGAACGGCCAGCTGCTGTTCGCTGGCCTCGAGTTCGGCGTGTACGTCACCGTCGACGGCGGCGCGCGATGGACGCGGCTGAAGGGGGGCATCCCGGTGATCCAGGCGCGCGATCTGCACATCCAGCGGCGGGAGAGCGATCTGGTGGTCGGCACCTTCGGCCGCGGCGTGTACATTCTCGACGACTACTCGCCGCTGCGCGCGCTCACGCCCGAAGCGCTGACGGCCTCCGCAGAGCTCCTTCCCCTCCGCGATGCGTACCAGTACAACGAGCTGAACCAGCAGCGCGCGGCGTGGGGCAACGAGTCGACGCCGAACCCACCGTATGGCGCCGTGTTCACGTACATCGTCGGCCAGGCGCACGCGCCGAGTCCCGCAGATGCGAAGCTGGTGCTGTCGATCATGGACGATGCGGGTCGGCCCGTGCGCAAGCTGGATCTGACCTCCACCGCCGGCCTGCACCGCGTGGCGTGGGATCTGCGCGGCGAGCCCCCGCCGACTCCTCCGGCGGGGGCGCCGCTCGCGGGCGCCGGCGGTGGTCGCGGCGGCGGCCGCGGGGGTCCGCCTCAGGGGCCCGTGCTTCCGCCGGCCCGATATCGCGCGACGCTCGGCCTGCAGTCGGGCGATCTCGTCACGCCGATCGGCCAGACGCAGGTCTTCCAGGTGGTACCGCTGCCGCGCTGATTTCACACACATTTCACATTTGTCGAGGCCGGGGCGCGCACGGCCGGCCCGCCGTTCGTCACTAAAGGGAACCGGGGGGCTTCGCCCCGCCGGCCCCCCCATCGCCGTCGCTCGCGGGGCCCCACGATCCCCGCTCCGCTCCGGCGGGGCGCGCCCGTGGCGCGCCCTTCATGCTTCGTGGGTCCAGCGCAGGCGGTGGGCAGCTCGAGTGAAGCCGGGACGTCGGTCCCGTCGTCTTTACCTGCATTGGGTGCCGAGCGCGGGGCCCGCCAGTTATACAATCCGGACTGGACCTTCAGATCCGCAACGGGGGACGGCGTTGTTCGATTCGCTCTTCCAGCTGCTCTTCAGCTATCGGCCAGTGATCTTCCAGCAGGGCGACTTCCGCTTCGTGCCCTCCGCTGGCGCCTACATCGCTGCGGGCGTGGTGGTGGCCGCCGTGGTCGCGACGTTCCTGACCTACCGGTCGGCGCGCGCGACGAGCAGGTCGCTCCATCGGCTCGTGCTGGCCGGGATCCGGACGGCTGCGCTGGTGCTCGTGCTGTTCTGCCTCTTCCGGCCGGTCCTCGTCATCAAGGCCGCCGTCCCGCAGCAGAACTTCCTCGGCATCCTCATCGACGACTCGCGGAGCATGCAGATCGCCGACTGGAACGATCAGGCGCGCGGTCGGTTCGCGCGGGAGCAGTTCAGCGGACCCGAGTCGGCCGTGCTCCGGACCCTGGCGGATCGGTTCGTGCTGCGGACCTTCCGGTTCTCGTCCACGGCGGCGCGCGTCGCATCGCCCGACGACCTCACGTTCTCGGGCGCGCAGACGAAGCTTGGCTCCGCGCTCGACGGGGCGCGCCAGGAGCTGTCGGGCCTGCCGCTGGCCGGGCTCGTGCTCGTCAGCGACGGGGCCGACACGACCGATGCCGAGCTCGGCGAGGCGCTGCTCGCGCTGAAGGCGGCGAGCGTGCCGGTGTTCACCGTGGGCGTCGGGCAGCCCTCCCTCGCGCGCGACATCCAGATCGATCGCGTCTCGGCCCCTCGCGCCGCGCTGAAGGGCACCTCGCTGATGATCGACGTGGTCGTGACGCAGTCGGGCTACGCGGGCGAGACCGTTACCCTCGACGTCGAGGACGAGGGACGCATCGTCGGGTCGCAGGAAGTGAAGCTGCCGATCGACGGCGAGCCCGCGGCCGTCCGGGTGCGGTTCACGGCAAGCGATGCCGGAGCGCGCGTGTTCCGGTTCCGGATCACGCCGCGGCCCGGTGAGCTCGTCACGCAGAACAACCAGCGCGAGGCGCTCATCGACGTGCACGATCGGCGCGTGAAGATCCTCTACTTCGAAGGGGAGCCGCGGTTCGAGATGAAGTTCATCCGCCGCGCGGTGGCCGATGACAAGAACCTCCAGCTCGCGACCCTGCAGCGGACCGCGGACAACAAGTACCTCCGTCTGGACGTGGACAACGCCGAGGAGCTGATCGCCGGCTTCCCGAAAACGCGCGAGGAGCTCTTCGCCTACACGGGCCTCGTGCTCGGCAGCGTCGAGGCCGGTGCGTTCACGGGAGACCAGCTCCGGATGATCGCCGAGTTCGTCGAACGCCGAGGCGGAGGCCTGCTCGTGCTCGGCGGCGGCCGGTCGCTCTCCGAAGGCGGCTATGTCGGTACGCCGGTGGCCGACGCGCTGCCGTTCGTGATGGAGCGGGTCGCGTCGCCCGGGGCGGACCCGCCGCCGTTCATGCGCGTCACCGTGAAGCCCACCCGCGCCGGCGAGGCGCACGCCCTCGCGCAGATCGCGCCGACAGAAGCGTCCTCGCTCAAGCGCTGGAGCGAGCTGCCGGTGCTGACGAGCGTCAATCCGATCCGCAGCGTCAAGCCCGGCGCCACGGTGCTCCTCGGCGGGACGGACGAGCAGCGCCGCAGCCAGCCCATCCTGGCCTACCAGCGGTACGGACGCGGCAAGGCGCTCGTCTTCACGCCGCAGGACTCGTGGCTCTGGCAGATGCACGCGTCCATGCCCCTGGAGGACATGACCCACGAGAACTTCTGGCGCCAGCTGCTCCGCTGGCTCGTCGACGGCGTCCCCGGGGTGGTCGAGACGCACACGCTGACGGAGCGCGTCGAGGCGGGCGAGACCGTGACGCTGACGGCGGAGGTCGTGGACAAGGCGTTCGTCGAGCTGAACGACGCGCGCGTGGTGGCCCAGGTCGTCACCCCCGCGGGCGGCACCCTCGACGTGCCCCTGCAGTGGACGGGCGAGCGCAACGGCCAGTACCGCGGTTCGTTCGTGGCCCCCGAGCTCGGGATGTACGCCGTCAAGGTGGCAGCCGCGCGCGAGGGGCAGAAGATCGGGGAAGGCGTGGCGCACGTGCGGGCCGCGCCCGGCGACGCCGAGTACTTCGACCCCACGATGCATGCCGCCAGGCTCCAGCGCATCGCCGACGACACCGGCGGCCGCTTCTACACCGCCGACCAGGTCGCGTCGCTGCCGGAGGACGTGAAGTACACCGGCCGCGGCGTCACGACCGTCGAGGAGCGGGACCTCTGGCACATGCCGATCGTCCTCATGCTGCTCGTCGGTCTCGTCTGCGCCGAGTGGGGCTACCGGCGGGCGGTGGGCATGGCTTGACTGCGGGTTCCAGGTTCAAGGTTCCAGTCCAGGTTCAAGGTTCATGGGTTCGAGGGATCACAGTCGCGTGCTCTCGCTTGCGGGCGCGGTCATCGCACTCGTCGTGTGCCTGTCCGGGCAGGCGTTCGGGCAGGCGACGCACCTGGTGGTCGTCGTGGGCTTGGGCGGAGATGCGGAGTACCAGCAGACGTTTCAGCGCTGGGCGACGACCCTGGTGGAAGGGGCGGGGAAGCTGGGCGTGCCGCCCGGGAACGTGATCTATCTCTCGGAGAAGCCCGACGCCGACCCGAAGCGCATCACCGGGCCCTCGTCCCGGGAGTCGATCGTCCAGGCGTTCGCCCGCCTCGCCAGCCGGACCGCCGACGACGACGTGGTGTTCGTCGTGCTGATCGGGTTCGGGTCGTTCGACGGCAAAGTGGCGAAGTTCAACCTGCCTGGACCCGACATGGCCGCCGGCGACTTCGACCCGCTGCTCAAGAAGCTGCGTGCGAGGCACATCGTCGTGGTCAACACGGCGAGCGCGAGCGGGCCGTTCATCGAGGCGCTGGCAGGGCCAGGGCGGACGATCGTCACGGCGACGCGCTCGGGATCGGAGCGGTTCGCCACGCTCTTCGGCGGGTACTTCGTGGACGCGCTCGTCGGTTTCGACGCTGACGAAGACCGGAACCGCCGCGTGACGGTGCTCGAGGCGTTCACCTGGGCGAGGCGCGAGGTGAACAACGCCTACGAGCGCGAGGGGATCATGCGGACCGAGAACGCCCTGCTGAACGACAGCGGCAACGAGGGCGTCCCCGACCCGTCGGCCACCGGCAAGCAGGGGCGCGTCGCGGCGATGCTCGCGCTCGGGAGCGCCTCGGCCGCCGAGCCGCTCTCCGAGGATCCGAGAGTGCGGGCCCTGGCGCAGGAGCGCCAGGAGCTCGAACGCCGCGTGGAGGCGCTGCGGCTGCTCAAGGACAGCATGCCGGCCGAGAAGTACACGAGCGAGCTCGAGAAGCTCGTGACGGAGATCGCGCTGAAAACGCGGGAGATTCGCGCCCTGGAGAAGAAATAGCGCCTGCGGCCCGCGCGAGGCGCCGCCGAGCGCTGGAAGAACAGATGCCCAGACGCCTGCCCATGACCGTCATCGCGCTCGTCGTCGCCCTGGCGACGGCCGGAGCGGCGGCGTACGCGCAGGACTGGTTCGGCCGGCGGCGCCAGCCTTCGTCGGAGCTTTACGGGAACGTGGAGTACGACGGCCGCCTCACGTTCGTGCGGATCCGCTTCGCCGTGGGGTACCTCGGCGCGATGACGCGGCGCGGCAGCCGGGGCGAGCTCCCGTGGGCCCACGACTACCCGACGGCGGACATCCACATGATGAAGATCATGAGGGAGATCTCGGGCGCGAACGCCAGGGTGGACGGATCGAACGTATTCACGACCGACGAGCCGGACCTGTTCAACTTTCCCATCGCCTACGTGTCGGAGCCGGGGTTCTGGCAGCCGAACGATGCCGAGGTCGCCGGCTTCCGGCAATACCTGCTCAAGGGAGGCTTCGCGATCTTCGACGATTTCCGGGGAGAGGACTGGGACAACCTCGAGCAGCAGATGCGCCGCGTCCTGCCCGAGCTGCGATTCGTGGCGCTGGACGAGAAGCACCCCATCTTCAACTCTTTCTTCGAGATCCGGAAGTTCGACTTCGGCTACTACGGCCAGGAGGTCTACTACGGCCTGTTCGAGGAGAACGACCCGCAGAAGCGCCTGCTGGCCGTTGCCGGCCTGAACCAGGACCTCGGCGAGTTCTGGGAGTTCTCGGATACGGGGCTCGTCCCGATCGATCTCTCGAACGAGGCATACAAGTTCGGCGTGAACTACTTCATCTATGCGATGACGCACTGAGACGATGGCTCAGGGCTCAGGGCTCAGGGCTCAGGGCTCAGGGCGAGGAGGCAACGTGGAACGGGTAGCGGACAAGGATGTCGTGGATCTGGAGTCGCCGGATGATGTTGCGCTGGCGGACCGGATGAAGGCCGGGCGCGATCAGGTCATCGCCGAGCTGCACAAGCTCATCATCGGTCAGGAGGAGACGGTCAACCAGGTGCTGCTGACGTTGTTCGTCGGCGGCAACAGCCTGATCGTCGGGGTGCCGGGCCTCGCCAAGACGCTGCTGATCCACACGCTCGCGCGCGTGCTCGAGCTCAGGTTCAGCCGCATCCAGTTCACGCCCGACCTGATGCCATCCGACATCACCGGCACCGACCTCATCCAGGAGGACACCTCCACCGGGCGGCGCCAGATGGTGTTCGCGCCGGGCCCGATCTTCGCGAACATCGTGCTCGCCGACGAGATCAACCGGACGCCGCCGAAGACGCAGTCGGCGCTGCTCGAGGCCATGCAGGAACACCGCGTCACCATTCAGGGGCGCACCTACCCGCTCGAGGAGCCGTTCTACGTGTTCGCCACGCAGAACCCGATCGAGCTCGAAGGCACCTACCCGCTGCCCGAGGCACAGCTCGATCGGTTCATGTTCCACATCGTCATCGATCACCCGCCGGAGGACGAGGAGTTCGAGGTCGTGCGGACGACGACCGCGATTCTGGAGCCGACGTTCGAGCGGCCGGTCAGCGGCGCCGACCTCGTGGCGTTCCAGCGGCTGGTCCGGCGTGTCCCGGTCGCCGAGCCGGTCATGCGGTACGCGCTGAACATCGTCCGCGCCAGCCGGCCCAAGTCGCCGACGGCGCCTGAGAACGTCAGGAAGTGGGTGGCCTTCGGGGCGAGCGTCCGCGCCGCCCAGTACCTGGTGCTCGGGGCGAAGGCACGCGCCCTCACGTCGGGGCGCTACCACGTGAACTTCGAGGACATCCGGGCGCTGGCGCATCCAGTGCTCCGTCATCGCGTGCTGACCAACTTCCACGCGCAGTCGGAGGGCATCACGAGCGACGCGCTGGTGGACCGGCTGCTCGAGGCGGTGAAGACGCCGCGCAGCGGCATGTAGAGGGCTCAGGACTCAAGGCTCAAGGCTCAAGGTTCAAGGTGCAATGACTTCGACATCCGCCATTCCGGGCGCGCGGTTCGTGGATCCGAAGGTCCTGGCGCGCATCGGCAACCTCGAGCTCGTGGCGCGCTCGGTCGTGGACGGCTTCATCAACGGGATCCACCGCTCGCCGTTCTTCGGCGCCTCGGTGGATTTCGCGGAGCACCGCGGGTACGTGCCGGGCGACGACATCCGCCGGGTCGACTGGCGCCTGTACGCCAGGACGGACCGCTACTACATCAAGGAGTACGAGGCCGACTCCAACTCGAACTTCTCGGTGCTGCTCGACGTGTCGAAGTCGATGGGCTACGGCAGCCAGGGCATGTCGAAGCTGGACTACGCCCGGATGCTCGCGGGCTGCCTCACGTATCTCGTGCACAAGCAGCGCGATCGCGTCGGCTTCGTCGCCTTCGATCACGACATCGTCGAGCACGTGCCCGCCTCGGCGAAGCACATGGAGGTCGTCCTGCACGTGCTCGACCGGCTCGTGCCCGCGGGGCCCGGCAGCCTGCGGGCGCCGCTCCACAAGATGGCGGAGCACTTCGGCCGCCGCGGACTGCTGGTGCTCGTCTCCGATCTCTACGAGGAGCCGGACGCCGTGCTCGAGGCGATCGGACCGCTGCGCTTCCGAGGCAACGATCTCGCGGTGTTCCACGTCCTCGACCAGGCGGAGCTCGACTTCACCTTCACGGATCCGTCGGCGTTCGAGGATCTCGAGAGCGGCGATCAGATTCCCATCGTGCCCGACGCGCTGGCCGAGCAGTACCGCGACCTCGTGCGCGCCCACGTGGCAGGGCTGGCGGAACGATTTTCCGCGAACCGCATCGACTACACCCTGGTCAACACGTCGACGCCGCTCGACCACGCGCTCTTCAGCTATCTCAGCACGCGCGAGCGGCTCGGCAGGGTCAGGTAGCCGGCCATGTCGCTTCTGACGCCGCTGTTCCTCGTCGCGCTGGGCGCGCTCGCGATTCCGATCTTCCTTCATCTGATCCAGAAGGAGCGCCGGAACGTCGTGCTGTTCCCGTCGTTGATGTTCCTCAAGCGCATTCCGTATCAGTCGGTGCAGCGGCGCCGCATCCGCCACTGGCTGCTGCTGATGCTCCGGCTCGGCGCGCTGGTGCTGATCGTGCTCGCCTTCGCGCGTCCGTTCCTGCGCCGGACGGATGCAGCCGCGGCTGGCGGCTCCGGCGCGCGCGAGGTCGTGGTGCTGCTCGACCGCTCTTACAGCATGGGATTCGGCGACCGCTGGACGCGCGCGCTCGGCGCGGCCAGGCAGGCCCTCGAGGGCCTCGGCTCCTCTGACCGCGGCTCCGTCGTGCTCTTCGCCTCGAGCGCCGAGGTGGCCCTGCGCTCGACCGCCGACAGCGGCCGCCTCCAGGCCGCGCTGGCCGGCATCGAACCGTCCGCGGCGGCGACGCGCTATGGCCCCGCCCTCAAGCTCGCCGGCAGCATCGTCGGCGAATCGGCGCTCCCGCGGCGCGAGGTGATCCTGATCTCGGATTTCCAGCGGGTGGGCTGGCAGGGCGCCGAGGGCGTGCGGCTGCCGGACGGCGTCGTGCTGACGCCGGTGTCCGTGGCCGACGGCCAGAGCGCGAACCTGGCCGTCACGCCGGTCGCGCTTCAGCGCGGCTTCTTCCAGGATCAGGAGCGCGTCACGATCACGAGCGGCGCCATCAACCACGGCGACGAGGCCGTGCAGCAGGCCGAGGTGTCGCTCGAGGTGGCGGGCCGCACGATTCAGACGAAGCGCCTCGACGTGGACGCGCGCGGGTCGACGTCGGTCACCTTCGATCCGCTCACCGTGTCGGAGCCCAACCTCCGCGCGACCGTTCGGCTCGGGAACGATGCCCTGGCCTGCGACAACGCGTTCCACCTCGTCCTCTCGCCGCAGGAGCCGGTTCGCCTGGTCATCGCCGAGCGGCCGGGTGCGCCGCGCGAGTCGAGCCTCTACCTCTCGCGCGCGCTGGCGGTGGGCGAGTCCCCCCGCTTCGAGGCCACGCTGCGTCAGGCCGATGCGGTGTCGGCCGGCGACCTCGAGGCGTCCGCGGTCGTCGTGCTCAACGACGTGCCCGTGCCGCCGGGCCTCGCCGATCGCCTGCAGCGCTTCGTCGAGGCCGGCGGCGGGCTGCTCGTGGTCGCGGCGAATCGCACCACCTGGCCGGCTTCCGTCGACATCCTGCCCGGCTTGCCCGACGCGCCGACGGATCGGACCACCGGCCGCCCCGCCCGGCTCGGCGCGCTCGAGTACGGCCATCCCGTCTTCGAGATCTTCCGCGCGCCGCGCAGCGGCGACTTCTCGGCCGCGCAGGTCTACGGCTATCGTGCGCTGAAGCCCGTGGCTGGCTCCCGGGTACTCGCGCGGTACGACGATGGCGCGCCGGCCCTGCTCGAGCGGCGGGTCGGCAACGGGCGTGTGCTGCTGTGGACCTCGAGCCTGGATCTGTTCTGGAACGACCTCGCGCTGAAGCCTGTGTTCCTGCCCTTCGTGCACCGCATGGTCCGCCATCTTGGCGCCTATCGCGAGCCCCGGCCCTGGCGGACCGTCGGCGACGTCGTGGAGCCCCACGCATCCGCCACGCCCTCGCCCACGCCCGTCCAGCGCGTCGTGCTGACGCCGGGCGGGCAGCGTCTCCCGCTCGACGAGGAAGGGGCGGACGTGCTGGAGCTGACCGAACAGGGGTTCTACGAGGTCCGTACGACGGGCCGCGAGAGCGAGCCGCCCGTGATCGTCGCGAGCAACGTGGATCTCGCTGAATCGGACCTGACCGGAATGGACCCGAAAGAGATCGTCGCGGCGGCCATGGGCCGGGCCGGCGCTGCCGCCGGGGCGGACATGGCCCCGCCCACCGACGAGTCGCAGGAGAGCGCCCAGCGCATGTGGTGGTATCTGCTGTTCGCGGCGGCGCTGTTGCTCGGCGCGGAAACGCTAGTGGCCAATCGCTCGGCGGTTTAGTCTATAGGCAGGGGAGAAATCACCATGCGTCTGACGCTGCGGCACCCGGAAACCCCTTCGGACCTGGTCGGGATGATCCGCCAGATCCGGCGGCGCTGGCGCTACAAGCTGATGCTGCGCGGCGCGGTCGGGGTGCTCGGCCTGGGCCTCGCTGCGGTGCTCCTGTCGGCCTGGGGCCTGGAGTCGTGGCGCTTCAGTCCGGGGTCCATCATCACGTTCCGACTCGTCCTCGCCGCCGCCTTTGCCGCCCTCGTCGGGTGGTTCATCGTCCGCCCGCTGCTCTGGCGCGTGAGCGACCAGCAGGTCGCGATGTATCTCGAGGAGCACGAGCCGTCGCTCCAGGCCGAGATCGTCAGCGCCATCGAGGCGAGCCGTCTGGCAGGGCAGGCGGCCTCGCCGCACTCGGCGGCCCTCGTGCGGCGCCTGGTGCAGTCGGCGGTCGAGAAATGCCAGGCGATCGACGGCGGGCGGCTGGTCGAGCGTGCGCCGCTGCAGCGGTACGCGGCGGGCGTAGGCGCCGTGGGGCTGGTCGCGGCGCTGGTCTTCACGTTCGGACCCGCGTACCTGCGGCACGCCGTCTCCGCCTTGGTGGTCCTGTCGCGGAGCGTCGAAGCCGCCGCGCCGTATCGCATCGCGGTCACACCCGGCAACGCGACCGTGCCGCGGGGCATCGACCAGACCATCACGGCTCTGCTCGAGGGCTTCGACGCCGATCAGGCGGCGCTGATGATCCGCAAGTCGCCCGAGACGCCGTTCGAGCGCCTTCCGCTGGTGCGCAGCGAGGACGCGCAGTCCCCGAACAGATACGAAGGGATGGTTTTCGATCTCGCCGGTCCGATCGACTATTTCGTCGAGGCGGCGGGCGTCAAGTCGGCCACCTACACGCTGAACGTGATCGATCTGCCGTACGTGCAGCGTCTCGAGCTCGAGTATCACTTTCCGGCCTACACGGGGCTGGAGCCGCGCAAGGTGGCGGACGGCGGCGACATCGCCGTGCTGAAGGGGACCGAAGTGCGCGCGCGCATCATCCCGACGATGGCGTCGGCCGGCGGGCAGATCGTGTTGCACGACAAGGAGCAGGCGCCGCTGACGGCGGCGCCGGATGGATCGCTCTCGACGAAGTTCGTGGCCGACAAAGACGGGTTCTATCGCGTGGAGCTGGACGCACCGACCGGAGAGCGCGTCTCCGCGTCGCCGCAGTACACGATCGACGTGCTCTCCGATCAGGCTCCGACGGTGTCCATCTCGAAGCCCGGGCGCGACACGTCGGCCTCGCCGATCGAGGAGGTGTTCGTGGAGGCGCGCGCCGAGGATGATTACGGCGTCCGCGGCCTCGAGCTGGTGTATTCCGTGAACGGCGGCGCCGAGAAGTCGGTCCGGCTGTTCGACGGCAGGAGCCGCATGTCGGAAGTCACTGCCGGGCAGACGTTCTACCTCGAAGAGCTGGACGTGCAGCCCGGCGACTTCGTCTCGTACTACGCCCGCGCGTCGGACAACGATGCCGTCCAGGGCGCCAAGCGGGCGTCGAGCGACCTCTACTTCCTGCAGATCAGGCCGCTCCGGCGTGAGTTCCGGCGCGCGCAGTCGCAGGCGGGCGGCGGCGGGGGCGGCGGCGGCGGACAGGTCGGCGCGCTGTCGCAGCAGCAGCGCCAGATCATCTCGGCGACGTTCAACGTCAACCGCGACCGCAGGACCATGAGCGCGGACAAGCTGCGCGAGAGCTCCACGGTCATCGCGCTGTCGCAGGCGCGGCTGCGCGAGCAGGTCGACGGCCTGGTCACGCGGATGAACAGCCGGCTGGTCGAGCAGGACCCGGCCTTCAGGAAGATCGCCGAGCTGCTGCCGCAGGCCGTGACCGAAATGCGCAACGCGGAAGGGAAGCTGCAGAAGGTGGATCCCCAGGGTGCCCTCGAGCCCGAGCAGAAGGCGCTGCAGTTCCTGCAGCGCGCCGAGGAGGAGTACGAAATCCAGGTCAGCATGGGGCAGCAGGGCGGCGGGGGCGGCGGCCAGAACACGATGGCCGAGGACCTCGCGGATCTCTTCGAGCTCGAACTGGACAAGATGGCCAACCAGTACGAGACCGCCCAGCGCGCCCAGCAGCAGCAGTCGGACCAGCAGATCGACGAGCTCCTCGAGAAGCTGAAGGAGCTGGCCCGGCGGCAGGAGCAGGAAGCCGAGCGGCAGCGGCGGCGCGCCGC
>DASPFV010000280.1:0-10811 GCA_035620975.1 Vicinamibacterales bacterium
CAGGAGCGCCAGCCGCGGGTGCCGGACCCGTTCTCGCGCGGGAGCTGGCAGATGGAGGTGAGCCTCGGCGGCGCGCTGGAAGCGTGGAACTACAACGGCTCGCGGGAAGAGCTGTCGGCACTCGTGCCCGGTATCGCCTACGGCCTCGGCAAGGGCGTCGCCATCGTCGTGCGCGGGATGCTCTCGTATGTCGGGCAGCGCGGGCCGGACGGCTTCCTGCTGGGAGCCCTGATTGGCGCACGTGGACGAATCTACCGGGGTCCGCGCTGGACCGTCTTCTGGGAGGGGGACGTGGGGGTCGCACAGGCCGACACGCTGGTCCCCCGTCGCGGGACGCGTTTCAATTATCTGGCCCAGGGGGGACTCGGCGTGACGGTCCGGCTGCGCGACGACCTGCACGTCGTGTCGGGCCTCCGCCTGCTGCACATCTCCAATGGCGGTCTGGCCGGTCGGGATCGCAACCCGGATATCGAGGCGATCGGGCCCCACGTGGGTGTGCTGATTGGGTTCTGAAAACGTGAGATACTCCGCTGCAGGAGTCCTCTTCCCATGCCCCGCACGGTCCGCTGCGGCCTCATCCAGACACGCAACGTGCTCGGCCCCGATCGCCCGCTCGCGGCAATCCGCAAGGCGATGATCGACCGGCACGGGACGCTCATCGCCGAGGCCGCGCGGCGGAAGGTGAAGATCCTCTGCCTGCAGGAGCTGTTCTACGGGCCGTACTTCTGTGCCGAGCAGGAGACGCGCTGGTACGAGCTGACCGAGCCCGTGCCCGACGGCCCGACCATCGGGGCCGTACGGAAGCTGGCGCGGAAGCACGGGATGGTAATCGTCGCGCCGATCTACGAGCAGGAACAGGCCGGCGTCTACTACAACACGGCTGCGATCATCGACGCCGACGGCCAGTATCTCGGAAAGTACCGGAAGACGCACATCCCGCACTGCAAGCCCGGGTTCTGGGAGAAGTTCTACTTCCGGCCCGGCAACCTCGGCTATCCGGTCTTCGAGACGGCGTTCGCGAAGGTGGGGATCTACATCTGCTACGACCGGCACTTCCCGGAAGGCGCGCGTGCGCTGGGGCTGAACGGCGCGGAGATCGTCTTCAACCCCTCGGCCACCGTGGCCGGCCTCTCCGAGTACCTGTGGAAGCTGGAGCAGCCGGCGCACGCCGTCGCCAACGGTTATTTCGTCGGCGCGATCAATCGAGTCGGCACCGAGGCGCCGTGGAACATCGGCGAGTTCTACGGCACGAGTTATTTCTGCGACCCGCGTGGCCGCATCATCGCGGAAGGGCCGAGGGACCGCGACGCCGTCGTCGTCGCCGACCTCGATCTCGATCTGATCGACGAGGTCAGGTCCGTGTGGCAGTTCTTCCGCGATCGCCGGCCCGACGCATACGGTTCGCTCGTGGCGCCGTAATCTCCGGGAGGACGCGATGACACCGGACCTCTCCGTCACCTTCACCGGCCTGCGCTTCGAGAACCCCTTCATGCTGGCGTCGGCACCCCCGACCGAGTCGGAGAGCAACATTCTCCGCGCGTTCGAGGCCGGCTGGGGCGGCGTCGTCACGAAGACGATCGGGCTGCACCCGGTCATCAACGTCGCGGGGCCGCGCACGAAGTTCCTGCGGCAACACCCGGACGGCGTGCTGTCGATGAATCGCGGCCGCTCCGGCGTGCTGCACTCCTCCTGGAACTGGGAGCTCATCTCGGACAAGACCCTCGACTGGTGGATCCCGCGGATTACCCGGATCAAGCAGGCGTTCCCCGATCGGGTGCTGATCGCGTCGATCATGGCGGGGTCGGGCAGCGACCGCGAGCTCGATCGGTGGCGTCTGCTCGCGACCTCGTGCCAGGACGCCGGCGCCGACGGCCTCGAGCTGAACCTGTCGTGCCCGCACATGGACCGGCCCGACATGGGCTCGAACATCGGCAGGGATCAGGCCCTCACCTCGATCGTGATGGAGGTCGTGAAGGAGGTCGCCCGCGTTCCCGTCTGGGCCAAGCTCACGCCCGCCACCGGCGACATCGTCGTGGAGGCCGCCGCGGTGTTCCGCGGAAAGGGGGACGCCGTGTCGTCGTCGAACACGTTCCCGTCGTTGCCGCTGGCCGACGCGGACTCGCTCGACTTCGAAATGAGCGTGGACGGCCGCGTTTCGACGGGCGGGCTCGGCGGACCCGCGATCCTTCCCCAGTCGCTGGCCCTCATGTCGCAGATGACCCGGGCGTTTCCCGACGCGGCCTTCTCGGGGATTGGAGGCATCTCGACGTTCAGGGACGCGCTGAACTACTTCCTGCTCGGATGCGGGACCGTCCAGGTGTGCACGGCGGCCATGCTGGATCACGCCGTGGGCCCGAACGTCATCCGCGAGTTGATCTCGGCCTACCGGGACTTCCTCGACCGGCACGCCGCGCGCGGGTTGCACAAGCTCGACGACTTCCGCGGGCTGCTGCGCGATCGCGTCGTCGCGCACTCGCAGATCCGCCGGCCCGACCAGGCGGGTTACCGCGGCGGATACGACGACGTTGAAGAAGGGTACGCGCAGTCCGAGGCGCCGTCGCGCCAGGAACGCGTGTGATGACACAGTTACGGGGTGTGCGTCTGGCATCGGGCTGAAGCCGGAAGCCACGGCTTCCCTGTCCGCCAGCTGCTCCGTGGCCTCCGCCCCGGGCGGAAGCGACAGCTCGACCACCGATTCATGTCCACGACTCTCGTCCGCAACGGCACAATCGTCACGGCGTCCGACCGGTACGACGCCGACATCTACATCGACAAGGGGGTCATCAGCCTGATCGGGCGGGGCCTGTCGCTCGGCGCCGACACGATCGTGGACGCGTCCGGCTGTCTCGTGATGCCAGGCGGCGTCGACGTGCACACCCACCTCGACATGCCGTTCGGCGGCACGACCTCGGCCGACGACTTCGAGACGGGTACGATCGCCGCCGCGCACGGCGGGACGACGACGCTCATCGATTTCGCCATCCAGGACTTCGGCGCCGGGCTCTACCCGGCCTTCGACGCCTGGATGCAGCGGGCGCAGGGCCGCTCGGTCATCGACTTCGCGTTCCACATGATCGTCCGCGAGCTGACGGAGCGCGTGTCGCAGGACATGGACCGGATGGTCCGCCACGACGGCGTGACCTCGTTCAAGCTGTTCATGGCCTACCCCGGCGTCTTCATGGTGGACGACGCGACGATCTTCAGGGCGCTGCTGAGGACCCGCGACAACGGCGGCCTCATCTGCATGCACGCGGAGAACGGCGGCGTGATCGACACGCTGGTGAAGGAGGCGCTGCGCAAGGGGCAGCGCGCCCCGAAGTACCACGCCCTCACACGCCCGACCCGGGCCGAGGGCGAAGCCACGGGGCGCGCCATCGCCCTGGCCGAGATGGCCGGGGTGCCGATCTACATCGTTCACCTCTCGTGCGCGGACGCACTGGAAAAGGTCAAGCAGGCGCGGGACATGGGCCTGCCGGCCTACGCGGAGACCTGCCCGCAATACCTGTTCCTGTCGTACGACGATTACGAGCGCGAGGGATTCGAGGGGGCGAAGTTCGTCATGTCGCCGCCGCTCCGCGAGAAGTGGCACCAGGACGTGCTCTGGAAGGGCATCCTGCGGAACGATCTGCAGGTCGTGTCGACCGACCACTGCCCGTTCTGCATGAACGAGCCGCCGCAGAAACAGCTCGGCGCCGACGACTTCTCGAAGATTCCGAACGGGGCGCCCGGGATCGAGACCCGGCTGATGCTGCTCTGGGACGGCGGCGTCCGGACCGGACGCATCGACGCCCACCGGTTCGTGGAGATCGTGGCCTCCAACCCGGCCCGCATGTTCGGGCTCTGGCCGAGGAAAGGCACGATCGCCGTCGGCTCCGACGGCGATCTCGTGCTGTGGGATCCGCAGCGGTCGGTCACGCTCTCCGCGGCCACGCACCACATGCGCGTGGACTACAACCCCTACGAGGGGCGCATCGTCCAGGGCGCGCCCGCGAAGGTAATCTCCCGCGGTGAAGTGATCGTGGACGAGGGGACGTTCACCGGCCGGCCAGGACGCGGCGAGTTCGTGAAGCGCCAGCCCGGGCCGCCGCTGGTGTCGTGAGCGCCAAACCCATAGCGCAGCCGACCCATGTCCATTCCTGCCGCCAGCGCTCGGTCCAGCATGCGGCGCGGCGCCGGCGATCTGTACGAGCTGGTCGAGGCACCGGCAGATCCACGGCTGTCGAACCGCGACCTGGCGCCGACGCGTCTCGCGGACCGGACGTGGTCCACGTATCACATCGCGTCGCTCTGGGTGGGCCTCTCGGTGTGCATCCCGACGTACATGCTGGCCGCGAGCCTGGTGAACGGCGGGATGAACTGGCAGCAGGCCGTCTTCACGATCATGCTCGGCAACCTGATCGTATGCGTACCGATGGTGCTCATCGCGCATGCGGGGACGAGGTACGGGATCCCGTTCCCCGTGCTGGCGCGGGCCTCGTTCGGCGTCCTCGGCTCGAACGTCCCGGCGCTGCTGCGCGCCGTGGTCGCCTGCGGCTGGTTCGGCATCCAGACGTGGATCGGCGGCCAGGCCATCTACACGATGCTGAGGGTCGCGATTCCCGCCTGGGAACCCCCGTTCGCGCAGGCGCTCGGGTTCCTGGTGTTCTGGCTCTGCAACATGTACATCGTCGTGCGCGGCAGCAATGCCATCAAGGCGCTGGAGGCCTACGCCGCGCCGTTCCTGATCGTGTCGGGCCTGGCGCTGCTCGGGTGGGCCGCCTCGCAGGCAGGCGGGCTGGGGCCGGTGCTGGCGCGGCCGTCGGCGTTCCGGACGAACGGCGAGTTCCTCGCGTTCTTCGTCCCGTCGCTCACGGCCATGGTCGGCTTCTGGGCCACGCTCGCCCTGAACATCCCGGACCTCTCCCGCTACGCGCGGAACCAGCGCGCACAGGTGGCCGGGCAGTTCCTCGGATTGCCCACGACGATGACGCTGTTCGCGTTCATCGGCGTGGCCGTGACGTCGGCCTCCGCCGTGATCTTCGGTGAGCCGATCTGGGACCCGGTGCAGCTGCTGTCGCGGCTGCAGAACCCCTCGATCGTGATCCTTGCGCTGCTCGCGCTGCTGGTGGCGACGCTCACGACCAACGTCGCCGCCAACGTCGTGGCGCCGGCGAACGGGTTCGCCAACCTGTGGCCGTCGCGGATCGATTTCGCGCGCGGCGGGGTGATCACCGGGCTCATCGGCATCGCGATCATGCCGTGGAAGCTGCTCGAGAACGCCGAACGCTACATCGGCTGGCTCATCGCCTACTCGGCCTTCCTCGGACCCGTCGCAGGGATCTTCATCGCCGACTACTGGGTCGTCCGGCGCACGCGCCTGTCGCTCCCCGAGCTCTATTCGGCGGACGGGCGCTATGGTCGCTGGAACACCCCGGCGCTGGTGGCGCTGGCCGCCGGAACCGGCATTGCTGTCGTCGGCCTGCTGGTCCCGCCGCTGAGAGTGCTCTACGATTACGCCTGGTTCGTGGGATTCGCCGGCGCGTTCGTCGTTTACGTGCTGCTGATGCGCGCCACGGAACAGGTCAGTCTCGACGACGTGCCGCTCGGCTGAAGAAGGGGAGAAACGCCATGCGTACGGCCACGGACGAACACGGACAGACAAAGGCCACGGACGAACACGGACAGACAAGGGCCACAGACAAACACGGAAGAACACGGATGGCAGAGGAGCTGTCCAGCGTCACGCACTGGATCGGGGGCCAGCCCTGGAGCGGCGCGGTGAGCGCGTGGGGCGACCTTTACGACCCTGCGACGGGGTCGAGAACGGCGCGCGTGGCGTACGGGGATGCGGGAGTCGTCGGCGCGGCGGTGGCCAGCGCCGTGGAGGCGGCGCGGAGCTGGGGGCGCACGTCGCTCGCGGCGAGAGCGCGGGTGATGTTCGCGTTTCGAGAGCTCGTCGAGCGCCGCAAGCGCGAGCTGGCCGAGATCCTGACACGCGAGCACGGGAAAGTGCTCTCCGACGCGCTGGGCGAGGTCAACCGCGGCCTCGAAGTGGTCGAGTTCGCCTGCGGGCTGCCGCACCTGCTCAAGGGGGAATTCTCCGAGAACGTCTCGACCGACGTCGACAGCTATTCCCTCCGTCAGCCGCTCGGTGTGGTGGCCGGCATCACGCCCTTCAACTTCCCCGCGATGGTGCCGATGTGGATGTTCCCCGTCGCCATTGCCTGCGGGAATGCGTTCGTATTGAAGCCGTCCGAAAAGGACCCGTCCGCCTCGATGTTCTGCGCCGAGCTCTTCGCGGAGGCCGGTCTGCCGCCGGGGGTGCTCAACGTGGTCCACGGCCAGAAGGCGGCGGTGGACGCCATCCTCGCGCACCCGGACGTCGCGGCCGTCAGCTTCGTCGGCGCCACGCCGACCGCCCGCTATATCTACGAGACCGCCACGCGGGCGGGCAAGCGCGTCCAGGCGCTCGGCGGAGCCAAGAACCACATGGTCGTCCTGCCGGACGCGGACCTGGAGCTCGCCGCGGACTCGGCCGTGGGCGCCGCCTACGGCTCGACGGGCCAGCGCTGCATGGCGATCTCGGTGCTCGTCGCGGTCGGCGACGTGGCAGACCGCCTGCTCCCGCTGATCCGCGAGCGCATGCGGCGGCTGCGGGTGGCCCCCGGCCTCGAAGCCGGAGCCGAAATGGGCCCGCTCGTGACCGAAGAGCACCTGAAACGAGTGCTCTCGTACGTCGAACAGGGGCAGGCCGCGGGCGCCGAGCTGGTGGAGGATGGCCGCGGTGTCCGGATCCCGGGGCACGAGCAGGGCTTCTTCCTGGGACCCTGCCTCTTCGATCGCGTTCGACCCGAGATGACGATCTATCGCGACGAGATCTTCGGCCCCGTGTTGAGCGTCGTGCGATCCGCCTCCTATGACGAGGCGCTGCAGCTCGTGAACGAGAGCCCGTTCGCCAACGGCGTCGCAATCTTCACCAACGACGGCGGCGCCGCACGGCGGTTCCAGCACGAGGTGCAGGTTGGCATGGTCGGCGTGAACGTCCCGATCCCCGTGCCGATGGCCTACTACTCGTTCGGCGGCTGGAAGAGCTCCCTGTTCGGCGATGCGCACGTGTACGGGCTCGAAGGCGTGCGGTTCTACACGCGGGCGAAGGTCGTCACAGCCCGCTGGCCGGATCCGCGGCACCGGGGCGTCAACCTCGGGTTTCCGCAGATGTCCTGAGAGCCCGTGATCGAGTCCGACGATCTCGTCGCGCGGCTCGGTCTCGCCAACGCGCGGGCCCAGGCGCGCTGGCCGGGCGACAGCGCGGCGCGGCAGCCCGTGCACACCGTGTACGGGGGCGCACATCTCTTCCGGCACGACACGGCCGTGCGGCTCGGGGCGGCAGCCCGCAGGACGATTGAAGAGTATGCGCCGGCGTCGAGCGATCTCGGGCGCGTGCTCGGGCTGCCCGACAAGACCTCGCGCGAGATCTACGACCGGGTCGTGCAGAAGCTCGCGCGCGAGCCGGTCGAGGACTACCGGCTCGACTTCGAGGACGGGTATGGCACGCGCCCGGACGGCGAAGAGGACGGTCACGCGGTTTCGGCGGCAGAGGAGATGGCGCGAGGCGCCGCCTGTGCGGGGCTCCCGCCGTTCATCGGCATCCGCGTGAAGCCGCTCACCCAGGAACTCACCGACCGGTCCCTCCGCACCACGCGGCTCTTCCTGCAGACCCTGCTCGACAGGACGGGCAACCGGCTGCCCGGCCGCTTCGTCCTCACGCTCCCGAAGATCACGTCGGCGGACCAGGTGGCTGTGTTCGCCGAGTACTGCGCCCGGCTCGAACGCAGCCGCGGGCTCCTCCCAGGCGGACTGAAGCTGGAGCTGATGATCGAGACCCCGCAGTCGATCCTCGACGAGCGCGGCGCCCCCGCGCTGCCCTCGCTGGTGGCGGCCGGTGCGGGGCGCATCACCGGAGCCCATTTCGGGACCTACGACTACACCGCCTCGCTTGGCGTGACCGCGGCCCACCAGCACATGCGCCATCCGGCCTGCGACTTCGCGCGGCACGTGATGCAGGTCTCGCTCGCCGGCACGGGCATCTGGCTCTCGGACGGTGCGACGAACGTGCTGCCCGTCCCGGTCCACCGCGCGGCGGAGGGCACCGTGCTCGACGAGGCTGCGCGCGAGGCGAACCGCGCGGCCGTCCACCGCGCGTGGCGCCTGCACTTCGACGACGTCCGGCACTCGCTCGTCAACGGCTTCTACCAGGGCTGGGATCTGCATCCGGCCCAGCTCGTCACCCGCTATGCTGCGGTCTTCGCGTTCTTCCTCGAGAGCCTCGATGCCGCGTCCGAACGTCTGCGCAACTTCATCGCGAGAGCCGCCCAGGCCACGCTCGTCGGCGAGGTGTTCGACGATGCCGCCACGGGACAGGGACTGCTGAACTTCTTCCTGCGCGCGCTCAATTGCGGCGCCGTGATCGACAGCGAGATCGGCGGCCTCACGGGGCTCTCGGTCGAGGAGCTGCGGTCGGGATCGTTCGTGAAGATCGTCCGCGGACGGGTGCGGGAGGGTCCGGGTCCGCAGCCATCAGTGTAGCCGCCGGGGACGCGCGGCGAGATCCGAGCGCGGATCTGCGCGGATAGAGATGGACACGGATGGCTGTCGGCCTCACGCGACGCGGACTTGTCTCGCCGTAGCCCGGAGGGCGGGGCACGTCCGCGACCCGAGGACCCCGACAAGCATCCGCGATTCGTGGCAGCGTGGGGCATCCGCGCTGCGGGGGCCGCGATTCAGGCGCGCCGCAGCATGCTGGCCGCGCCCCAGCCGGCCAGGATCAGCCCAGCGAGAATCCAGAGTCCGTGGCGGTGCCCGTACGTCGCGACCGGGAAATGGCTGCTCACCATGATGAAGGCCGTCGGAACCGCGAGGAAGGTGTTGTGGCGGGAGCGGTGCTTCGCGCCGGCACCGAGGGCGGGATCCAGGGCGTCGCCGCGTGAGGCGGCCGCCACCATGCGCCGCTGCGGCGGCAGGATCCGGACCCACACGTTGAGGGCCATGATCGTGCCGAACAGCGCGCCGACGTGCATGTAGGTCGCACGCGCGCTGAGCATCCGGCCGAGCACGAGCATGTCGAGAAGGATCAACGTGAAGGCGACAGCCGCGAAGCCGAGGTCACGCGCGGCGAGCCGCGACTGCGCCAGGGCGTCGTACACGAACCAGCCGGCGGCGAGGGACGCGATCCCGGCGGCGATAGCGGTGGCTTCCGTGCGCGGCCCGGTCGCGGCGTCCACCGTCAGCCCGCCAGCGTAGTACACGAGCACCAGCAGCGCGAGCCCGCTCACCCAGGTCGTCATGGCCTCCCACCGGAACCAGTGCAGATTTCCCGCCGGCACGCCGAGGCCGCTCTGCCGCTCGACCGTGTAGAACCCGCCGCTGTGCACCATCCAGACCCGCGCGCCGCCGTCGCCGGCCGCCCGCCGCAGCTGGCCGTCCAGCCACGTGAAGTAGTAGGTGGTGCCCACCCACAGGATGGCCGCGAAGACGTGCACCCACCGCACGATCAGGTTGAGCCACTCCGACAGCGTATAGTCCATCGCACCAGAGGCACTGAATGAAGATGACGGACCGCGCGCAGGGCACCCTGCGCCCTGGCGCCCGGGGCACCCTCGCACCCAGGGCACCTACATCAAGCCATTGCCCGCGATGACCGCGCGGTAGAACGCTGCGCTCAGCTTGGGCCTGCGCTGCTGCGTCTGGAAGTCGACGTAGTGGAGGCCGAAGCGGTTCGTATAGCCGTCGGCCCACTCGAAGTTGTCCATCAGGCTCCAGAGGAAGTACCCGCGCACCGGAATGCCTTCGGACGTCGCGCGCTGCAGGTGCGTCAGGTAGTTGCGCAGATACATGACCCGGTCGGTGTCGTAGACCGTCCCGTCGGGGCCCGGCACGTCCGACGAAGAGCAGCCGTTCTCGGTGATGTACATCTCCTTGACCTTCCAGAGACGCGCCACGTGCCGCGGACCCCAGTAGAGCGCCTCCGGCCCGAGGTACAGCCAAGACGAAGCCATATGCGGGAAGGAGGCCGGGTGCGGCACGACGGCGAATCCGGCGGGAGAGTCGTCCGAGCGGACGTAAATCGGCGTGTAGATATTCAGGCCGACGAAGTCCAGCGGGCTGCCGATCGCCGCGAGCTCGTCCGGCGTGAAGACCGGAGCGTCGGCGCCGGCGTTCGCCAGATACGCATCCGTGTAGCGGCCTTCCAGCATGGCGGTGAGGTACGGCGCGTTCAGCTCGCGCGTGGCGCGTTCGGCCGCGGCCACGTGCTCCCGCGTCTCGATCACGGGTGCACAGACGGTCAGGTTCTCGGCCACGCCGATCTTCGTGCCGGGCCTCGCGCGGGCGCGAATGGCCTGCACGGCAAGTCCGTGCCCCAGCACGGCGTGATGGCGCGTCTGGTTGAACCGTTTCGGCGGCAGCTTCAGCCCGGGCGCATGGATCCCCACGCGGTAGCCCAGCTCGACGAACGCGCCGAACTCGTTGATGGTGAAGACGTGGCGCACGCGGTCGGTGAGCCGCCCGGCCACGTAGCCCGCGTACTCCGCAAAGGCCTCCGACGTCTCGCGCGACTCCCAGCCGCCTGCCCGGTCCTGCAGCGCCTGCGGGAGGTCCCAGTGATACAGCGTGGCAAACGGCTCGATCTCGTGCCGGAGCAGCTCGTCGACCAGCCGATCATAGAAATCGAGCCCCTTCGGGTTCGGTGCGCCGGAACCCTGCGGGAATACCCGCGGCCACGCGATCGAGAACCTGTACGTCCTGACGCCCAGCGCCTTCATCAGCGCCACGTC
>DASPFV010000281.1:0-3395 GCA_035620975.1 Vicinamibacterales bacterium
CAATGCAAGACCTGACCCCGGGCTCCCCGGGCTTCCCGGCTCAGAACACGAACCGGCCGCCGAAGCGGACGCTCCGCTGGCCGCCGGTCGTGCCCGTGATCTGGCCGAACGTGTTGCCGGCCGCCGTGCTGAACCCGGTGCTCGGGTTGCCCCACCGGACCGCGTTCGGCACGTTGTAGGCGTCGACCCGGAACTCGGCATACCGGCCCGCGCCGATCTGGACGCGCTTGACGAGCGAGCCATCGAGGCTCCAGAACCCGGGTCCCTCCGGCCCGGTGTTCCGCCGCAGGGTCCCCTGCGTGCCGGCCGCCGGCTGCGAGTAGACGGACGGATCGAAGTACAACTGGCCCGGCCCGAGCCCGCCGAGGATCCGGTGGTCGCCGTTGAGGCTGGCGAACGCCGTGTTGCCAGGCGTGTTCAGCAGCGCGTCGCTGGCCGTAATCGTCAGCGGAACGCCGGACTGCGCGACGAACACGCCGCTCAGCTGCCAGCCCCCGATCACCCGGCCGAGCACCCCGCTCGACAGCCAGCGCTGGCCCGGCCCCCAGGGCAGCTCGTAGATGCCCGTGACGACGTAGTTGTGCCGGCGGTCGTAGTTGGCGCGCGCCCAGCTCAGATCGAAGTCGATCGGCGTGCCGACGCCGCCATTCTCGTTCGCGAGGTCCCGGGCGCGGCCGAGCGTGTAGGTGTTGGTCACCATGAACCCGTTCTGGAACCGCCGGTCCACCTTCACCTGCAGCGAGTGATAGTCGGACTTGTTCTCGTTGGTCCGCGTCCGCGACGTGCCGGTGCGGTTGAAGGGCGCGAACTGCGGCCGCCCGGCGTTCCCCGATCCGTACACGAGGCTCGCATTCGTGTTCACGTCCATGACCAGGTTCACGCCCTTGTTGCCCACATACGCGAGATCGGCGGTCAACCCGTACGGCAGCTGGCGCTGGAACGCGACGTTCCACGAGTGCAGCGTCCCCTCCCGGAGGTCCGTCGGGATCACGTCGAGGGTCGCGTTCTGGAGCGACCCGGTGACCGGCACGATGCCGGTCGGCGGGATCTCCAGCAGCGCGGGCGCCGGGAATCCTGCGGCCATCGACCCGGCCCGCTGGAAGCCGTTGGCTGCCGAGCCGGCATAGTTCTGCTTCACCGGGTAGTTGAAGGCGTAGCGGTTGTCGGGGAACGGAATGGTGCTCGCGCCGTAGCCCGCGCGGACGACCGACACGCTGTCCAGCCTCCACGAGACGCCGGTCCGGGGCGAGAAGTTGGTCAGCGTCTTCTCCACGTTGAGCGAGTCATCGAACTCGCCGTAGCCGCTCACGCGGATGGTGTGCGTGGCCGGATCGTAGTTCGCCAGGCTCCCCGCCCCGGCCAGGCCCTGGAGCGGGTTGTAGTACTCCCACCGGAGGCCGAGGTCCAGGGTCACGTTCGGACGCGCCTGCCACTTGTCGTGCACGAAGAGGAAGGTGGCCCAGTGCTTGGTGCCGGGCTCGTCGAACACTTTCAGGTCGCGCTGGACGCCGTTCGGCCAGTCGAGCAGGAACGACGCCATCGCGTTGGCCACGCCGCTGAGCGTCGCGTTCTCGGCCGGGTTCCCGGTGCCCGAGGCGTTGAAGGTGAACGCGCCGCGCGGCCCGCCTGCGTCCTGGGTCTGCAGCAGCATGTCGCGGTTGTGCCGCCACTCGCCGCCGACCTTCAGCGTATGGCTCCCCATCAGGCGCGTCAGGACCGAGGCGACGCTCCACGTCTTCTCCGAGCGGTCCCATGGCTGGCTCGCCGAGAAGCCGAGCTGCGGGTTCGAATGCCCGCCGATGTTGATGGACGAGACGCCGCTCGTGTAGTCGTCCAGGTTGGCGCCCGGGATGCCGACCTCGGTGCTCGTCGACAGTCCGTGCCCCTCGGTCGTCGTCACGTTGTGGTAGTAGTTCAGCCCCCCGCGCACGTCCAGGACCATCGTCTGGCTGTAGACGCGCGTCCAGGTCATGGCGCCGCTCCAGCTCGTGTTCGTGCCTTCCCCGGCAAACCCCCCGTTGGCCGGCCCGCCGTACTGCCGGAAGAGGCCGGGGTCGAACACCACCGGACGCATGAAGCTGACGCGGTACGACATCTGGTCCCGATCGCTCATGGAGTAGTTGACCTTGGCGTCGAACCCATCGGTCGTCTTCTCGCGCGTCTGCGCCTTCTGGTAGTTGTTCTGGCCGAGCGGGGCTCCCGGGATGTTCGGCTCCGGAATGAACGCCAGCAGCGAGCGGGCGATCGGGCTGATGCGCTCCTGCGGGATCTGGTTGTTCGTGAACGGGACCCGGCCGGTCCCGTTCAGGTTGCCGGTCATGGGATCGTAGATCCGGCTGGAGACCTCGCCGAAGTCGCCGTTCCGCATGCGCACCGTGGGGACCGTCGCGCGGACGACGTAGCCGCCGTTGTCGAGCGTGCGCTGGTAGTCGCCGAAGAAGAAGAGGCGATTGCGCAGGATGGGACCGCCCAGGGTGAACCCGCTGTTCACGAACTTCGTCGGCGCCTTCAGGTGCGTGAAGTAGTCGCTGGCGTTCGTCGCGTCGGTGTTGCCGAACACGAACGCACTGCCCTTGAACTGGTTCGTCCCCGACTTGATGGTCACGTTCGTCACGGCGCCACCCGATCGCCCGAACTCCGCGTCGTAGTTGCTCGTCGTCACGTTGACGGTCTCGAGCGCGTCGGCGGCGGGGATGATCACCTGCAGCAGCCCGGTCTTGTGGTTGTTGTCGAGACCCTCGATGAGCGTGTTGCTGGCCATGCCGGGCTGGCCGTTCACCTCGAAGCGCAGGGAGTCCTGCGAGTTGAAGAACTGGGAATGCTCGCGGTGCGGTCGCGTGACGCCCGGCACCGTCATCATGAGCGACTGGAAGTTACGGTTGAAGGTCAGCGGCAGCTCGGCCAGCTGCTTCGACTCGATCAGTCGTCCCGTGTCGGTGCGGTCCGTCTGGAGCAGCGGCGTCTCCGCTTCGACCGTCACCGTTTCGGCGAGCTGCCCGAGCTCGAGCGTCATGTCCACGCGGATCGTCGTGTTCACGTCCACTCTGACGTTCTGGCGGAGGACGCGCCGGAAGCCCTGCAGCTCGGCCGAGATGGTGTAGGTCCCGTTGACCAGGCTCGAGAAGATGTAGTAGCCGGTGTCGTTGCTGACGGCCGTGCGGCTGATGCTGGTCTGCACTTCCGTCGCGGTCACGGTCGCCCCCGGTACGGCGGCGCCGCTGGAATCGGTGATGTTCCCGAGCAGGGTGCCGGTGACGGCCTGGCCCCTGACGTCCGCCGGAGTCGCGGTGATCAGCCCGAGGACGGCCGCTGCCGCACACGCAGCGCGGAACACGGCCTCCCGAAACGTCGTCCGTGCATGGGCACGCATCGTTCTCCTCCCTCCTTGCCCCCGG
>DASPFV010000282.1:0-8403 GCA_035620975.1 Vicinamibacterales bacterium
CGCACCGCGGATGATGAATCCGCGTGGATCTGCGTTGATCCGCGCCCCGTCGATCATGAGCCGCGGGCATCTGCGTTCATCCGCGTCCCGTCGATGATGAGCCGCGGGCATCTGCGTTGATCCGCGCCCGTCGATGATGAGCCGCGTTCATCCGCGTGCCGTCGATCCCGACAGGCAGCCGCGCGGATCCCGGCGGATCCGTGCTACATCTCGCACTCGCCGCCCACAGCCCGGATGGAATCGACCGTCAGGCGCCTGATCTCGATCTCGGTCCGGGTCTGGACGGTCGGTGTCCCGCTGGTGCCCTCGGCCTGCTCCTTGGCCGGCTCCGCTTTCGTCCTGGCTGCGATTTCCTGCTGGGCTTCCACGGTCCCGCTGACTTCCATGCGCTGGCCGATCCGATCCTGCAGCCCCGCGTCCCTCGCTCCGATCAGCTGGTAGTTCGCGGCCTCCTCGCTGCCCGCAGTCCGGGCGGCCGTGAGCACATACGTGTCGGCCGCTTCGCCCGCTTTGAGGCAGCCGGTCACGGTTAACGGCTGGTTCGCCGGCCGGGCTGTCTGCGTCTGCGTTTCGGGCGCCGGCGTCGCCTCTTCGCCGCGGTTGCACGCCGACGCTGCGACGGCAGCGGCGAGGATTGCGGCACAAGTGAGTCGCAGCGTGACTGTGTGGTTGCGCATAGGTGTCTTTTGCCCCTGTATTGCCCACACGCGGGCCCCGAACAGCGCGTCGCGGCCCGCTCCGGTGACTGCGACCCGGGCTGCAGGAAACGCGCCATCATCTCGTTTTGAAACGGCTGGGCCGATGTCGATCAGCCGCCTCTCACGACCAGGGTCCGCTGAGGCGTGAGGCTCGGCGCAGCGGCGACGCAGTTCGCGGCCGATGTGCGGCAGGACGAACGCGCATCCCGGGGCGCATCCGGGGGGCGCATCCGGGGGTCAGGTCTTGCACTGACGTACTGACCGGTCTGAGGGCGATTGGCCCCCGCGGCCGAGCGGCTCGAAGGCGGCATGGCCCGGCGCAGGTGAGGTTGGCGCGGCACATGTGGCCCTCTTCTTGCGCGCCGGCGCGTGCCGTGTCGCGGCAATCCCGGAGCACGTCCGGGAACCTGCGTCCGCGTACGTCAGTGCAAGACCTGACCCCGCCGACACGTAGTAGCATTCCTCCCCATCAACATGCTCGGTACGACGCTCGGTCACTACCGCATTGAGCGCGAGCTTGGACGTGGAGGCATGGGTGAAGTCTATGCCGCCCGCGACCTGAAGCTGCACCGGCACGTGGCGCTCAAAGTGCTCGCCGCTGCGTTCGGGACGGATTCCGAGCGCCGCCAGCGCTTCGCGCGCGAGGCCCAGGCAGTCGCCGCCCTCAACCACCCCAATATCGTCACGCTCTACTCCGTCGAGCAGGCGGGTGCGCTCGACTTCCTGACCATGGAGCTGGTTGAGGGGCAACCGCTGGACAGGCTGATTCCCCGCGACGGCCTGCCGCTCGACCGGCTCCTCAAGCTCGCTGTTCCGCTGGCCGACGCCGTCAGCGCGGCGCACCACAAAGGCATCACGCACCGCGACCTCAAGCCGGCCAACATCATCGTGAGCGACGACGGCCGGCTCAAGGTGCTGGATTTCGGCCTGGCGCGGCTCAAGGAGCCGAGCGAAAGAGCCTCGAGCGTCACGGTGATGCCGACGCAGACGGTCACCGGCGACGGCCGGATCCTGGGCACCGTCGCGTATATGTCCCCGGAACAGGCCGAGGGCAAGCCCGTCGACCACCGGTCGGACATCTTCTCGCTCGGAATCGCGCTCTACGAGATGTCGACCGGACAGCGCCCCTTCAGGGGGGACAGCAGCGTGTCGCTGCTCTCCTCGATTCTAAAGGACACACCGCCGTCCCTGACGGACGTGAACCGGTCGCTGCCTCGCGACCTGGCTCGCATCGTACGACGCTGCCTGATGAAAGATCCCGAAGAGCGCTACCAGAGCGCGAAGGACATCAGGAACGATCTGCAGGAGCTCAGACAGGCGCTCGAATCGGGCGTGCTCACCGCAGCTCCGGATCCGACACCGCGGAAACCAGTCCGGCCGCGCGCCCTGTTCGTGGCGGCGAGCGCAGGGGCGATCGGCACGCTGATCCTGGCATCTCTCTTCCTCATCATCTCGCGGTCCGGCCGCTCTCCGCACCCGGCGCCGGCGGCATTCAAGCAGCTCACAGGCCAGAGCGGGGTCGAGGAGTTTCCGAGTCTCTCGCCGGACGGACGGTGGCTCGTCTATGCCAGCGACGCGGCGGGCAACGTCGATATCTACCTGCAGAGCGTCGGTGGTCACACACCCATCAATCTGACCCAGGATTCCACGGCCGACGACCTGCAGCCGGCCTTCTCGTCGGATGGGGAGCGGATCGTGTTCCGCTCCGAACGCGATGGCGGCGGCATCTTCGTCATGGGCCGGACGGGTGAATCGGTGCGTCGGCTCACCGACGTCGGTTTCAATCCAGTCCTGTCACCCAAGGGCGACGAGGTTGCGTTCGCGACCGAGAACGTCGTGACGCGGCCCGGTGCCCGCGGCCGCCGCAGCGAACTCTGGATCGTGAACGTCGACAGCGGGGCGCGACGGCAGCTCGCGATCGACGATGCCGTGCAGCCGAGCTGGTCCCCACATGGGATCCGGATTGCCTGCTGGGCCGCTCGTGGACCTGACCGACAGCGCGACATCCTCACTCTGCCGGCAGGAGGCGGCGAGGCCGTCCTCGTGACCGATGATGCAGCCGTCGACTGGAATCCGGTCTGGTCGCCCGACGGCCGGCATCTCTATTTCGCGAGCGAGCGCGGCGGCAGCATGAACCTGTGGCGTGTACCGATTGACGAGCAGTCTGGACGTACGCTTGGTCCGCCCGAACCCGTGACGTTGCCGTCCGGGTTCGTGGCGCACGTCAGCCTGTCGGCTGACGGAAGGCGTCTCGCGTTTACTTCCCTGGAGTTCGAGCAAAACGTCCAGCGGCTCACGTTCGACCCCGCCACCGACAGGATCGAAGGGGAGCCGCAGCCGGTCACGAGTGGCTCGCGGCTGTGGGCCAGCGTCGACGTGTCACGCGACGGGCAGTGGATTGCTCTCGCGTCAGACCGGCCGCAGGAGGATCTGTTCGTGGCACGTGCCGACGGAACCGGCCTGCGCCAGGTCACCAGCGACGGGGCGTTCGACCGCGCTCCGCGATGGTCGCCTGATGGGAAGCGAATCGTGTTCTATTCTAACCGCAGCGGCGCCTGGGAACTCTCGACGATTGAGGCCGACGGCAGCGGCCTCACGCAGGTGACGAAGAAGTCCGGCGCGCACTATCCAATCTGGTCGCCGGACGGCTCCCAGATCGCCTTCACCGACATCGTCGATGCGCTGCAGGTCTATGTCATCGATGCGCGGAAGCCGTGGGATGCTCAAGCGCCGCTCCGGCTGCCGAATCCGCCTGGCGCGGTCTGGCGCCCGTCGTCCTGGTCGCCGGACGGCCGTCTGCTGGCGGGCGTCGAGACCACAACAACCGAATCCGGCGGCGGCATTCTGATTTACTCTCCGGGATCGAGAACGTTCGAGAAACTGACTGCCCACGGACGCGAGCCGTACTGGTTGAACGACCGTCGGCTGATCTTCACGAGCCGTCCAGGCTCGCTCGCGATCGTCGATCGTGTGTCGAAGGAGCTCCGCGAGATCCCGGCGCGTCCGGGCCAGAGCTTCGTGCTGCAGGCAATCGCCCAGGGTGGCCGTCAGCTGTATGTGCTCCTCGGCAGCAAGGAAGCGGACATCTGGATGGCGACGCTGGACTGACGCCGGGGGCGGTGAAGCCGTCGTGAATCTGCAGCGTCCGGCAAACGTGGCCGGCGCGCGGACGTCGCCCGCAAGGCAGTCGCGTCCTCTGCATCACGAATCTCGGGGCAAGAGGCCCACGGCATGAGATGGCACTACCGCGACCCGCCGCTCGTCTGGCTGCTGGTCTGGAGCTACGCCGCGCACCTGGCGGAGGAGTATCTCGGCGGATTCCCGGCGTGGTTTGTCACGATCGCCGGCCGGCCGCTGCCGATCGGGGTGTTCGTCGCGATCAACGCGGTGGCGTTCGTCGGAATGGTGCTGGCCGCGCGCGCCGCGATCCGGAGTGAGATGCTCGGATGGTTGGCGATTACCATCGCCACCGTCCTGCTGGTCAACGGCCTCGCGCACCTCGTCGCGTCGCTCGCTACGGGATCCTACTCGCCCGGCCTCATCACTGGCGTGGTGTTGTACCTGCCGATCGCCCAGCTCGTGCTCCTGCGCGCCTGGCACCAGGTGCCGGGAGCGTTCTTCTGGCAGGGAGTTGGTGCGGGCGTCGCCGTGCACGGTCTTGTGGTCGTCGCGGCGCTTGTGGGGTCAGGTCTTGCATTAGCGTACTAGCTCACTTGCCATGCCGGACGACCTGACCTATCTGCTCGCAGGACGAGCTGGACGAGGTGACGTCCCTCGCCGGTTCACAATAAACTGCCGCAGCTGATACAAGAGCGTGTAGCCTCCCCTTCAGAGTGCAGATTCCGCTTTGTACGAAGAAGAGCAGGCCTTCCGCGGGTAGCCCCGTCTTCAGCCGGAAGAGCATTAAAGCGCATGCACCGTCCTGGAGCCTCGTGATGACGTTGACACGAACTGCGGCCCTGGTCCTCTTGATCACGACGACGCTGATCCTGCCGGCGGCGCGCCAGACCCGGCCGAATATCCTGCTGGTCATCGCCGACGACTGGTCGTTCCCGCACGGCGGCGCCTACGGGGACCCGACGGTGTCCACGCCGGCGTTCGATCGGATCGCCAGCGAAGGCGCGCTGTTCATGCGGGCGTTCACCGCAGCGCCGTCGTGCACGCCCTCCCGCGCGGCGCTCCTGACCGGGCAGGCGGTGCATCGCCTCGCCGAGGGAGCCAACCTCTGGAGCTTCCTCCCTGCGAGATTCCCTGTCTACCCCGACCTGCTCGAGCAGGCTGGCTATGCGATCGGGCACGCCGGCAAGGGCTGGGGCCCCGGGCAGTTCGAGCCCGGCGGCCGGGCGCACAACCCGGCTGGGCCGAGGTTCGACAGCTTCGACGCATTTCTCGAGGCGCGCCGCAAGGACCAGCCGTTCTGCTTCTGGTACGGCAGCACCGATCCGCATCGTCCGTACGATCCCGGCTCAGGGCCGGCCGCTGGTCTCCGAGCCGACACGGTGAAGGTTCCCGCGTTCTTACCCGACACTGCTGACGTGCGAGGCGACATCCTCGACTATTACGCCGAGGTACAGAGATTCGACTCGCAGCTGGCCCGGCTGCTCGAGACGCTCGAACGCCGGGGCGAGCTGGACGACACCCTCGTAGTCGTCACGTCGGACAACGGCATGCCGTTTCCACGCGCCAAGGCGACCGTCTACGACGGCGGCGCACACATGCCGCTGGCGATGCGCTGGCCCCGCGCCGTCAAGAGAGGCACCCGCGTCGACGCGTTCGTCAGCCTGACGGATCTCGCGCCGACGTTCCTCGAAGCTGCCGGCGTGCCCGTCCCGGGCGGCGCCACGGGCCGAAGCGTGCTGCCGCTCTTACGCGGCGACGATCGCGCGGCCGACGCGCGCGACCGCGTGTTCATCGAGCGCGAGCGCCACGCCAACGTTCGCCGGGGAGATGCGAGCTACCCGGTTCGTGCGATTCGGACGGCCGACTTCCTCTACATTCGCAACTATCGGCCGGATCGCTGGCCAGCGGGGGACCCGGAGCTCTATTTCGCAGTCGGCCCGTTTGGCGACATCGACGGCGGACCGAGCAAGAGCCTGCTGCTCAATCGACGCGAAGATCCGTCGATCAGCCGGTTCTTCTCGCTCGCGACCTCGAAGCGGCCGGCAGACGAGCTGTACGACCTGCAGAGGGATCCGCACCAACTGGTGAACGTCGCGAAGGACGCCGCCTACCGGGACGTGCTGCAGCGCCTCCGCGGCGATCTCGAGAGCTGGCAGCGCTCGACTGGCGATCCTCGGGTTTCCGAAGACGACGACCGGTGGGATAAGTATCCGTATTACGGAGGACCGGCCAAGGGTGAACCGCAGTGAGTTGACAACGTTCCCGTCTGGTGTTCCCGATCAAGCCAATGGTCGCGCAGCCGCAATGGCCCCCGCGACGTTGTGGTGGCCTCCCCGCGTACGGCTGGGTCCTCCAGGAGATCGGATGGAGAGCTCTCACCTTTCCTGCTGCTCTGGCTGGCCAGGCCTGCTGGCGTTGATCGTCGGCGCGGAGACGGCCGGGCTCTCCCGTCGTGCATCGCGATGCTCCCGGTGGCACTGGTCTTCATTATCTTCAAGGGGTGTGTGCTGCTGATGTGATGGGTACCGGGCTCGCGCGGTTGCAGTAAGCTCTCCTCATGCAACGCCGCGATTTCCTCTCGGGACTGGCCGTGGTTCCGTTCCTGAGTACGAGGCCATCGGCTCAGACGACTCGACCTGCGGGCGAGCGACGCGGCCTCAAGCTCGGGACCGTGACTTACAACATCGCGAAGGACTGGGACATCCCCACGCTCATCGCGAACCTGACGACGGCGGGCTTCGAGGCTGTCGAGCTGCGCACCACGCACAAGCACGGCGTGGAGATCTCGCTCCCGCCGCACGCCCGTGCGGAGGTGCGGAAGCGATTCGAGGACTCGGCAGTGAAGATCGGCGGGCTTGGCACGACGTGCGAGTACCAGTCTCCGGATCCCGCCGTGCTCCGGCGCAACGTCGACGAGACGAAGGCCTGGGTCCAGCTCGCCCACGACCTCGGTTCGCCCGGCGTGAAGGTGCGGCCCAACGGGATGCCGCCGGAAGTCCCGGAGGAGCGGACGCTCGAGCAGATCGGGACGGCCCTTCGCGAGTGCGGCGGGGTCGCGGCCGACAACGGTGTGGTGATTCAGCTCGAAGTCCACGGGCAGACGACGTCCCGACTGCCGCGTATACGGCGGATCCTCGACCACGCCGGGAATCATCCCGGAGTTCGCGTCTGCTGGAACTCCAACCAGACCGATCTGCTGGATGGCGGATTCGACGCGAACTTCGCGCTGGTGCGCGAGCAGATCGGGCAGGTGCACATGCGCGATCTCTTTCTGGAGGAGTACCCGTGGCGGCGCCTGATTGCCGCGCTCGGGCAGATGGACTTCCAGGGGTACTGCTTCGCCGAGATTCCGGAATCGGCCGATGCAGTCCGCGTGTTGAAATACTTCAGAGGGTTGTTCCGGGCGTATCAGGACCTGTGATCGTCATGAGCTCGGGTGTGGTGGTGATGAGACTACCGGCCGGCGCCCTCGCACTCGTTCTGACGCTGACGCCCGCGTGCGGGCGTCCCGGCACGGGCGACGCCGGAGCGCAACCGCATGCGGATCATGCGGCGCAGGCTCCAGCCGCGCCGGCTGCCGACCGGCCCGCGCCTCGTCTCAACACGGCGCCGGCGCCCGAGCCGACGCCGCCCGGGATGGTGTGGATCCCCGGAGGCACCTATTGGAGGGGCTGCGAAGGGTGCGGGATGCCGGATGCCCTGCCGCTGCACCTCGTCGAGCTCGACGGTTTCTGGATGGACCGCACGCCGGTGACGAACGCCGAGTTCGCGCGGTTCGTGAAGGCGACTGGCTATGTCACGGTCGCGGAGCGGGAGTTGAACCCGGCTGACTACCCTGGCGTCCCCGCCGACAAGCTGGTGCCGGGTTCTGCCGTGTTTCAAGCCACATCGGAACCGGTTCCCTTGCAGAACCCGCTGCGGTGGTGGACGTACGTACCCGGCGCGAGCTGGAAGCGTCCGTTCGGCAAGGGCAGCTCGCTCGAGGGGAGGGCCGATCACCCGGTCGTGCACGTGGCGTTCGAGGATGCGCAAGCCTACGCCGCGTGGGCGGGCAAGCGCCTGCCGACCGAAGCGGAGTTCGAGCTCGCCGCCCGGGGAGGGCTCGACCGGAATCTCTACGCGTGGGGCAACGACTTCCGTCCCGGCAACAGGGCGGTCGCGAATACGTGGCAGGGCCGGTTTCCCGCTCGCGACGAGGGCCACGACGGGTACACGGGCACCTCGCCGGTGGAGGCGTTCCCCGCGAACGGCTACGGTCTCTACGACATGGGGGGGAACGTGTGGCACTGGTGCTCGGACTGGTATCGTCCGGACACGTACGCGGTCATCGCGTCGGGCGGCAGCGTGGCGAAGAACCCGCAGGGGCCCGACGGCAGCTACGATCCCGACGAGCCAGGTGCCGCCAAGCGCGTAGTCCGCGGCGGGTCGTACCTCTGCACCGACCAGTACTGCGCGCGCTTCCTCGTCGGCAGTCGGGGCAAGGCGGAAGTGACGAGCGGCACGTCGAACCTCAGTTTTCGGCTGGTCCGGTCGGGCCTGCAGGGCGGGGGAGCCGGGGGTCAGGTCTTGCACTGACGTACGAGGC
>DASPFV010000283.1:0-6929 GCA_035620975.1 Vicinamibacterales bacterium
TGAGCGTCGGCTCAGCGATCAGCGGGCCGTGGCATGCTCCAGGCAGCCGCTCGCGCGCGCGGCACCCAATCACCAAATCCTCCAATCAACCAATCAATCAATCACGAAATCAATCAATCACCCAATCACCCAATCACCCAATCATCAATTCCGCAACCGCCAATTGCCCAATTCAATCGGCATTCCGCAATCGGCAGTCGGCAATAATAAAGGGGTGGCCAATCCAGAGGCGCCCGTCGCGGCCTTGCCTGTCGCCGACGGCGAGCTGCACCGGCTCGATCCGGCCATCATCCCGATGCACCGCGTCGTCGGGCTCATCGTGACCGTCTGCGTCTCGATGGCGGTGCTCATCGGCGGCGTCATCGGACTGGTGGTCGGTTCGCTCCCCGGGCAGAGCCTCTCGACCGTGATCGCCGTGTGGACGCTGTCGTCGGCGCTGCTCGGCTGGTTCTGCTTCGTCTGGCCGCCCATCGAGTACCGCTACCTGTTCTACCGCCTGGACGGCGACGGGATCGAGATCCGCCACGGCGTGTTCTGGCGCACGGTCGTCAGCGTTCCGCGATCGCGGGTGCAGCACCTCGACGTGTCCCAGGGGCCCCTCCAGCGGTCGTTCGGGCTCGGGACGCTGCGCATCTACACCGCCGGCACCGAGCACGCCCAGGTCGATCTCGCCGGGCTCGAGCACGGGCTGGCGCTGCGCATCCGCGACTTCCTGCTGCCGCGCGAGGCCGGCGATGTCGTCTGAACGCCGGCTCCACCCGGCCTCGTTCCTCTTCATCATGGGCGGGCAGCTGAAAGAGCTGCTCCTGCCAGGCCTGATCGTCGTCTTCACCGCGGGATCCACGGGGCGCGACTGGGAGACCTGGCTCATGCTGCTGGTGATCCCGTACACGATCCTCGCGCTCGGCCGGACAGTCTCGTACCGCTATCGGTTCGACGAGGGGGAGATGGTGGTGCGGACGGGGTTCGTGTTCCGCAACGAGCGCCGGATCCCCTATGCCCGGATCCAGAGCATCGACGGGATCGCGCGGCTTCCGCACCGGCTGCTCGGGGTCGTCGAGGTGAGGGTCCAGACAGGCGCCGGCGCGGAGCCGGAAGCGATCATGCGCGTGCTGCCGCTCGGGGCCGCCGCCGAGATGCGGGACCGCGTCGCGGTGCGGAAAGGAACCGCGGAGCCTCCCGGCGGCGCCGCCCCCGTGCCGGTTCCGACGGCCACGCCCGTGCTCCGCCTGCCTCTCGGCGAGCTGCTCCTGGCCGGGTTCATCGACAATCGCGGCGTGGTCGTGATCGCGGCTGCGTTCGGGCTGCTGTGGGAGTTCGGGTTGCTGAACCGCGTGTCGGAGGCCGTCTCCGGCAGCGCGGACGCGGGCCGCGGCGTCATACGCCAGTTCGCGCGCGCCTTGATCGGTGGCGGGGTTCCCTCCGCCAGGTACGTCTTCCTGTCCCTCCTCGCCTTCGCCGTCGTCCTGGCGTTCATCCGCCTGCTCTCGATGGCACAGTCCGCCATCAGGTTGTACGGCTTCACGCTGGTGCGTGATGGCGAAGAGCTGCGCGCCGAGTACGGCCTGTTCACCCGGATCACGTCCACGATTCCGCTCCGGCGCATTCAGCTCCTGACGGTCACCGAAACGCCGTTACATCGCCTGTTCGCGCGCGTGAACATCCGTGTGGACACGGCGGGCGGCGGCGCGTCCGGCCAGGGCACGGCGCAGCGTGAAGCGCTCGCGCCCATCGTACGGACTCGGGATCTCGCAGGGGTGCTCGGCGAGGTGCTGCCCGGCATCGCGGTGACGGGGACCGTGTGGCAGCCGGTTGCTCGCGGGGCGGCACGCCGTGAGTTCATCAGGAGGGCCGTGCCGTCCGGCGTCATCTCCGCAGCCGCGCTGATGATGCTGGGCCGATGGACGTTCGTGCTGCTCGCGGGTCTGCTGGCCATCGCGGCCTTCTCGGCACGCCGCTACGTGGGCGCGCTCGGCTGGGCGGCGGGGGATGGCGCGGTGCTGGTCAGGAGCGGCTGGCTCTGGCGCACCCTGCGCGTTACCCGCTACTCGCGGATTCAGGCGGTGCGGATGACCGAGTCGCCGTTCGACCGCCGCACGCGGATGGGCCGCGTCGCGGTGGATACGGCAGGAGCGGGCGGGGCGGCGCGCGGCATCGAAATCCCGTACCTGCCGAGGCAGACTGCGTCCGTCCTGCGGCGCACGCTCACGGCCGAGGCGGCGCGCACGACATTCCGCTGGTAGGGGTTGCAGGGACGAGCCTCGGGGAAGCCTACCGGGGCCAGCCAGCCTGTGGCAGCCCCGGCGCGACTTTCAGCGCGTTCCCGGAGTACAGCTTCTTCAACACCGCATCCGGCAGCCCCAGGCCGTACATCTTGTACGAGGCGTGATAGTCGCGGTAGTAATCGAAGTACTCGTCCGTGGTCTCGAAGACGCGGAAGAAATACGGATACTCGCTGGGCTGGTAGGAGTCCTTGCCGAAGAGAATCCGATCCTGGTACCTGATGAAGAACTCGCGGGCGCCGCGCGGTTGCCGCCCGAATTCGTAGAGCACCGCACCCACCTCGTAGAACACGTTCGGCAGGCGATCCAGCAGGCGCGCCGCGCGGCCGAGATCGTTGCCGTGCCACCCGAAATGCGCGGCGATGAACCGGGTTTTCGGGTTGCGTTCGAACATGCGATCGCGCTCGGCCATCAGGTCTTCGAATGCCGGGAACCGATCCTGCGGATACTGCCGGTTCGGAAAGAGCGCGAGCTCGAGCCAGCGCTCGTTCCTGTAGTCGAGCGGATCGAAGAACTGCGCCGGGTCGGCGACATGGATGAGCACCGGCACGTTGCGCGCCGCGCAGACCTGCCAGATGGGGTCCAGTTCCGGATCGTCCACTTTCAGGCGTGACCCGTCCGCCTTGCGTGCACTCAGGCCGAGGTTCTTGAACACCTTGAGCCCGATCGCGCCGTCGGCGATCGCCTGTTCCAGCGCGGCGACCTCCTTCTCCTTCCAGCCCGGCCCTCCAGCGCCGCTCCAGTTCACGTTGGCGAAGACCCGAAACCGATCCTCGTGGGGAGAGGAGCGAATCGTCTCCACGTTCTGCTTCAGGCGATCCGCGCTGCCGCCGGAGAGGTTCACGAGAACGCGGAGGTTCAGCGCGTCCATCTCGGCAATCCGTTCGGCCATGTTCGCCGCGGTGATCGTCTCGTGGCTGTGGATGTCGACAACGGGGAACTTCGCGCGCGGCACCAGGTGCTCGTCGGCGACGACGGTGGATTTCGGCCGGTAGTCCAGGATGGACGGCGGGGGGAGCTCCGGCGGCTGGCACCAGCCGGGCCGGACCAGCGTCATCCCGGCCGGGCACGGCTGCCCCGGCTCGACGGCCTGTCCTCGATCGGACCGCATGCCCCGTCCGCCGCCGCGCTGCTGGGCCACGAGCCCGGCCCCGGTGGCCAGCGCAACCAGCACGACGGTCGAGGTGCGAAGAGATCCGCGCATACGCCTCCGCTGTGGCGCGATTGCCAGCGCCTGGCAACCGCGGTCGATACCGCTGGGACGCCGAGAGCGTATCGCAGTCCAGCCTGCCGTCGCAAAACGGGCGGCGTTTGATTCAAGGAATTGGACCGGTCCCTGTCAACTCCGAACGGAACTGCTGCCGCAGAGCAACGTCCAATCACGGTTTGCTCCCCGCGTGTGCCGCCCCTGTGACCTGTCACCCGTCCCCCCAGAGCGGTGCCCGTCACTGACGAACGGCGAGCTGTGACCGGTGACGTGACGAGTCTCGCGATGAACGGCGTGACGAGCCGCCTGAAGGCCGCTTCGAGGCCGGCGGCGCGATTCAAGCCTTTGAACACGCTTTGACGCGGCCATCGAATTCACTCAATGAATCCGCGGATCCATTGACGATTGCGCGTGGCATGCCTGCTGCTGATCGCTCGCCGGAGCCCTTCGGCGTCGACCCCATTCAAGGAGCAGAACCCATGAAGAGATGCTGTCTGCTGCTCGCGCTGCTCGCGTGCGTGGCGACACCGGCCGCGGCGCAGGTGCAGAGCGGCACGATCAGCGGGACCATCCGCGACCAGCAGGGCGGCGTGCTGCCCGGCGTCACCGTGACGCTGGCCGGATCGGATCGGACGCTGACGTTCACGACGGGCGAAGACGGGCTGTATCGATTCTTCAACCTGCCGCCCGGCACCTACAGACTCTCGGCGGAACTGTCCGGCTTCTCGACCCTCGTGCGCGACGGCGTCGTCGTGGCGGTCGGCGCCACCGTCGATCTGCCGTTCACGATGCGCGTCGCGACGCTGCAGGAGACGGTCACCGTCGAGGGCAGCTCGCCGATCGTCGATTCGCGCGCCACGGGCACGGCGACCAACTTCTCGCAGGACGAGCTGGCCAGGGTCCCGACCTCGCGCGATCCCTGGGCGCTGCTCCGCACGGTGCCAGGCGTGCAGATGGACCGCGTCAACATCGCGGGGAACGAGACGGGCCAGCAGTCGAACTTCGCGTCGAAGGGCAGCAGCCGGTACGACACGGTGTGGACGATGGACGGGATCGTCATCACCGACATGTCGGCGACGGGCGGTTCCCCGACGTATTTCGATTTCGACGCGTTCGACGAGATCCAGATCTCGACCTCGGGGCAGGACATCCGTCAGGCGACGGGCGGGGCCGGCCTGAACTTCGTCGTGAAGCGCGGCACGAACCAGTACCGTGGCACGGCCCGGGGCTATTTCACGAACGACAGCCTCGAGGCGTCCAACGTGCCCGACGAGCTGGCCGCGCTCGGCGTCACACCGGAGACCGCCGACCACAACGATCAGATCGCAGACTTCGGCTTCGACCTCGGCGGACCGATCCTGCGCGATCGCGCGTGGGTCTGGGGCTCCTGGACCAAGCAGGACATCAGGCTGGTGCGATCGGCCGGCGCCCTGCTGGATCGCACCATCCTGAAGACCTACAACGTGAAGGGCACGTGGCAGGCCACCGGGCGCGACACCTTCAATGTGCTCTGGTTCAACGGCGAGAAGCAGAAGTTCGGGCGGGCGACGGGTGACGCGCAGGTGCTCGCGTCGACTGCCACGTGGAACCAGGGCAACCGCTATCCAGAGGACCGCCCGCACGGGCTGCTGAAGTTCGAGAACAACCACGTGTTCTCGACGAACCTGTTCCTCTCGACGAAGTACGCCTACTACGGCACCGGGTTCAGCCTGGAGCCCGCCGGCGGGCTGGACGGCCAGGCGTCGGTGAGCACCCGGCTCGGGCAGGCGTTCGGCACCACGCGCGCGCTCCGGTTCCTGCGGCCGCAGAACATCCTCAACGTGGACGGCACCCACTTCCGGTCCGCCTTCGGCGGCACGCACGATATCAAGTTCGGCGTGGGCTGGCGGCGGCACGACGCCACCAGCCAGACGCTCTGGCCCGGCAACATGATCCAGGCGCGTGACGACTCCGACACGGTCAAGCGCGCGCGCATCTACCGCGAAGGGCTGGGCACCAACCGGACGGAGTACTTCAGCCTCTACATCGGCGACACGTTCGCGAAGGGACCGCTGACGCTCGATGCCGGTGTCCGGTACGACCGGCAGTACGGCTCCGCGCTCCCGAGCAACACGCGGTCGAACGCGGCGTTCCCGGAGCTCGTTCCCGGCATCGAGTTCGCGGGCTACGATGCCCCCTTCACCTGGAGCACGGTGCACCCGCGCATCGGCGCGACGTGGGCGCTCGACGACACCCGCCGGACGCTGCTTCGAGCCAACTTCAGCCGCTACGCCGGACAGCTCGACGCGAGCATCGTGGGCTTCTCCAACCCCAGCGCGAACGCCGGCTACGTGGATTACAACTGGGACGACCGCAACGGCGATCTGTTCGTCCAGGCGGACGAGGTGCTGCTCAGCGAAGGCTTCGTCGCGCCGGGCAACGGGTTCAACCCGCTCGATCCGACCTCGGTGCGCTCGGCCGACAGCACTGATCCGGATCTGAAGGCGCCCGTGACGACGGGCGTGGTCGTCGGGGTCGAGCGCGAGCTCCTCCCGAACCTCGCGCTCCAGGCGAACTACACGTGGAGCCGCTCGAGCAACGCGGTGGGCCTGACCGGAGCCTTCGACGTGTTCGGGCTGATGTTCATCCCGTGGCGCGGCCTGACCGCGGCCGATTACGACCAGGTCGGCACGCTCACGGGCACTCTCCCCAACGGGACCGCCTACGACGTCCCGCTCTACGCGCCCGACGCCGCCCTGGTCGCGGCCAACGGCACTGGACGGGAGTTGCGGAACTACGAGGGCTATCACACGACCTACAACGGCCTCGAGGTCTCGGTGCTCAAGCGGCTCTCGAACCGGTGGATGATGCGCGCCGGGTTCGCCTGGAACGATCCGCGCGAGCACTACGACAGCCCCGCCCGCAACGTCCTCGGCAATCCCACGCCCTACGAGAGCAGCTCGCTCGTCGACGGCGGCGTGCTCGCGCCCCGCAGCGCGGGCAGCGGGTCGGGTGACGTCTTCGTCAACGGCCGGTGGCAGCTCAACGTGAACGGCGTGTACCAGTTCGGCAGGGGCATCGAGGTGGCGGGCAATCTGTTCGGCCGGCAGGGGAACCCCTACCCGATCTTCCAGTCGGCGGCGCTCGGGCTGGACGGCAGCCTGCGCGTCCTCGTGTCGCCCGAGCTGGATACGCTCCGCTTCGACGACATCTGGAACCTCGATCTCCGGGCCGCCAAGCACATCCAGTACGACCGGCTGAACATTCAGCTCGTGGCGGACCTGTTCAACGTCATGAACGCGAACACCGAGCTGAACCGGCAGCGGAACATCGCCTCGACGAGCTTCGGCCGGCTCACCCAGAACCTGAGTCCGCGCATCCTGCGCTTCGGCGTCCGCGTCGGATTCTGATTCGACCCGGGAGGAGGACGGTCGGGGAGGGAGCCGCGGGGCTCCCTCCCC
>DASPFV010000284.1:0-3583 GCA_035620975.1 Vicinamibacterales bacterium
CTCCGCGCGAACTCGAGGCTGCACTACGACGCCGCCAGCATGCGCGTCACCAACAGCCAGGATGCCAACCAGTTTCTGTCCAGGGAGTATCGAGAAGGCTACTCGCTCTGATCAGCGCTCGGGACTGGCGGTTGCGCAGGAGACCTCCTTTTTGGCGACCGGAGGTCCGGGGCCGGACCCTCACAGTTCTGAAACGCGTGTTCCATCGTTCGCGTCCCGGCCGGGAACCGGGAGCCCGGCGGCCGGGGAGAGTCACGTGGAAGTTGTTGTAGGCTATAGAGTTGCTCGTCGATGCTGGCCCTGGACCCTGGCGGCATCCTTATTGAGACGGTGCCGCCGGATGGGCCTCAACCTTGTGAATTGCGGCGTCGACCGAGGTCTGGCGAGGAGGATCGCGGGCCTGGCGTCCATGGTCCTGGTCGTGCTGTCCGGCACGCCTGCGGTCAGGGGAGCAGGGCAGGACCCCGCGGAGGGCCTTGGCCAACGCGGCGAGCGAGCCGAGCGCGTGCTCGTCGGGCGGGTCTCATCGGTCAGCGGCGTCTGGCGTGAGAACGAGTTCGGCGATCGCCTGATCCATTCGGTCCTGCGCGTGAGCGTCGAAGAGACGCTGAAGGGCGCCCCCCAGGCGTCGGTCGAGGTCGAGGTCGAGGGTGGAACGATCGGCGATCTCACCCTGCGCGTGTCGGACGTGGCAACCTTCAGTCCGGGCGACAGGGGGATCTTCTACCTGCGGCGCAACGCTCGCGGCGCCCTCGTCCCGCAGGACCGCGGGCAGGGGCTGCTGAAGCTCGATCGGAACAATCGCGTGGTTGGCAGCACCCTGACACTCGAGCAGGTCCGCCGCTCGGTTCGAGGTGGAGGTGCCCGGTAGTGGCCATCATGCACCCGCGCACGCGAATCGCGGGGATAGCGGCGCTGATGGCCGCAGCCCTGCTGCTGCAGGACCGCCCCTCCGCCTACAGCACGTCAGGCTCGAAGTGGGCGACCTCGCCAGTGCCGTATCGCGTGAACGCGGCCAACATGGACTTGCCGGCGGCCCAGGCCGACGCGGCCATGCGCATCGGCGCCGACAGCTGGGCGCTTCAGTCGGGGGCGTCGATCGCGTTCCAGCACGCGGGCGCATCGACGCAGACGACGACCGGCTTCGATAACCTGAACCTGGTCGTTTTCCGGGACGCCTCGAGCGGCTCGGCCATTGCAACGACCTACTGGTGGTCCAGCGGCGGCAGGATTCTGGACGCCGACATCGTGTTCTGGGACGGCGAGTTCAAGTTCTTCGCGGGCACGACCGGCTGCTCGGGCGGCTTCTACATCGAGGACATCGCCGCGCACGAGTTCGGGCACGCCCTCGGGCTGGGGCACTCGACGGTGGTCGGCACCACCATGTATCCTTCCACGTCGTCGTGCAACACTGCCAATCGGACACTGCACGACGACGACATCGCGGGCGTGCGATCGCTGTACCCGCCGGCGACCCTGCCGCTCGCGCCGACGGGCCTCCGCTTCGTCGGCCAATAGCCGCGCTCCGGCCGTCCAGCGGGCGAGGACCTGCCTCGATGAAGGTGGTCATCACCGGCGCCGCCGGCTTCCTCGGCCGTCGCCTGGCCGACAGCCTGCTGCGCCGCGGCGCCCTGGCGGGACCCGGGGATCGCGAGCAGCCGATCGAGCGGATCACGTTGATCGACGCATCGCCACCGGCGCCGTTCGACGACCCTCGCGTGTCGGCCGTCACGGGAGATATCAGCGACCCGGCCCTCTTCGAACGATCGATCGACCGCGAGACCCGCGCCATTTTCCATCTCGCCGCCATCGTGAGCGGCACGGCCGAGGCCGACTTCGAGCTCGGGATGCGTGTGAACCTCGATGCCTCGCGGGCGTTGCTGGACGTCTGCCGGCGCCTGGGCCAGGTACCGCGTCTGGTGTTCACCAGCTCGGTGGCGGTTTTTGGCGGCGATCTGCCGGCTGTCGTGACCGATGCCACCGCGGTTGAGCCGGCGACGTCCTACGGCACACAGAAGGCCATCGTCGATCTGCTGATCAACGACTACTCGCGCCGCGGTTTCATCGACGGCCGGGCGCTGCGGCTCCCGACGATCTCGGTGCGGCCAGGCCGCCCGAACACGGCGCTGTCCTCTTTCGCGAGCGGCATCATCCGCGAGCCGCTGAACGGTGAGGAGGCGATCTGCCCCGTCGACCCGGGAACGCGCGTGTGGCTGCTCTCGCCCCGCAAGGTCATCGAGTGCCTGATGATGGCCCACGATCTGCCCGCGCAGGCCTTCGGCTCGAGTCGCGTCCTCAGCCTGCCTGGGCTCTCGGTTACCGTCGCCGAGATGGTGGAGGCGCTCGGAAGGATTGCCGGGCCCGACGCGGTCCGACGCATCCGCTGGGAACGCGACCCGCACGTCGCGCGGGTGGTGGCCACGTGGCCCGGCGCGCTGGACGCCGCACGTGCCCGGGCCCTGGGCTTCCCGGCGGACCAGAGCTTCGACGACGTGATCAGGCAGTTCCTGGAGGAGCGTCTGGCCACCCCGGCGTGAACGGCTGGCGCAAGACCTTCCGCTTGGAGCTGGTAGCGATCATTTCTGCAGGCGGCATCCGGAGACTCACCCGCGTGATTGGCCCGCGACAGCGTAGCGGGCCACCCGCCATTCCGAGCACACAGTCCACCAGAGCTTCACCAGAACAGGGCTTCCCCTGGCGAACGTTCAGAAGGACATTGCACGACACTGAAAGTGGGAGCACACCCTCAGCAGTAGACCCCCTGGCACGGCGGCGGGTCCGGCGTGCGCGCGCCGTTGAGGCTCCCGACCATGTTCGGGTGAATGGGACAGTGATACGACTTGGATACGCCCCCCAGGGGGAGCGGTTGGCTCGATGCGCCGGGCGCGATGTCGCCCGTGTCGATCGACATGTCGTCGAGGATGACGCGGTGCGTGATGACGTCCGTATTACGGAACACGATCATCTGGCCCGCGGGGCAGGAGGCCGGGTTCGGCGAGAACGACTGGGCGCCCCGGACGCCCTGAATGTCGACCGTCACGATGTTCGAGGATCCGCCGCCGGCGGGTGGCGTCGGCGCAGGCGTATCAGGACCGCTGTAGCCGCCCGATCCCCCGCAGCTCGCTGAAAGAAGAACGCCGGCCAGCCCGAGGGCCAGCGCGCGTGGTGCTGCCATGGCAACCTCCTCGGTGTCCACGGCAGCGAGTGCAACAGCGATACCGCTGAAGTCCCCTCCGAAACATCGACCTGTGCAACGTTTTCCAAAACCGTATTTCACAGACGGTAAGCCGCTTTCGGGCGACGTTCCGTGCCTGCACGGCCGCCGCCCGGCAGTGGTCTGAACGCCGATGCCAACGACCGCACCTCGGCGGAATCTCAGCGTGGCGGCGGTCAGCGCATGAACGACCCGATGAGCTCCCTGACCACGAAGTACGCGAAGAAGGCGTAGAACGCCGAGCAGGCCAGGAGCACGGCCTCCCGCCACAGCGGCGGGCGCACGGCCTTCGGCAGGAACCGGCGGTTGACGACGAAGATCTGGACGCCGGCGATTGCCAGGACGACACCCGCCATGTTCGCCAGGATC
>DASPFV010000285.1:0-4946 GCA_035620975.1 Vicinamibacterales bacterium
GCCGCGGCATGTTCTGGCTGTTGTACCCCTATGGCCTGATCCTGCAGGCCATCGCGATTCTCCACTTCCTGCGGCGCAGGCCCGAGGGCTTCTGGCTCTGGGTCATCATCTTCGGCGGCGGGTTCGGCGCGCTCATCTATATGTTCGCCGAGGTCGTGCCAGACGTCGGGCTCCTGCGCGGCACGATGCTGGTGTTTCCGCGGCGGAAGCGCATCCGGGAACTGGAAACCGCCATCCTCGACAACCCGTCTGTCGGCAATTTCGAAGAACTGGGAGATCTCTATCTCGACGATCGACAGTACGAGAAGGCGCGGGAGTGCTTCGACCGGGTGATCACGCCGCGGACCGACTCGGTCGATCCGTTCTATCGCCGCGCGCTGGCCGAGATCGAGCTGGGAGATCTCCCCGCCGCCGCTGCCGATCTGGAGCGCGTGGTGGCCGCGGACCCGCGCTACGACTACCACCGGGCGGCCGGTCTCCTGGCGCACACGCTCGGCCAGCTGGGTCGGACCGCGGAAGCAGCCGCGTGCTTCGCGGATGTCACCAGCGTCTCGACTCTGTCTGAAACCCAGGTGAACTACGCTGCGTTCCTGGCCGGGATCGGCCGCGCGGCGGAGGCACGGGAATGGGCCCTGCGCGTGCTCGCCAAGAAGCGCACCATGCCTGCTTACATGCGGCGGCGCGAGCGCCCCTGGTTCCGGCGCGCCCACGCGGTGCTCAAGCGCCTGCCCGCGACCGGCGCGGCTGGGTGAGACCCAGCGCCCGGCATCCGTCTTTCCGCCCCCGATGCCGCGACACTGACGCTCGACCGGACTTACACGCGTGTCGTGAACACCTCCTCCGTCGGAGACGAAGACTCCCGCCTCGAGGTGGATGCGATGTGTCTAAGTAAACAGGCTCGAAGTGGAGGATCAGCCCGACGATCTCGTGGCTCCCGGCGCCAGCCGGACGAACAGCAGGTCGCCTGACGCGGAAGCCACGGTCGTTGCGGTGTTACGCGGGCTGGGCGCCAGCTGGCTGTGGGTCTGGCCGGACGACGACCACATCGGCGACCTCGAAGATCTCGTCGGCAGGCAGATCTGCCCGCTGGGCGTGCTCCCGGATCGACTGCTCGTCCTGCGCCTGATAGATGCAGACGGTGCCAAGCTGCCCATCGTCATTGATGACATACGAGCGGATCCAGCGGATCCGGTCGCTCATCTCGGTGTCCCCGATCCGGCGCGAGCGCTCCGCCGCCCGCTCGAGCAGCTTGGGGGTCGCCCACGCTTTCCGCCGCAGAATCACGTACGTCTTCATGCTCGAACTCCTCGTCTTTAGGTGGGGCTCCGCCCCACACCCCGGCTCGGCCCTCGCGGGGGCCCGTCGCCCCGCTGCGTGCCTCGCAGGCGCGCCGTGCGCGCCTGGCCGTGCGTGCCTTGGCGACAGCGTCGGCGCCCGCGCCCGGCTCACGTGGGCTCCGCCCCACACCCCGGCCTCGCCGGAGCGCCTTCGGCGCGAAGGCGGGCCCTCGCGGGGGCAGCGCCGACACCATGCCGACTGCCCTGTGCGCGTGTGGCCGGAGAGGCCACAAACACCCGTCTCCCTGCAGCAGTAAACGATATCCGATTCCTGGTCACGCCACGTGGGCGCGCGGGTCCGCGGTTCAGTCGGGCTTCACGCTTTTTCGCGCCAGGCAAGCGCGGGCATGTGGGTTGCACAAGCGCAGTGGTCCACCCCACGACGACACAGCGCAACGGCAGCGGCTCCCCATCCAGGGGACGCGCACACGGCATTTGCCCGGGAGTACGGCATGTTCCGACTCAGTATCGTCGACCACATCCGATTGAGCTTCGGGCACGTGGTGCAGAATTACACGGTGCACATACGGGCGGCGGAGCGGCAGGCCGCCGCCGCGATGTACGCGCGCACGGTCGTCCCGGCCCTGCTGGCGTGCGCTGCGGCTCTCAGCGTCGCGGTGCTGCTCGGCGCCGGCCGGTACACGCAGATTGCGGCCGCCGTCGCCAGCGCGATGGCGTTCCTCGCGTACGCGGTCGTCGCCTCGCTCGGGCTGGAGGAGCGGATGCTCGCGCACCGCTTCATGGCCAACCGTCTGTGGATGCTTTGCGAGCGCTATCGCGCGCTGCTGGCCGAGATCCACGATGGCCTGCTCGAGCCGGACGCGATCCGCATGCGCCGCGACGATCTCATCCGGGAGTTCCACCAGATCGTGGAGCAGGCGGCGCTGCCCCATCGCAGCGCCCAGGGCGCCGCCGGCCGCGCGGCGTGGTCCGAGGCGAGCCTCACGGAAGCACAGATCGACCAGTTCCTCCCCGAGTCGCTTCGCCAGACGACGACGCCGGCGCCCGCAGAGGCCACCGCGGGCAACGGATGATCGCGGCGGGCGTCAGGCGCGGGCGCAGCGCCTCGGCGGCGTGACGTTGCGTCGCGCGGCCGCGCTCCAGCGCTCGTAGACGTCGCCCCATCCTTCCCGATCGAGCCGGCTCCGGACCTGCTGCCATCGGCGCTCGATCTCGGACGCATCGGCATACCACTCACGGCAGCTGCGGCCCTCCGACGTCATCAGGAGCTCGAACCCGGCATCCTCGAGGCAGGTCCGCACCTCACACGTCACGTATTCCCCGCGACGATGAAACAGCCAGATCATGACGGGACCTCCCGTGGGGAGAGACCACGTGCAAGAAGCGGACGTCGTGTGCGGGTCCGGCACAGGTCCGCGGACTCAACAGTTTGGAGGGGTGGTCCGCCTCAGCGCGTGCATACGCGCCATACACACCGGGGCAGACTTACGTGGCGGAAGCGTGTTCCCGTGGTATCACGGCGCGTCGATCACGTGCGACGCCAGGCCGGGCGCCACGTCGCCATGCGCTGCCATCGCACGGACGCGGCGGCGTCGTCGAACAGCGAATAGGCGACGGGCGTGAGGACGAGGGTGAGAGCGAGCGCGAGCATCTGCCCGCCGATCACGACGACGGCGATCGTCCTGCGCTCCTCTGCGCCGGGTCCGGTTCCCAGGGCGAGCGGGAGCATCCCCGCGACGAGCGCGAGCGTGGTCATCAGGATCGGCCGCAGCCGGTCGCGATTCGCCTGCCGGACGGCGGTTTCGCGATCCAGGCCCTGAGCGCGCAGGCCGTTCATGTGGTCGATCTGCAGGATGGCGTTCTTCTTGACGACGCCGAAGAGCACGAGCATGCCGAGGGCCGAATAGAGGTTGAGCGTGTTCCCCGTGAGCCAGAGCGAGAGGAGCCCGAAGGGAACGGCGATCGGCAGCGACAGCAGGATCGTCAGCGGGTGGATGAGGCTCTCGAACTGTGCCGCGAGAATCATGTACATGAAGATGAGCGAGAGCAGGAAGGCCCAGGCGAACTCGCGCCCGGTGCGCTCCAGCTCGCGCCCGCGCCCGGCGATCGTCGACGTGTAGCCGGGCGGCAGCCCCATGGCGGCGACCTCCGCTCGCAGGGCCGCGATGCGGTCGGCCTGCGCGAACCCCGGCGCGATCCCCGCGCGCAGGCTGACCTGGCGCTGGCGGTCGAGGCGATCGATGCGCGAGGGGCTGCGGACCGATTCGAGCCGCACGAGACTGTCGAGCCGGATGAGCCCGCCGCCTTCCCGCGGCACGTACAGGCGCGAGATGGTGGCCGGGTCGGTGCGGTCCTCGGCGGTGAGGCGCAGCTGCACGTCGTAGTCGTCGTTCACGCTGGCGTCCCGGTACCGCGTGACTTCCTCATCGCCCCCGACCATCAGCCGGAGCGCGCCGGCGATATCCTCGGTATCGACGCGCAGGTCCGCGGCGCGCGCGCGATCGATCACGACCCGCAGCTCGGGCTTGTCGAGCTTCAACGTCGTGTCCGCGTCGACCAGCCCGAGCTCGTCGGCCCTGCTGCGCAGCCCCTCCGCGAGGCTGGAGAGCTGCTCGAGGTCCGGGCCACGCAGCACGAAGTCGATCTCGAAGTTGCCGCCGCCGATGTTGAACGAGGGGATGTTCCGGATCGAGACCCGCAGGTCGCGGAACTGCCGCATTCGCGCGCGGACGTCCTGCATCACCTGCCGCTGGCTGTAGTTGCCGCGGAACGCCTCGAGCGGCTGGAGCGTGGCGATGCCCCTGACGAGGCGCGTGAACGACAGGACCCGCTTCTCGTGCGGGGCGATGCGGATGTACACCTGCCCCTGGTTCACCGCGCCGAGGAACGAGCCGCCGACGCTCGCGAGGGCCAGCTCGACGCCCCTGGTCGCACGCACCTCCCGCTCGACGGCCAGCATGGCCTCGTTCATCGCGGTCAGGCTCGTGCCCTCCGGCGCGTTCACGTTCATCTCGAACTCGGCCTCGTCGACGTCGCTCGGGATGTACTCCTGCCGGACGATGCCGTAGAGCGGGATCGCCGAGAGCGCGACGAGCACCGCCAGCACGACGACGGCGGGCCGCCGCGCCATCGAGGCGGCCAGGAGGCGCAGGTAGAACGCTTCGATGTGGCGGTAGAAGCCGCGCCGCGAGGCCGCCCCCCCGTGCCCGCCGCCCACGTCGTCCGGCTTCAGCATGCGGGCGCTCATCATCGGCGTGAGGGTGAACGAGACAAGCAGGCTCACCAGGATGGCGACCGCTGCGGTGAACCCGAACTGGTACAGGAACCGGCCCGAGACGCTCGACATGAACGACACCGGGATGAAGATCACGACGAGGCTCAACGTCGTGGCCATGACCGGCAGCGCGATCTCGGCCGTCGCCCGCCGCGCGGCCTCGAACGGCCCGAGCTTCTTCTCCTCGACGAAGCGGAAGATGTTCTCGAGCACCACGATCGCGTCGTCGATGACGACCCCGACCATCAGCACCAGAGCGAGCATGGTCACGCTGTTGAGCGTGAAGTCCAGGGCCCACATCATCCCGAAGGTGGAGATGACCGAGGCCGGGATGGCCACCGCGGCGATGACCGTGGTCCGCCAGCTCCGCATGA
>DASPFV010000286.1:0-7948 GCA_035620975.1 Vicinamibacterales bacterium
CCGAAGGCGTACGTCTTCAGCTACCGGCCTCCCACCAAGGCCTTCAAGCTCCAGCTGCGTTTCGCGAAATCGCGGGTCGAGCGCGACGAGGTGATCTCGGCGCTCGAGGCCATCATCCGGGAATTGCGCGAGCAGAAATAGGTCCTCAAGCAAGGGTCAAGGTTCCTCGGTTCAAGGTTCGTGGTTCGGCTCCAGGTTCCCAGCCAGGTTCCTAGTTCCAGGTTCCTAGTTCCAGGTTCCAGGCACCAGCTTCTAAGTTCAAGGTTCTAAGTTCAGGGTCCAGGTTCCGGGTTTCAGCCGGGGTCCGCGCCGGGGACGCGCAACTGGAAACCTGAACCGAGGAGGAGCCTTGAGCCAGGACCCTTGAACCCAGAGTCCTGGCCGCGTTAGTTAACATAACACTCATTATCAGACCCAGCCCGAAAGCCTCGAAAAGAGTGGCTGTGGATGGTCTGCGGACGGGGTTCAGGCGTGTCCCCCGCGAAACCCCCGTGGACGGTCCGGCCGGACGAAGGTGTTATCCTGAGGCCGCGGACATGCTCAGAACGCTCGACCGCTACGTCATCCGGGAAGTGCTCCCGCCATTCCTGCTGGCCCTCCTGATCTTCACGTTCATCCTCGAGCTGCCCCCGATCATGCGGCAGCTGGAGACCCTCGTTGCCAAGGGCGTTCCCTGGCGCGCCGCTGCCGAAATCATCGTGCTCCTGGCCCCGCAGGCCCTCGGACTGACCATCCCCATGGGGCTGCTCGTCGGGCTGCTCATCGGACTGGGACGCATGTCGTCGGACCGCGAGGGCGTGGCCCTGCTGGCGTGTGGCGTCAGCCCCTACCGGCTCCTGAGGCCGGTGATGCTGCTGGCCGCCCTGGCCATGGCGGCCACGATGTGGGTGATGATCGTGGCCATCCCGGATGCCAACCAGCGCTTCCGGGTCATTACCTGGGACATCATCACGAAGAAGGTCGAGACCGACATCAAGCCGCGGATCTTCTTCGAGGATTTCCCCCACTGGGTGCTGTACCCACGGGATGAGGCGGACCCCGGCCAGCCCGGCTGGAAGGACGTCATGGCGGCCGACACGAGCCGCCCGGGCACGACGGATCTCTTCCTGGCCCGCCGGGGCCGGCTGGTGCTCGACCGCGAGAAGCGTCAGGTCGATCTCGTCCTGACCGACGGCACCCGCTATCGCACCTCCGGCCAGGGTGAAACCGACACCTCGGTCTTCCCTGGTGATCTGGTCCTCAAGCTGAACCCGGACGATGTGTTCAGGCCGATGGAGCTGCCGAGGGGCGTATCGGAGAAGACGATCGCGCAGCTCAGAGAGACGATCGCCGAGAAGGTCGCCGGCGGCCGTGACTCCCCGCACCCGGAAATCATGGCCATCCACGCCAAGTTCTCGATACCAGTGGCCTGCCTGGTCTTCGCCGTGATCGGGCTCGCCCTTGGCCTGACCGTCGCCCGCGACGGCAAGCTGGCGGGCTTCGTTGTCGGGATCGCCGTGATCTTCGCATACTACGTGGCGATGTTCCTCGCCGAGTCGATGGCCAAGGGGCAGATCCTGCCCGCCGCGCTCGCCCGCTGGATCCCCAACCTCATCCTGGGCCCGTTCGGTGTCGCCGCGCTCATCTGGCGGGCGAGGTTCGCCGATGCCCGGTTGCCCTTCCGCGTTCCGATCCGGATCCCGTCGCTCTCGTCCTGGCGGCCGAGCCGCGCGATCGAGGCGGCACCGGCAACGCCGGTGGCCTCCGGGCCCGCAGCCGCGCCGGCGGCAAGGACGGCTGCGCCTCGCGGGGGGGTCGTCCTCGTCATCAGAGTCCCCCGCCTGTCGGCGCCGAGGCCAGGGCTGCTGGATCGATACATCGCCCGCCTGTATCTCCGCGTCGTGGCGCTGTCGTTCCTGGCGCTCCTCGGCTTGTTCTACATCTCCACCTTCATCGACAAGTCGGACAAGATCTTCAAGGGCCAGGCGACGACGGGCACGGTCGTGTCGTTCATGCTGTACTCCACGCCGCAGTTCATCTACTACATCGTCCCGATAGCTGCCCTGTTGAGCGTTCTGGTCACCTTCGGAGTGCTGACGCGCAGCAGCGAATTGACCGTGATGAAGGCCTGCGGCGTGAGCCTCTACCGCGCGGCCGTGCCGGTACTGCTCCTGTCGCTCCTCTTCAGCGGCGTCCTGTACTCACTGGACCAGCAGATCATGGCCAGGGCCAACCGGCAGGCCGAGATCCTGGACGCCCAGATCCGCGGCCGGCAGGCCCGGACGTTCAGCACGCTCATCCGGCGCTGGGTGATCGGGCGCGACGGCGCGATCTATCACTACGGCTTCTTCGACCCCGGGAGGCGGGAGATCATTTCCCTGGCCATCTACGAGCCCGAGCCGCGCGCCTGGCGCCTGGAGTCGCAGACCTTCGTCAGACGGGCGGCGTATGCCGGCAGCGGATGGACCGGATTCGAGGGCTGGGTGCAGGACTTCAGGCAGATGCCACCAAAGTGGCAGCCCATGCCGGAGGGTCCGCTGCCCGACCTCGAGCCGCCGGAGTACTTCGCGACGGAGCAGCCGGTCGCGGAGATGATGACGGTTCCGCAGCTGCGGGACTACGTGGCCGAGCTCGCCGCCAGCGGCTTCAACGTCGTCCCCCTTGCGGTGGAGCTGCAGAGGCGCACCGCGTTTCCGTTCGTCACCGTCGTGATGGCCCTGCTCGCGGTCCCGTTCGGCGTGAGCACGGGAAAACGCGGAACGCTCTACGGGATCGGGCTCGGGATCGTGATCGCCCTCACATACTGGGTGGCGAGCAGCGCATTCGTCGCCATCGGCAGCGGGGGCCTGCTGCCGCCGGTGCTGGCCGGCTGGGCGCCGAACATCATGACGCTCAGCCTCGCCGCGTATCTCGTGCTCCGCGTTCGTACCTGACCACGCCAACCCGGACCACACGGGTCAGCGGCGCTTCGGCGCGATCTCCTGCAGGGCTTCCAGGAGATCGCTGGCGAGCAGCCCGTGACGGTACCCCTCGCGCAGCATGCGCTCCGCAATCTGCCGCGCGACAGTCTGCTGACGTCCCTTGACCTCCCGCGGCCGGCCGGCGACGAAGGTGCCCCTGCCCCGCTTCACGTGCACCGTGCCTTCATGCTCCAGGGTGCGATAGGCATGCTGGACGGTGTTCGCGTTCACCTTCAGTTGGCCGGCGAGCTGCCGGACGCCGGGCAGCGGATCGTCCGGTTTCAGCACGCCTACCGCGACACAGCGCTGCACCTCGTCCGCGATCTGGCGGTAGGTCGGTCGGGGGTCCTCGGGGTCCAGACTGAACAGCACGGCCAGCATCCTAGCACACTAGTGCACTAGCGTACTAGTTACGTGATACTGTTGGCTCGCCGCAGAGGGAGCCGATGTGTGTCGGAAGAGCCGGCGAAGTCTAGCGGGAGGGCAGGCCCCTGGCGAGCGCCAGATCACTGACCTGGAGTCTCCCTTCGAACCCGGGGTGAGCGTTGGTGAGATCAACCACAAGCAGGATCGACGTCACCTCCGACCGCTCGGGCGTGCCAGTCCCCGGTTGGTAGGGCTGCAGGCGGTCGATAGGGATGACGACCCGCAGGGGTTCGCCCGGGAGGTAGACCGACGTCCCCCATCGCGCTCCCCCGCCTGCGTCGGTTCGCAGCTGAACCGAAAGCCGCAGCGGCCGGGAAGAACCGGCCGTGAACACGATCCGATCGAACTCCGGCGCCGGCGGGGCGACCGGGCCCGCGAGCGCCACGTACTGGCTGAGGCGGTCGCCCGGGCCGAGCTGGAAATCGAGTGTGGCTTCCCGACCCTCGACATCCAGTTCTGCCCGCGACGAGGGATCTTTCTCGATCACGAGAGCACGCTCATCGACCGGGAGCGCGATCTCGAGTGGCTGCTCGTCGGGAACAGCGGCCGGGGCCTTCGGCCCGTGCAGATAAATGGGGTTGCTCACGAGCCAGGGAACCGGCGGAGCGCCGGGCGCTCCCGCAATCCTCACCTCTGCCCTGCACGCGCCGGCCCCCCGAATCTCGGCGGTCAGATCGGCTGCCGTCGAAGACGCGGCGTCGGCGCCGTTGCAGACGAGTACGGTCGTGCCGCCTGACACGCGCGGGACGCGCACCGAGAAGGTCGTGGGGTGCTCCCCTGCCAGCGACTCCCCCATTTCCACTGCGGCTCCGGACTGCCGGCCGCGGAAGTCGAGCCAGCCCGGACTGGCGACTGCGGTGATAGTCGTGAACACGCGGCCTGCGCGAACAGCCTCGAGGAGCCGGCGGGCGTCGGCAGGGGCGTCGGACGAGAACCTCTCGCGCAGGATCGCGGTGAGCGAGAACGCCGAAAAGCTCGCCTCGTAGGAGGGCATGCCCAGCCAGGCGAACCGCTGACCGTCTTCGACCCGCCGCGACATGCCACCGTGCGCGTCGTGAGCCGCCAGCCCGGCCAGCGGGCGTTGGGCTGACACGGCATCCCACTGACGGAACACATCGACGGGGCGGTCGAGCAGCGAGGCGAGGGCGGCCGCAGGGTTCAGCAGATAATCGAACGGGACTCTGGCCAGCTGGCTGAGCGGCTCGTCCCGCCACTCGCTGTCGGCGTTGAGCCACTCGATGGCGTCCACGGGGAGGGACCAGTCGGTCCAATCGAGCCCCGGCTTGGCGGAGCCGGGGTGGGCCGCGATGCCGAAGCCGCCAAGGCGTCGGACGTCTTCGACCACGCTCGCGGCGCTGCCGCCGAGCGGGTACGGCGCAGCAGCCATGCCGAGCGCGACGTAATGGCCGCCGTCCGTGCTGATCTCCACGCCGTCGACGCACAGCACACCATGCAGGTATCCTGGCGGCATCGGTGGAGCGGTGCCATCCCCGTGATCGGTGAAGATGACGAAATGAAGGCCCACCCGTGCTGCGGCTGCGGCCACGGCGTCCCGGTCTTCCGCGCCATCGGACCGCGTGGTGTGAACGTGATAGGCGCCCGCCACGCTGCGGCCCGCCAGGTCGGGATCGGGAGCCCCCACGGCCGGACGCGAATCCGGGGGACCCGTCAGGTAGAGGAAGACCAGGAGGAGAACGACGGCGGCGAGCGCGAGGGCCGCCGTCGTGATGAGAAGCCTGCGCATGGGCGCGGAACGCCGCGGCGCCGCGAGGGCGGCAAACCGCGCCTCACGCGAACTCTAGAGAGGCTGCACCTCGGACCCTCGAGGCTCCGCATCGCTGGAGTCGCATTGTTTGATAACGCCGCGCTGCCGCGCGGTCGGCCTCGACGCCGGAATAACGTGACTCACGTGGTCAGGTTCCGAGCGGGTCCAGGCCTCTAGGTGCGTGCGGCCGCCGAGGCGGCGCCGGCATCCGCGCGGAGGGCGTTGGCCTTGTCGGTGCGCTCCCAGGTGAACTCCGGCTCGGTCCGGCCGAAGTGCCCGAACGCCGCCGTCCGGCGGTAGATCGGCCGCCGCAGGTCCAGCATCTCGATGATGCCCCGCGGCGTCAGCTTGAAGTTCGCCCGCACGATCTCGCTCATCCGCTCGTCGGGCACCTGCCCCGTCCCGTACGTGTCGATCAGCACCGACACGGGCTCGGCCACCCCAATCGCATACGCCAGCTGCACCAGGCACCGGTCCGCCAGCCCCGCCGCCACCACGTTCTTCGCGATGTAGCGCGCCATGTAGCTCGCCGACCGGTCCACCTTCGTCGGGTCCTTCCCCGAGAACGCGCCCCCGCCGTGCGGCGCCGCCCCCCCGTAGGTGTCCACGATGATCTTCCGCCCCGTCACCCCGGCGTCCCCGTGCGGCCCGCCCACCACGAACCGGCCCGTCGGGTTGATCAGCACGCGCGTCTTCGCGTCCATCATCTCGGCGGGAATCACCTGCGAGACGATCCGGTCCACGAGGTCCTCGCGCAAGGTCTCGTTCGACACCAGCGAGCTGTGCTGCGTCGAGACCACCACCGCGTCCACCCGCACCGGCCGCCCGTGCTCGTACTCCACCGTCACCTGCGACTTCCCGTCCGGCCGCAGATACTCCAGCACCCCCTCCCGCCGCGCCTGCGACAGCCCCTTCACCAGCTTGTGCGCCAGCATGATCGGCATCGGCATCAGCTCGGCCGTCTCGGTGCACGCATACCCGAACATCAGCCCCTGGTCCCCCGCCCCGCCCGGGTCCACCCCCATCGCGATGTCCGGCGACTGCTCGTGAATCGACGACAGCACCGCGCACGTCTCCGCGTCGAACCCGAACTTCGCCCGCGTGTACCCCACGTCCCGGATCGTCTCCCGGACGATCTTCGGGAAGTCCACGTAGCAGCTCGTCGTGATCTCCCCCGCGATGATCGCCAGCCCCGTCGTCACCAGCGTCTCGCACGCCACGCGGCCCACCGGATCCTGGGCCAGGATCGCGTCGAGGATACTGTCGGAAATCTGATCGGCAATCTTGTCGGGGTGCCCCTCGGTCACCGACTCCGACGTGAACAGATAACGGCCCGTGCGACTCATGTGTCTAGAGCTCCTGCAGAAAACAGTGAAAGGACCGTCCCGGCCTGAACTGGCGGGTTCGCGCCCCCGTCGCAAGCACTCGCAAAATCCGACCAATGTAGCAGATCGAGACGCAGAGCGGCAAGCCTTCCAGCAGCCCGGGTTCCGGGCTCGCGCCGGTCACTTCGCCTGGCTGGCTGTCTGGCGGCTCTCGACCATCAGGTGATCGTCCCGCCCGGCGATTCGGAGGTATCTGGAGGTGCTGCCGGCGGAGTGGATTTCTCGACCTCGATGGAGCATTCGGCCAGTACGGCCGTCAAGGCTCCGATGGCGGCGGCAAGCGGGGCGATGACGGTGCCGACGACGCCAACCGTGAGCGGGAACTCTGCGACGACCCGGCCCTGGTGCTTGACCAGTACGCGCCGGACGTTGCCCTCGTCGATGAGGCGCTTGATCTGTGCCAGCGCCTGTTCAGTCGTGCCTTCGAGCTTCTCGCGCCATGTGCGTTCCATCGGCAGTCTCCGGTTATCCGTCTCGCGACTCTCGTCGGACCCTATGAACATTGGACGTTCCTGCGGCGCCGCGGTTCAGGACCCGTGCGCGGCCCGATCTGCCTCATCGATGACCCTGTGGCCCGACGGTGGGGTCCTCGAGGCTCGGACGCGTGCTCAACTGCGCGGGTGGAAGCGGTCGTAGACGGCGCGCAGCCGCGCCTCGAGCACGTGTGTGTAGATCTGCGTGGTCGACAGGTCCGCATGGCCGAGCATTGCCTGAATGGCGCGCAGGTCCGCGCCGCGATCGAGCAGGTGGGTGGCGAAGGAATGGCGCAGGACGTGCGGGCTGAGCTCGCGCGTCACACCGGCTTTGAGCCCGTACTCCTTCAGAATCTTCCAGAAGCCGACCCTGGTCAGCGCGCCGCCGCCGCGCGCATTGACGAACAGCCATGGCGACGACGAACGCCGGTGGAGCAGCCGTCGCCGCGCCTCCCTCATGTACCGCCCGACCCAGTGCACGGCGTCCTGTCCGATGGGAACGATCCGTTCCTTCTCCCCCTTGCCGAGGCACACCAGGTATCCCTCGTCGAGGTGCAGATCGCCGGGCCGCAGCGCCACGAGCTCCGAGACGCGCAGGCCCGTCGCATACAGCACCTCGATGAGAGCCTTGTCGCGCAGGCCACGCACCGTGCTCGTATCGGGCTGCGCGAGCAACCGGTCCACTTCCTCGAGATCCAGAAAGCGCGGCAGCGCGGGCCACGCGCGCGGCGCCCGCAGGTCGTCGGCCGGATTCACGTCGCGCTTCTGCTCGATCGCCACGAACTTGTAGAACCCTCGCACACAGGCCACGGTCCGCGCCACCGAGCGCGGAGACAATCCCCGGGACATCAGCGATCGCACGAACGCGTCGAGGTCCCGCCGATCGAGCTGGTCGGGCGTTCGATCGCGTCTGCCGGCGAACGCCACCAGCATGGCGAGGTCCCTCGCGTAGCTCTCGAC
>DASPFV010000287.1:0-28513 GCA_035620975.1 Vicinamibacterales bacterium
AAGCAGCCCCTCGCGTCCATCCACGTTCATCCCCGTCCCGTCACCCGGACGCATATCCGCGTGCATCCGCGTCCCGTCCCGGACGACGAGCCTCCGCGCGCCATCGGCGATTCACAGGACGACCATCGGCGATCCGGCGCGGACCACGCGGCCACCCGCGAGCAGGACGGCATGATCCGCGATGCGCCGGACTTCGTCCCGATCGTGAGAGACGTACACGATCGGCACACGCAGCTCGTCCCGCACCTTCTCGAGGTACGGCAGGATCCGGTGCCGCAGCTCCACGTCGACGGCCGCGAGCGGCTCGTCCAGCAGGAGCACGTCCGGCGACGACATCAGCGCCCGTGCCAGCGCCACGCGCTGCCGCTCACCCCCGGAGAGCGACGAGACGCCGCGATCGAGCAGCGGCAGCACCTCCAGCATCGTCGCGACGACGTCGATCGACAGCACCTGCCCGTGCCGTCGCCCGTAGAGGATGTTGCGGCGGACGCTCAGGTGTGGAAAGAGGGCGACGTCCTGGGGCACGTAGCCGACGTGGCGCCGGTGAGGCGGCACCGAGATGCCGCGCGAGGAATCCACCAGCACCCGTCCGTTCACCGCGATCGACCCGCGCGAGACCCCGCGCAGGCCGGCGATCACGTCGAGCACCGTCGTCTTGCCCGCTCCGGAAGGGCCGAAGAGCGCAGTCACCCGCCCGGCCAGCTGGTGACGAATCTCCAGCGTGAAGGCGCCCTGGTGGAGCTCGAGATCGAGATCAATCACGTCCGGAGGCCCGCCCGGGCCGTGAGGACGTTCGAGATCCAGAGAGCCGTGAAGGCAATCACTGCCGACACCCCGAGCAGCACGGCAGCCTCGCGATCCCGGCCCGTCTCGGCGAACGAGTAGATCGCGACGGCCAGCGTGCGCGTCGCGCCTGGAATGCTGCCGGCGATCATGATGGTGGCGCCGAACTCGCCGAGGGCGCGGGCGAAGCCGAGCACCGCCGCGGCGAGGACTGCGGGCCTGGCCAGCGGCAGCGTAATCGTCAGGAAGACCCGGAGAGGTGCCGCGCCGAGCGTCGCGGCCCCGGCTTCGAAGCGCCGGTCGACCTGCTCGAATCCCGCCCTCGCGGCGCGCACGAAGAGGGGCAGGCCCATCACGGTCATCGCCAGCACCACGGCGCGCCAGGTGAAGACCACCTCGATGCCGACCGCCGCCAGCACCCGTCCGACAGGGCCCTGTGGCGACACCAGCATCAGGAGCAGGAGCCCCGTGGCGACCGGCGGCAGCACGAGCGGCAGCGACACGAACGTTTCGACCAGCACGCGGCCGGGGAAGCGGCGGCGGGCCAGCAGCCACGCGAGCCAGAGCCCGGGCACGAGCATCAGCAGCGTGGCCAGGCCTGCGGTCGCCACCGTGAAGAGCGTGATGCGCCAGACGTCCATCATCAGCGGGCGAGGGGCAGGAAGCCGTGCCGTTCGAAGACGGCCTGGGCCTCCGGCGACCGGAGGAACGCCAGGAACGCCGCGACGTCCGACTGCCGGGTGGACGCCGCGATGGCGGCTCCGGGATAGACGATTGGCGGCCCCTCGCGCGGGTCCACCACAAACGACAGGACCGCGCGGCGCGCCACGCGGACGTCCGAGGCGTAGACGATCGCCGCATCGGCGGCGCCGTTCTCGACGGCCGCGAGCGCGGCGCGGACGCTGGCCGCGGGCACCACCCGCGACCGATAGGCCGTCCAGAGTCCCCGTGATTCCAGATACTGTCCCGCGTACACGCCGGCCGGCACGGCCTGCGGGTCGCCTATGGCGAGCCGCCGGATCTCTGGCGGCGCCCGGTCGAACTGCTCGCGGACGAACGCCGCGCTCGCCGGGCGGGCCACCACTGCGAGCCGATTGCGCACCACCTCCACGCGCGAACCGGGCACGAGCCGGCCGGCGCGCTCGACGAGGTCCATCTGGGCGGCGTCCGCGCTGACGAAGGCGTCGACCGGGGCGCCCAGCAGAATCTGACGGGCCAGGCTGTTGGACGCGCCGAAGTTGAACCGGACGTCCGCACCGCCGGACCGGCGCCACGCGTCCGCGACCGCCTCCAGCGCCTCCGTCAGGCTGATGGCGGCCGACACGGTGAGCGGCCCCTCGGGGGCCGGAGCGGCCGCGCCAGCGGCCAGCGCCGCGAGCAGGACATGCAGAAACATATACGGTTCAGCCCGCTTTAAGCTTGATTTCACCACGATCCTAGCCGATTCTGCTCATCGTGCCGAACGGCCCGCCGTTCCTCCCTCCGGCTTCAGGACGTTCCGTTTCAGCGGGCTCATGGCTATGCTCCTGACTCCCCGCCAGGCCGCGGCGCGCCTGGGCGTCAGCTACCCGACCATCAAACAGTGGATCTACAAGGGGCGGCTGCGGACCCACCCCACCGCCGGCGGCCACCACCGGATTCCGGAGGCGGAGATCGACCGGCTGCTGGCGGGCGCGCGGCGGGGACGTCGCCGGCGGCGGCAGCCGGCCGGGGCCGGCGCCATTGTCACGCTGAGCGGGCGCAATCAGTTGCGCGGCATCGTGGAGGAAGTACGGACGGAGGGACTGCTGGCGCAGGTGCGGCTGCGGATCGGCGACCAGGTCCTCACGGCGGTGATCACGCGCGACGCTCTCGACGAGCTGAAGCTCCGCCGAGGCGAGGAGGCTCTGGCCGTCGTCAAGGCTACCGAGGTGATGGTCGCGCGCGTCGCCGGCGGGCCGGCCGGCTGACCCCCTCGAGCCGCCTGAGCAGCACGAGCGACAAGGGCTGCACCTTGACGACGTCGCCGGCATACGACTCGCGGCCGCGCGACTCCTCCATCATGTGCTGGCCGTCGACCGAGGTGTCCATGACCTCGGTCCAGGCCTCCCCCCATTTCTCCGGCGGCAGGGTGAAGGCGATTGGCTCGTGATGGGCATTGAACATCACGTAGAAGCTGGCGTCCACGATCTGCTCGCCGCGCTCGTCCGGGGTGGGGATGCCGCGCCCGTTCAGGAAGACGCCGAGCGCCTTCGCGAAGCCCGCGCGCCAGTCCTCCTCCGACATCTCCGCGCCGGCCGGCGTGAACCAGCCGATGTCGCTGACGGCCGAGCCGTGAATCGGCCGTCCCTGGAACCAGCGGCGCCGGCAGAGGACGGCGTGGCGATGACGCAGCCGCACGAGCCGACGCGTGAACTGCAGCAGGCCTTCGTCGATCCGACCCCAGTCGAACCACGATACCTCGTTGTCCTGGCAGTAGGCGTTGTTGTTGCCCCGCTGGGTCCTGCCCATCTCGTCGCCGCCGAGCAGCATGGGCACGCCCTGCGAGAGCATCAGCGTCGCAAGGAAGTTGCGCTGCTGGCGCGCGCGCAGCTCGTTCACCTGCCGATCGTCGGTCGGTCCTTCCACGCCGCAGTTCCAGGATCGGTTGTGGCTCTCGCCGTCGCGGTTCTCCTCGCCGTTCGCCTCGTTGTGCTTCTCGTTGTACGAGACGAGATCGCGGAGCGTGAACCCGTCGTGGGCCGTGATGAAGTTGATGCTCGCGTAGGGACGTCGCGCCGTGCCCGCGTAGAGATCCGAGCTGCCCGTGAACCGATACGCGAACTCGGCGAGCGTGCGGTCGGTGCCGCGCCAGAAGTCCCTCACGGTGTCCCGGTACTTGCCGTTCCACTCGGACCAGAGGGGCGGGAAGTTGCCGACCTGGTAGCCGCCCTCGCCGAGGTCCCATGGCTCCGCGATCAGCTTGACCTGGCTCACCACCGGATCCTGCTGAATCAGATCGAAGAACGCCGACAGCCGGTCGACGTCGTGCAGCTCGCGCGCGAGCGTCGCCGCCAGGTCGAACCGGAACCCGTCCACGTGCATGTCGAGGACCCAGTACCGCAGGCTGTCCATGATGAGCTGCAGCACGTGCGGATGCCGCATGTTGAGGGTATTGCCCGTGCTCGTGTAGTCCATGTAGTAGCGGCCGTTGTCCGCCATCAGCCGGTAGTAGGCCGCATTGTCGATCCCCTTGAACGACAGCACCGGGCCCAGATGATTGCCCTCGGCGGTGTGGTTGTAGACCACGTCGAGAATCACCTCGATGCCGGCCGCGTGCAGCGTCTTCACCAGGTGCTTGAACTCCTGCACCTGGTTCCCGCCACGTCGCCGCGCGTACTCGTTGTGCGGCGCAAGATACGCGATCGAGTTGTAGCCCCAGTAGTTCCGCAGACCCTTGTCACCGAGCGTCGAATCCTGCACGAACTGGTGGACCGGCAGCAGCTCCACCGCGGTGACGCCCAGCCGCTGCAGGTAGCGGACGGCCGCGGGATGGGCCATGCCGGCGTAGGTGCCGCGCAGCTCCTCCGGGATCTCCGGGTGGGTCTTCGTGAACCCCTTCACGTGCGTCTCGTACACGACGGTCCTGTGCCACGGCGTGTTCGGGCGGCAGTCGTAGCCCCAGTCGAAGAACGGGCTGATGACGACGCTCTTCGCGGTGAACGGGGCGCTGTCGAGATCGTTCTTCGACGACTCGGGCTGGCCCGGCTGGTAGGGGAGCAGCGCCTCGTTCCAGGCCCACAGACCTTCCACGGCCTTGGCATACGGATCGAGGAGGAGCTTGGCAGGGTTGCCCCACCGGCCGTGATCCGGGTCCCATGGCGCATGCACGCGGAAGCCATAGAGCTGCCCGGGCCCGACGTCGGGCAGGTAGCCATGCCAGCAGAGGGCCGTCGTTTCGGGAAGGTCTACCCTCGACTCCTGCCCCTGCGGGTCGAAGAGGCACAACTCCACGCGCGTGGCCACTTCGGAAAACAGCGAGAAATTCGTCCCGGCGCCGTCGTACGACGCACCGAGCGGATACGGACGTCCAGGCCAGATGCGCATCCTGCTCCCGTCTGCCAAGGCTGGCGGCCAACCTCGAGCGGAGGCTTTACTTTACAATTCCCGTGCCGCGGCTGTATTCGCGACCAGGCGAATGGCTGACCGGCTCCCCCGTCTCACCTGGAGGCTGACATGCTGCAACGGGTGCTTGCACTGGGTCTGGCGCTCGCCTGCCTTCCAACCGGTCTGGGCGCGCGACAGGATCCCTCGCCCTCGGACCGGCCGGACCGCCACGATCGCCTGACGCTGGACCTCTATCTCGAGATGGAGACCGTCAGCGATCCGCAGCTCTCGCCGGACGGCACGCAAATCGTCTACACGCGCGGCTGGATCGACAGGATGAACGATCGCCGGGAAAGCGCGCTCTGGATCATGAACGCGGACGGCAGCCGGAACCGATTCCTGGCGAAGGGCTCGAACGCCCGGTGGTCGCCTTCCGGCGATCGCATCGTCTATACGGCTCCGGGCGAGCCTCGCGGGACGCAGATCTTCGTGCGATGGATGGATGCGGAGGGCGCCACGTCGCAGGTCACGCGGGTCGAGCAGACGCCTTCGGCGCTGGCGTGGTCCCCGGACGGCACGCAGATCTCCTTCGCCATGCTGCTGGAGGAGCGCAACAGCTGGCCGATCAAGATGCCGAAAGCGCCGTCGGGGGCGAAGTGGACGGAGCCGCCTCGAATCGTCGAGCGACTGAACTACCGCCGCGACCGTACAGGGTTCACCGACGTCGGATACCGTCATATCTTCGTCGTTCCCGCCGTCGGCGGGACTCCCCGGCAGCTGACGACGGGCAACTTCGATCACAGCGGCGCGGAATGGACCCCGGACGGCCGGAGCATTCTCTTCAGCGGCTTGCGCGCCGAGGACGGCGAGTACCAGTGGCGCGAGTCCGAGATCTACGCCGTGGACGCAGCGGGAGGGGCGATTCGCCAGCTCACGCGCCGCAAGGGTCCGGACGGCAACCCGACGGTCTCCCCCGATGGCAGACGCGTCGCCTACACCGGATACGACTGGACGACCGACACGTGGGTCGACAGCCGCATCTACCTGATGAATATCGACGGTTCTGAGGCGCGCCTGATTTCGGGCGACTGGGATCGGGCCGCCTCGAACCTCCGCTGGTCCGGCGACGGCAGTGTCCTGTACTTCACGGCGCAGAATGAAGGGACGCAGAACCTCTACCAGCTCGCCATCCCCGCCACGGGCGCAGGGAAGGTGCAGCCGGTCACGACCGGCTCACACATCCTCGCCGTCTCCGACATGTCCGCGAAGGGGCTGGCCGTCGGCACGCTCACCGCATTCCACAAGCCGGGTGACGTGGTGGCCTTCGATGTGAGGTCGCCCGCGGCCATCAGGCAGCTCACGACCGTCAACGAGGACGTGCTCGGGGGCAGGAAGCTGGGCGAGGTTCACGAAATGTGGTACAGCTCCCCGGACGGCCTCCGGATCCAGGGCTGGTACGTCACGCCGCCGGATTTCGACCCCGCCCGCAAGTATCCGATGCAGCTCCACATCCACGGCGGCCCGCACAGCATGTACGGCGTCGGCTTCAACTTCGGCTGGCAGGAGCACGCGGCCAGCGACTACGTGGTGCTGTACACGAATCCACGCGGCAGCACGGGTTACGGGAGCGCCTTCGGCAACGCGATCAAGAACGCCTACCCGGGGAAGGACTACGACGACCTGATGGCGGGGGTCGACGCCCTGCTGGCGAAGGGCTTCGTGGACGAGCAGAACATGTTCGTGACCGGCTGCAGCGGCGGGGGCGTGCTCACCGCCTGGGTGGTCGGGCACACGGATCGGTTCGCGGCCGCGTCAGCCAACTGTCCGGTGACCGACTGGCTCAGCTTCGTGGGAACCACCGACGGCGCGAGCTGGTACTACAATTTCGCCAAGCTGCCCTGGGAAGACCCGACCGAGCACATCAGGCGCTCGCCCCTCACCTACGTGGGCAACGTTCGCACGCCGACGATGTTGATGACAGGCGTCAACGACCTGCGGACGCCGATGCCGCAGACGGAGCAGTACTACAGCGCGCTGAAGCTGCGCAAGGTACCCACCGCCATGATCCGCTTCAACGATGAGTGGCACGGCACGACGAGTGTCCCCTCGAACTTCGTGCGCACGCAGCTGTACCTCCGCTACTGGTTCGAGAAGTGGAAGCGGCCTGCGGCGAAGCCGACGACCACCGCGGCGCAGGGTCGATAGCGGCGAATGATGCGTCCCGCCCTTCTCGCAACGCTCACGCTCCTCGTCTGGGTCCCGCGACAGGCGCCCGACCCTGGTGTGCCATCGCGGGACGGCCTGGTGGTCTGCGTATCGGGGCCGGCGTGCGACGCAGGGGCGGCAGTTCTGGCGGGGGGCGGCAACGCGGTCGACGCCGCCGTGGCAACTGCCTTCGCGCTCGCCGTAACCTATCCCTCCGCCGGCAACATCGGCGGCGGCGGCTTCATGATCGTCCGTCAGGCGAATGGGCGTGCGACCGCCTTCGACTTTCGCGAGAAGGCGCCGCTCAGGGCCACGCCGACGATGTTCCTCGGCGCCGACGGCGAGATCGACCGCGGCCTCACGGCGTCCGGATACCTGGCACCGGGCGTCCCCGGCACGGTCCGCGGCCTCGAGCTGGCTCACCGGAAGCTGGGGCGGCGTCCGTGGAAGGACGTCGTCATGCCGGCGGTCGGGCTCGCCGGAGGCTTCACGCTCAGCAAAGCGCTCGCCGACGATCTCAACGAGCAGCTCCAGGGTCCGATGGCGCGATTCCCGGCGTCGGTGGCCGCCTACGGAAAGCCGGGCGGCGGTGCCTGGTCAGCCGGGGACCGCATGGTCCTGGCAGATCTTGCCCGGACGCTGCAGGCGATTGCCGATGGCGGCGCAGATGCCTTCTACCGCGGCCCGCTCGCGGATCTCATCGCGGCCGACATGGCCGCCAACGGCGGCCTCATCTCCAAGGCCGATCTGGCGGCGTACCGGGCGAAGGAGCGCCGCCCCGTTCGAGGCACCTACCGCGGGCACGACATCATCACCATGCCGCCGCCGAGCGGCGGCGGCGTGGCGCTGGTGGAGATGCTCAACATCCTCGAGCAGTTCGACCTCCCGTCCAGAGGCTTCCTCACGGCACCGGGACTCCACCTCCAGATCGAGGCGATGCGCCGCGCGTTCCTCGATCGCGCGCGGCACCTCGGCGATCCCGATTTCACGGCCGTGCCGGTGTCGAGGCTCACCTCGAAAGCACACGCAAGGCGACTGGCAGCATCAATCGATCCCGAACGGGCGTCGAGCAGCGTCGAGCTGGGCCGCGACATCGTGTCGATGCCGATGTCGCAGGAGGCTGCAGAGACGACGCACGTGTCGGTCGTCGATCGCACGGGCATGGCGGTCGCGCTGACCTATACACTCGAGGGCGGCTACGGTTCGAAAGTCGTCGTCAAAGGCGCCGGGTTCCTCCTGAACAACGAGATGGGCGATTTCAACAGGAGGCCGGGTGACACAAACGAGCGTGGGGATATCGGGACCCGCCCGAACCTGATCGCCCCCGGCAAGCGGATGCTCAGCTCGATGACGCCGACCATCGTGTCCAGCAACGGAAAGCTCGTGCTGGTCACGGGATCGCCAGGGGACCGCACCATTCCCAATACGGTCCTGCGCATCATCCTCGGCGTGACGACGTTCGGCATGACGGCCCGGGAGGCCGTGGACGCTCCCCGGCTGCATCATCAGTGGCTGCCGGATCGCGTCACTGTCGAGGCCGGCCGATTCGGGGAGGACGCCCTCGCGGCGCTTCGGGCCATGGGCCACGAGCTCGCCGACCGCCATCGGCAGGGGGCCGCACACACGATCTGGGTGGGCCCGGACGGCACCGCCTATGGCGTCCCGGACTGGCGCAGCGACGACGCGAAGGCCTCGACGCCCGTGTCCGATTTGACATCGGCCTCCGGCGGGCGCTAGTCTCTTCTGGACGATGGTTCGCGCGCAGCACCACCACCGGCACCACCATGGCTCCTGCTCCGGCGGGCCGGTCGAGTTCTGCAGCACGTAGTCGAATCCGAACACACGAGTGCACTCGAAGGCCCCGCCGGGAGCGTCCCGCGCGGGGTTTTTTGTTTTCTGCGGCGATTGGGCCGCCGGGCCGGACATTCTGATGGATTTTTCGAAACTTGGCGGGCTCATTCCGGCGGTCATCCAGGACGAGGTCTCCAACGAAGTCCTCATGGTGGGCTTCATGAACCAGGATGCGCTGAACGCGACGGTCCGCAGCGGCTTCGCCACCTTCTTCAGCCGCACGCGTGGAAAGCTCTGGACCAAGGGGGAGACCTCCGGCAACCGCCTGCAGGTGACGAAGCTGCTCGTCGACTGCGACGATGACACGCTGCTCGTCAAAGTCAGGCGTCTCGGCGAGGGCAGCGTCTGTCACACGGGGGAGCGGAGCTGCTTCTTCCGCGAGTGGGAGGGCGAGGCGGGAGGATCCGGATCAGGCTCATGAACAAGCTCAAGCTCGGCATCCCGAAAGGCTCGCTGCAGGACGCGACCATCCAGCTCTTCGCGCGGGCCGGGTTCAACATCTACGCGAGCACGCGCTCCTACTTCCCCGCGATCGACGACCCCGAGATCGACTGCATGCTGATTCGCGCGCAGGAGATGGCCCGCTACGTCGGCGACGGCGTGCTGGATGCGGGGCTGACCGGCCAGGACTGGATCGCCGAGCACACCTCCGGCAACGGCGACCGCGAGATGATCGTGCCGCTCGCCGATCTCGTGTACGCGAAGCAGAGTTTCGGCAAGGTCCGATGGGTGCTCGCAGTGCCCGAGGAATCGCGGTTCAGGACGCCGGCCGATCTCGAGGGCTGCACCGTGGCCACCGAGCTGGTGCGCGCCACCCAGGCGTACTTCTCGCGGCAGGGGATCGGCGTGACGGTCGAGTTCTCCTGGGGAGCCACCGAGGTGAAGCCGCCCGTCCTGGCCGACGCGATCGTGGAGGTGACCGAAACGGGCTCGTCCCTGCGGGCCAATCGTCTCCGCGTCATCGACACTGTGCTGGAATCGAACACGCAGCTCATCGCGAACCGCAAGGCCCTCGAGGACGCCTGGCGCCGGACGAAGCTCGAGAACATCGCGCTGCTGCTGAAGGCCGCCATCGAAGCACAGGGACGGGTCGGGATCATGCTGAACGTCCGCCGCGTGGATCTCGAGCGCGTGCTCGCGCTGCTGCCGGCGCTCCAGCGGCCGACGATCTCGCCCCTGAGCGACGACGACTGGGTGGCGCTGAACACGATCATCGAGGAGCGGACCGTCCGCGATCTGATCCCGCGGCTGAAAGCCGCCGGCGGCCACGGCATCGTCGAATACCCCCTCAACAAGATCGTCATCTAGGCGAACCGGGCGCGTAGAACCTCGAACCTTGAACCTGAGGCAGATGCGGATCATCAACTCCACCGACACGAAAGCGGTTGCGGCGCTGCTCGATCGCCGGCCGGGCAGCAATCCGAGCCTCGACCGCGCGGTGGCCCGCATCGTGACACGCGTGCGGGAGCGCGGCGACGAGGCCCTGGGCGTCTTCGCGCGGCGATTCGACCGGCTGGAGGGCGCGATCGAAGTGTCACGCCGCGAGATCGCCGCGTCTGCGAGCGAGGTGCGACCCGAAGTCCGGAAGGCGATTGCGACTGCCGCGAGGCACGTCGCCGCGGTGGCGCGGAAGCAGGTGCCCCGCGAGTGGTCCGTCAGCCCGGTGGCCGGCGTGACGATCCGTCAGCGGGTCCTGCCGCTCGACCGCGTCGGCTGCTACGTCCCGGGCGGCCGCTATCCCCTCCCCTCGTCCCTGCTGATGACCGCGATCCCGGCCCGCGTCGCCGGAGTGCCCGAAATCGTGGCCGTCTGCCCGCGGCCGGATGCGACGGTGCTCTATGCCGCACTCGAGGCGGGCGTCACGCGGTTCTTCCGCGTCGGCGGCGCGCACGCCGTCGCGGCGCTCGCGTACGGCACCGCGAGCGTGCCGCGCGTGGACAAGATCGTGGGGCCCGGCAACGCCTGGGTGGCGGCCGCGAAGGCGCGGGTCTCGGCGGCGTGCGCGATCGATTTCTTCGCGGGCCCCAGCGAGATTGCGGTCGTGTCGAGCGCCGGGCGTCCTGCGTGGATAGCAGCCGATCTCATCGCGCAGGCCGAGCACGACCCCGAAGCCCGGGCGATCCTGATCACACCCTCGAAGCGCCTGGCACGGCGCGTGGGCGAAGAGATCCGGCGGCAGATGCCCAGGGCCGGTCCGGCGCGGGTCGCGCTGGCCCGCAACGGTGGCATCGTCCTGACGCGGACGCTCGACGAGGCGGTGGCGCTCAGCCAGCGGCTGGCCCCCGAGCACCTCGTGTGCGACACGCGCGCCCTGGCGGCGCGGCTCACCCGCGCGGGAACGGTCTTCGTGGGCCAGTACAGCGCGCAGGCGTCGGGCGACTACGTCACGGGCTCGAACCACGTGCTGCCGACCAGCGGCGCCGCGGCCGCGCGCGGCGGCCTCAGCGCGGCGGATTTCGTGCGGACGGCCACGCTCCAGGAGATCACCGCGGCGGGGTTGCGGCGGATCGGGCCAGCCGGCATCACGCTGGCGCTCGCGGAAGGCCTGCAGGCCCACGCTGCGTCCATGGCGATGCGCCTCGACACACGACGCGGACGCCGGGAGCGGGGTGCGGTGCGATGATCGGCCGGTACGAGCGCGTGCCCGTGCCGGCTGCCGGGCTCCGGCTGCACCTCAACGAGAACACCGCGGGCTGCTCGCCGGCGGTGCGGGAAGCCCTCCAGGCGGTCACCCGGCAGCAGGCCGCCTGCTACCCCGACTACGACGCTGCACAGCGCGCGTGTGCGGCCCGGTTCGGCGTGCCCCCCGAATGCCTGCAGTTGACGAACGGCCTCGACGAGGGAATCCTGGCTGTCTCGGTCGCGGCGTTCCGTGGCGGGGGGCGAACGGACGGGCGCGCGATTATCGTCGTCCCGGCGTTCGACATGTACGCGATCTGCGCCGGAGCCGCTGGCGGCGCGATCGACGAGATTCCCCTCGGGGCTGAGTTCAACTTTCCGCTCGAGGCCGTGCTGCGCGCGATCAGCCCGGACATCCGCCTCATCTTCCTCACCAACCCGAACAACCCGACGGGGCGCCCGATCCCGCGCGAGGCCATCCTGACTGTCGCGCGCCACGCGACCGGAGCGCTGGTGTTCGTCGACGAGGCGTACGCCGACTTCTCGGGGGAGACGCTGCTCGGCGCGCCGGAGCTCGCGGCCCTGCCGAACGTCGTCCTGGGGCGCACCTTCTCGAAGGCATACGGCCTCGCGGGCATTCGCGTCGGCGCGATCGTGGGATCCCCGGACACGCTGGAGCCCATCCGCCGCGTGGTTCCGCCCTACAGCCTGAACGTCTACGCGACGGTGGGCGTCTGCGCGGCGCTGGCCGACCTCGAGTACTACGAGTGGTACCTCGACCAGGTGTCCGCGTCGAAGGCGCTGCTCTACGAGGGGCTCGACCGCCTGGGCGTCAGGTACTGGCGCAGCGCCGCCAACTTCGTGCTGGCCGATTTCGGGCCGGAGGCCCGGCGCGTGATTGCGGCCCTCGCGGCGAGGCAGATCTACGTCCGCGATCGCCGGATCGATCCTGCGTGCCCCGGCTGTGTTCGAATCACCACGGGCATCGTCGAGCACACGAGACCGCTCGTCGCCGCGCTCGAGGAGGTGCTGTGAGGCGAGGGCGCGTCGATCGACGGACGCGTGAGACATCCGTCCGGGTTGCGCTGCGGCTGGACGGCACGGGCCGCTACGACGTGTCGACGGGCATCCGCTTCCTGGATCACATGCTCGAGCTCGTCGCGCGGCACGGCGCGTTCGATCTCACCGTCGACGCGAGCGGCGATCTCGACGTCGACCAGCACCACACGGTCGAGGACGTGGGCATCGCACTGGGAGAGGCCGTCGCGCGGGGCCTCGGCTCGCGCCGCGGGATCCACCGGGCGGGATACTTCGTCATGCCGATGGACGAGACGCTGGCTGTCGCCGCGATCGATCTGGGCGGCCGGGCCCACGCCGTGGTGGACCTGCGGCTCCGGGTGCGGCGCGTGGGCGATCTCCAGTCGGAGCTGGTCGCCGACTTCTTCGAGGGCTTCGCGCAGGGTGCGCGGGCGAACGTACACGTCAAGGTGCTCTACGGGCGGTCCAGCCATCACCAGGTGGAGGCGATCTTCAAGGCATTCGGGCGCGCGCTGCGGGTCGCGTGTGCGCGGGACCGGCGCATGGCGCGCAGGCTTCCAAGCACGAAGGGGCTGCTGTAGCATGGCCCGCCGCAGCCTCGCGCTGGTCGACTACGATGCGGGCAATCTGACGTCGGTGCGGAAGGGGTTTGCCGCGGCCGGCGCGGATCTGTTCACGCCGGCATCACCGGACGAGCTGGCCGGCGCGGCGGCCATCGTGGTGCCTGGCGTCGGCCATTTCGCCGCGACGGGCGCGCTCGGCGGACCGTGGCGGAGGGCCATCGCAGCAGCCCTCGCCCTGGGGACGCCGCTGCTCGGCATCTGCCTCGGCCTGCAGTGGCTCTTCGACGGCAGCGACGAGGCGCCTGACGCGGCCGGACTGGGTGCGCTGCCCGGGCGGTGCACTCGCCTTCCGCCCGGGCTGAAGGTACCGCACGTCGGCTGGAACTCGATCGAAGTGATCCGGGCGTCCCGCCTGCTGGACGGCGTGGAGTCGGGCGCGCAGGTCTACTTCACCCATTCGTACGCCGCGCCCGTCACCCAGGCGTGCGTGGCCTCGACGACGCACGGCGCGACCTTCGCGTCGGTCGTCGAGCGCGACAACGTCTTCGGCGTGCAGTTCCATCCCGAGAAGTCGGGTGAGGCAGGTATACGGATCCTGTGCAATTTCGTGTCGCTGACGTGAACCTCGGATCCGCGCGCCGCCGCCGGGCTCGGCGCCCGGGCTTCGCGGCCCGGACGCCGGAGCTGGAGTCGGTGAGCAGATGGACACATTCACGCGGGCCGGAACCATGCTCTCGAAACGCATCATCGCCTGCCTCGACGTTCGCGATGGAGCCGTCGTCAAGGGCATCAACTTCGAGGGGCTCCAGAAGGCCGGCGACCCTGCGGCGCTGGCGGAGCGCTACAACCGCGAGGGCATCGACGAGCTGGTCATCCTGGACGTCACCGCCACGATCGAAGGACGCCGGGCCCTGGAGGCGACGATCCGCGCCGTCTCGTCGCGGCTCTTCATCCCCCTCGCGGTGGGCGGAGGCATCCGGACGGAGGCCGACGCGGCCGCCGCGATCGATGCCGGCGCCGACAAGGTCAGCCTCAACAGCGCGGCGCTGGCAGACCCGGTGCTCCTCACGCGTCTCGCGTCGCGCTACGGCAGCCAGGCGATCGTCGTCGCCATCGACGCCAAGCGGAATGGCGCGCGGTTCGACGTGTTCGCCCGCAGCGGCAGCACGCCCACCGGGCGGGATGCCGTCGAGTGGGCGCGCGAGGCGGAGCTCCGCGGGGCGGGCGAGATCCTGCTTACGTCGATCGACCGCGACGGCACCCGTGCGGGCTTCGACTGCGACCTCACAGCCGCGGTTTCCAGCGCCGTGTCCATCCCGGTGATCGCGTCCGGCGGAGCCGGCACGTTCGAACATTTCCTCGAGGCATTCACGACGGGCCTGGCCGACGCCGCGCTGGCGGCCTCGGTCTTCCATTACTCCGAGCACGCCGTCAGCGAGCTGAAGGCGTTCCTTCAGGCCAGGGGCATTCCTGTGAGGCTCTGACCATGCTCGTTCCTTCCATCGATCTCCAGGGCGGACGGATCGTCCAGCTGGTGCAGGGCGAGCGACTCGCCATCCAGACGGCCGACATCGACCACTGGGTGGAGCGCCTGTCCGGCTTCACGAAGGTGCAGCTCATCGATCTGGATGCCGCCAAGGGCGAGGGGCGCAACGAGGCGCTCGTCGCGCGGATCTGCGGCATGCTCCCCTGCCGCGTCGGCGGCGGGATCAGGACGATCGAGCGGGCGCGGCAGGCCCTCGCCTCGGGCGCGCGCAAGGTCATCCTGGGCTCCGCTCTGTTCCGCGAGGGCCGGCCTGATCTCGATTTCGCGCAGGAACTGTCGGTCGCCATCGGCGCCGAGCACCTGATTGCCGCCGTCGACGCCAGGGGCGGACGGGTCGTCGTCCACGGCTGGCGCACGGCCCTGGGCCTCACGGCCGTCGAGGCCGTCCAGGCGCTCGAGCCCTTCGTCGGCGAGTTCCTCTACACCGATGTCGACCGCGAGGGGCTCATGCAGGGTACCGACATGGCAGCGATCGAGGCCCTGCGCATGGCCACGACCCGGGCGTTGAGCGCCGCCGGCGGCATCACGACGATGCGCGAGGTCGACTATCTCGATTCCCTCGGCGTGGACGCGGTCGTCGGAATGGCTCTGTATACGGGGCGCCTGACGCTGTCGGAGCAGCAGCGCGAGGAGGAGGCTGATCAGGAAGCGCCCGAACCGGACGACGAGGACGAGTAGCTGCGCGGCGCGCCCCGGGGGAAATGGAGTACCCTGTCCGCCGATGCGCGCCCGCGCGATCCTCGTGCTGCTCGCCGCCGGCGCGGCGCTTGGCGGCTGCTCGCGCGCAGCCGTGGTGTTCTCGGAGCAGAACGCCCGCGCACACGTCGGCATGCTGGCGGGCACGATCGGCAGCCGTCCGGTCGGGACTGCCGCGAACGCCCGCGCCCGCGATTACATCGTCGATCAGCTGCGCGTCTTCGGCTTCGAGGTCCGCGTGCAGGAAGCGGATGCGCGCCGGCCCGAGCTCGGGGTGACCGGCCGCGTGACCAACGTCATCGGCATCAAGCCGGGCGCCCGCCCGGAAGCCATCGGACTCCTGTCGCACTACGATTCGTCACCCGACGCGCCCGGCGCAGCCGATGACGCGCTGGGCGTTGCCGTGTCGCTGGAGGCCGCCCGGGTGCTGGCCGCGAGGCCGGAAGGCACCTGGTCGCTGATGGTCCTCGTGACCGATGGCGAGGAAGCCGGCCTGCTGGGAGCCGCGGCGCTGGTGACGGACCATGAGGTGACCAGTCGGCTGCACGCGTACCTCAACGTGGAAGCGGTGGGATCGAGCGGTCCGGCCGTCCTCTTCGAGGTCGGCCCGGGCAACGGCTGGCTCGTCGGGCCCTGGACGCGCGCCGCGCCGCACCCGAGCGGCGCATCGTTCGGGATCGAGATCTATCGACGCCTGCCGAACGATACCGACTTCTCCATCCTCAAGCGCCGCGAAATTCCCGGCCTGAACTTCGCGGCCACCGGCGACAGCTACGCCTACCACACCGCCCGCGACACGCCCGAGCGGCTTTCACAACGCACGATCCGGACGACCGGCGAGAACCTGGTCGCCATCGTGAGCGCGCTCGAGGAAGCCGATATCACCCGGCGCTCGCCCTGGCTCCCGACCTACTTCGATCTGGGCGGAACGCTGGCCGTCTCCTACGGCCCCGTGATCGCCTGGATGACCGGCGCGCTCGCGCTCCTGACGGGGGGCATCGCGATGGTCCGGAGCGTCGCCGCCGCGTTGCGCATCGGGGGCGTGGGCCGCTGGCTGTTCACCGGCTTCTGGGCTGTGACGGGATCGCTGGCGGTGCTCGGATCGATGATCGGCACGACGTGGCTGCTGCGGGCCGCTCGCGAGACGTTCCATCCCTGGTACGCCAGACCCGACCGCCTTTTTCTCCTGCTGCTCGTCGTCGGCGTAGCGGTCGGCTGGGGCGCCGGGCGCGTGGGCCAGTGGCTGCCCGCACGCATCCACGGCCTGCGCCACCCCGTGGTCGCCTGGAGCATCACGCTGCCGGTGTGGGTCGTGCTGGCGGCTCTCACCTCGTGGGCGGCTCCGGGCGCGGCCTTTCTCTGGGTACTGCCGCTGCTCGCGGCCGGCGTGCTGTTCTCGCTGCTGCCCCTGGCCAGCGTCACGGCCGTGCGGCTTGCATCCATCCTGGTGTTCGCCGTCTGCGCGATGCTGTGGCTCCGGCCCACCATCGACATGCTCCGGTTCACGGTCGCGGTGTTCGGGCGGTTGCCGGTCGTGACGCCGGTGTTCGTCTACGCGGCCCTGATGGCGGCGGCCGGCGTGATGATCGTGCCTCCGCTCACCGCGGCGCTCGCGACGAGCCGACCGCTGCTGCGGCCGATGTTGATGACGGCCGTGCTGCTGCTCGCGGTCTCGGCGGCCTCCGGATTCGCGTACGGGGCGCCGGCCTACACCTCTGAACAGCCGCTCCGCCGGGTGATTCGGGTGATCCAGGATCACGCCGATCCCGAGGCCAGCTGGGAGGTCGCGTCGGTCGAGCCGGGTCTCGATCTCCTCCCCGGCTCACCGAGAGGATGGACGCCGGCGGACGCGGCGCCCGCCACCAGCGCGCCCAGATCGAAACTCCCGTTCCCGTTCGTATTCCGAACGAAGGCGCTCTCCCCCGGGGATGCGCCGGTCGCGATCGCCGAGGCCGCGATTGGGCCGCTCGCCGAGGGCAGCGAACTGTCGCTCGCCGTCGTGCCGCGGGAGCCGGGGCTCACGGTGGCGTTCGTCCTGCCGGAGGGGCTGACGCCGGCGCGATCGAACCTTCCCGGCCTCCGGCGCCAGGGGCGATGGACGGCCACCTACCTCGCCGCTCCGCCGCCAGGCGTCCGCCTGCGGGCCAGCTTTGCGCGGGCGGATCCGGCCCGCCTCCGCGAGGCACGGATCGCGGTCACCTCCCCGCGCATCCCCGGCGGCGACGGCTGGCAGAGCCTGCCGACCTGGCTGCCGCAGGATCTCGCCGTGTGGAGCGCCTCGATGACCTGGATCCTGGATCCGTTCGACGGCCCCGGCATTGCCCCGGTCCCGCCATTACGCTAAGATACGCAACCATTACGTGTTCCGACGTAACGAGTCCGACGCCCCGGATCCGCCCGCCGGCCTCAGCCGCGCGCCGCGACGATGACGAACCCATTCGTCTACGGCGAGGTGGTGCCGGAGTCGGCGTTCGTCGACCGCGAAGAGGAGCTCGACCGACTGACCGGCGACCTCCAGGCCGGCCAGAAGGTGTTCCTCATATCTCCCCGCCGCTACGGCAAGTCTTCCCTGATCCGCCGTGCCCTGCGAACCGCCGAACGGCACGGAGCGCTCACGGTCGAGGTCACGGTCAGCAGCTACAGCTCGTACGTCGCGTTCCTGGAAGGGTATGCCCGCGCCCTCGTCGCGCTCGAAACGCGTCATGAGCGGGCGCGGAGCTGGATCCGCGATGTGCTGGGCGGACTCCGTCCGGAGGTCCGGCTCGAACCGGACGCGGAGGGGCGCGGCCGGCTCGCGGTGTCGTTCCCGTCCATCCGCAGCGATCGCGACGTGTCGCGGCTCGCTCACGAAGTCTTCGCGCTTCCGGCGCGCGTCGCCGAGACGCGCGGGCGCCGCATCGTCGTGGCGCTCGACGAGTTCCAGGCGATCGGGGCCTTCGACGGCGGCAGCGTCGAGCATGCGCTGCGCGCGGCCGTTCAGCACCAGCGCCAGGTCGGCTACGTGTTCGCGGGCTCCGAGCCCGCGTTGATGGAACGGATGCTCGGCCGCAACCGGCCCTTCTACAAGGCAGGGCCCGTGATGCGCCTGCAGCGCATCCCCCCCGGCCGGTTCGCCCCCTTCATCGAAGCGCGCTTCCGCGCCACCCGCATCCGGCCCGCCCCCGGCCTGGGTGCGGCCATCGTCGACCTCGCTGGCAACCTGCCCTATGACGTGCAGCGCCTCGCCCATGAGCTGTGGGACGATCTGAGGGCGACGGGGAGCCGGACGGCGGAGCCCGAACACCTGCACGCGACGCTCTCGCGCCTGCTCGGCGAACACGAGACCCTCTTCGAAGGCATGTGGCAGCGGCTCACGCTCGCGCAGCGCGGCGCGCTGCGCGCGGCCGTGCTCGAGGACGGCCGGGAGCTGCTGTCGGCCGACGTCCGGGCCCGCTACCGGCTGAGCGGCACCTCGACGGTTCAGACCTCGCTCGCGGCGCTGACCAGGGAGGATATCCTGATGCGCGACGGCCCGCGCTACGTCGTCGTCGACTCGCTCTTCCGCGAGTGGGTGGCCAGGAAGACCTATTGAGCGTCCAATCCGTTCTCTCGAGACTGGGCCTCGGCACGGGCGAACTGCGTGCCTGGGCGATGTACGACTGGGCCAACTCCGCCTTCTACACCACGATCGTGGCCGCGGTGTTCCCAATCTACTTCCACAGCGTGGTCGCCGGCGATCTGCCCGGCCCGCAGGCAACGAGTCGGTTCGCCTGGGCAACCACGATCGCGATTCTGATCGTGGCAGTCGTGGCGCCGCTCCTGGGGGCCATCGCCGATTTCGCCGGCCTCAAGAAGCGCTTCCTGGCGATCTTCATGGGCATGGGCGTGCTGTCGGCCACCGCGATGTACTGGCTGACGCGGGGCGACTGGCTGCTGGCCCTGGTGCTCTTCGTCATCGGCAACGTCGGCGTCGCCGCCAGCGTCATCTTCTACGAATCGCTGCTGCCTCACCTCGTGGAGGAATCGGAGCTGGACCGCGTGTCGTCGGCCGGATACGCCATCGGCTACCTGGGCGGCGGCGTGCTGCTGGCCATCAACCTGCTCATGATTCAGCGGCCGACCTGGTTCGGTATCGCGGACCCGGAGCTGGCCGTGAGGCTCTCGCTCGCGAGCGTCGGGATCTGGTGGCTCGTCTTCGCCGTCCCGCTGTTCTTGTACGTGCCGGAGCCGGCGCGCCGGATCGAGGCCGGCGAGCGGCCCGCCGGGAGCGTGGTCGCCGCGGGCGCCCGCCGGCTGCTCGAGACGCTCCAGGAGCTGCGGCGCTACCGGCAGGCCTTTCTGCTGCTGCTCGCGTTCGTGGTCTACAACGACGGGATCCAGACGATCATCCGGATGGCCAGCACGTATGGCACCGAGATCGGGATCGACCAGAGCGCGCTGATCGCGGCCCTGCTGATCACACAATTCACCGGAGTGCCCTTCGCCTTCCTGTTCGGCTATCTGGCCGGCCGCGTCGGCGCGAAGACGGCCGTGTTCGGCGGCCTGGCGGTCTACGCGGGCATCACCGTGCTCGGCTACTTCATGCAGACCGCCACCCACTTCTTCGTGCTCGCCATCCTGGTCGGGATGGTCCAGGGCGGGACTCAGGCCTTGAGCCGTTCGCTCTTCGCCAGCATGATCCCGCGGCACAAGTCATCCGAGTTCTTCGCGTTCTTCGGCGTGTTCGAACGCTACGCCGGCGTGCTCGGGCCTCTGATCTTCGCCACGATGGTCGAGGCCACGGGCTCCAGCCGCAACGCGATCCTCGCCGTCATCGCCTTCTTCGTCGTCGGCGGAGGCATCCTGGCTTTTGTGAACGTGGAGGAAGGCCGCGCGGCCGCGCGCCTGGCCGAGGCCGATGTCACGACCATCGCGCAGAGAGCGGGCGGGACCGCCAGCGGTCCGCACCCGTGATCAACGGTGCGCCTGTGGTTCAGTGTTCTTCCGTGTTATTCCGTGGCGGGGATCCACCCTGTGCCTCTAGTTCCGTGTTCTTCCGTGTTGTTCCGTGGCGTTAATCCCGTCGTCCGGTGGCTGGCTGGCGCGGCCTCGTGGGTCTTCTACCGCGTAGACTGCGTCGGCGAGGTGCCGGCTGACGGCGCGCTGATACTGCTGCCGAATCACCCGAACGCGCTGCTCGATCCGGCGGTCGTCTGGGCGACGGCCGGACGCGACGTGAGGTTTCTCGCCAAGTCCACCCTGTTTGCCGGCCCGCTGCGGCCCTTCCTGCAGGGCGCCGGCGCGATCCCGGTCTACCGCCGGATGGATCCCGGGGCCGATACGTCGCGCAATGCCGAAACCTTTGCGGCGGTCGCGGGGGCCCTGGCTGCGGGCGACGCGATCTGCCTCTTCCCCGAAGGCGTCAGCCACTCCTCCGGGCGGCTCGAACCGCTGCGGACGGGCGCGGCGCGGATGGCGCTCGAAGCCGAGCGAGAGGGGACTCCCGTCGCCCTGGTGCCGGTGGGGCTGAACTTCGATCGCAAGACGGCTTTCCGATCCCGCGTGACAGTCGTCTACGGCAAGCCGTTCTCCGGCGCGGATCTGGTCGCCTCGCCTCAGACGGATCAGGCTGCCGCCGTACGCACGCTGACGGATCGCATGGCCGATCACATCCGACGGCTGCTGATCGAGGCCGACCCGGTTGCGGACGCGGCACTCGTCGAGCGCGTCGATCGGCTGTACGCCGCCGCGCGGGGGCGCTCGCGAGACCCCGAGGAACGACTGAGGCGGCGACAGCTGATTGCAGGGGGAATGGAGCGCCTGCGCCTGCGGGCGCCCGAGCGTTACGAGCAGATCCTTCTGCAGCTCCGACGCTACGATCAGCGGCTGGGCCGGTTCGGGCTGCGCGACCGTCATCTCGACTGGCAGATCGCGCGCGACGACGTCATCCGGTTCGCAGTGCGCGAATCGCTCCTGCTCGTGATGCTCGGGCCGCTCGTGCTGCTGGGGTTTGCGCTGTTCTTCGTCCCTTACCGGCTGACTGGCCTCGCAGCCCGGTGGTTCACCCGCGAGCGCGACGTGCTCGCGACTGCGCAGGTGATCTCGGGTACGATCGTGTACGGCCTCTGGCTCGCCTGCGTCGCCTGGATCGCGTGGCGCGTGGGCGGCCCGGCGACTGCGGCCGCCGCCGCGCTGGCCTTGCCGCTGCTCGCGCTCGGGGCGCTCTTCGCGATCGAGCGCGAATCGGCCGTGCTCGATGCCGTGCGCGTCTGGCTCCTGCTGCGGCGCGCTCACCCACGCACGCGCCAGCGGCTCCAGCGACGCCGCTCGGAACTGGCGGACGTCCTCGACGAGGTCCACGCCTGGCTGATGGGCGAGCCGGCCGACACGTGATCCCGCTCCACCATGCGACTTTCCACGCTTGCCGCCGACCTGGGCTCGGCGCCGCTCGAATCGGATCCCGAGATCTCCGGGCTGACGGAGGACAGCCGCCGCGTCGCACCCGGCATGCTCTTCGTGGCGGTACCGGGAACGGCACTGGACGGCCATGCCTACATCGCCGAGGCGGTGAACCGCGGAGCAGTCGCCGTCGTGGCCGAACGCGCCGGGACGGTACCGGCCGGCGTGCCGGTCGTCCGCGTGCCCTCGGCGCGCGCGGCGCTGGCGGTGCTCGCGGCACGCTTTTCGAACCATCCCGCCGATGGCCTGCACCTCATCGGCTTCACCGGCACGTTCGGCAAGACCAGCACGAGCGAGATCCTGCGACGGTTGCTCGAGGCCGGCGGCGTCCCCACGGGCGTGCTCGGCTCGCTCGGCGCACGTTATCGGTCATTCCACGATCCGGGGACTGGTCTGACGACGCCGGCACCGGTCGAGTTGCACAGAAGCCTCGCGGGGCTGCGGGCCGCGGGCGCGGGGACCGTGATCATGGAAGTGACCAGCCATGCGCTGACGCTCGGCCGCGTCCGCGGCGTGACGTTCGCGGGCGGTCTGCTCGCAGGCATCCTGCCCGGCGAGCACACCGACTTCCACCGGTCGTACGAGGACTACGTGGCGGCCAAGCGGCTCTTCCTGGAATACCTGGCGCCCGACGCGATGCTCGCCTACGACGCCGACAATCGCGCGGCACGGATGCTCGCGCGCGACGTCGGACGAGCGGCTGGCTTCTCACTCGCCGGACGCGATGCGGACCTGCAGTTCTACGACGTGCTGGCCGATCGGCATGGCGCAACATTCAGCCTGGGAGGCCGGGCAGTCGGCCGCGGGTCCGGCACGCGTCTGCACAGCACGCTGCTGGGCCAGGGGCACCTGCGCAACGTCGCGCTGGCACTGACCTACGCGCTCGAAGCCGGCGTGCCGCTCGAGGCCGCCCGGGACGTGCTCGGCAGCCTCGAGCCACTCCGGCGGCGGATGGAGCGGTTCGCGATGGCCGGTCGAACGGTCCTCGACGACACGGCGGGCCACGCCGACAGCCTGCGGGCGACGTTCGACGTCGCGTCTTTGCTGCCCCACGACCGCGTCGCCGTCGTCTACGCGCTTCGCGGGAGGCGCGGCGCCGAGATCAATCGGCAGAACGCGCTCGCGCTCGCCGGCCTGGTCGCGCTGCACGGAGCGGAGCCGCTGATCGTGACCGCCGCCGTCGACGGGACGGGGCCTGCTGACAAAGTCGAGGAGCCCGAGATCGACGCGACGCGTCAGGCGCTCGTCTCGCGCGGCCGACGGTTCATCTGGCACGATGCGCTGGCGTCGGCCGTCCAGGACGCCCTGGTTCGGACCGCGCCCGGGGATCTGATCGTTCTCGTCGGCGCGCAGGGCATGAATCGCGGCCGCGAGTTCCTCGAGCGCATCGCGGCTGGCGAGGGTGCGTGAATCGCCGATGGCCTGTCTGGTTTCTGGGCGCGGACGGATGGTCGCGGAGGCGTGTCCAGGTGTTCACGAACGCGGATGGACGCGGATCCTTGTCCGGGCGTCACGGGTCGCGGATGAACACGGATGGTCGCGGATGCTTGCCTGCACTTCGCAGGGATGATGGCGGATGCTTGCCTGATCCTGGCGGGTCGCGGATTACCACGGATTGACGAAGCCCGCGCTGGTGGCGCTCCTCGGTTCTGACCGGACGGGAGCCGCCTGGCTGGTCCGGGCCCGCCTCCACGGTTGCCTTACGCCACGCAGCGACGGCAGCACTTCGCCGGCCTCCGGATTCCAGATTCCGTCAACTCTCTGGAGGAAAACCTTGAAATCCCTGGAATCCGGGGTGGACCTCGAAGCAACTGAATCAGCGATCGAGCAGGTGGCGCTGCACGAAGAGCACCCAGGCGTAGGTGTTGTAGTCGTTGGTGGACCGCGTCAGCCCGTGCCCCGCATCGGTGTAGACGACGTACCACAGCGGGGTGCCGTTGGCGCGGATGGCGGCGGCCATCTGTTCCGCCTGATCCAGCGGGACACGCGTGTCCTTCGCGCCCTGGGCGATGAACAGCGGAATGCGGATCCTGGCGGCGTGGCTCAGAGGCGAGATGCTCTTCAGGAACGCGCGCATCTCGGGATCCGCGGGGTCGCCGTACTCGAGTCTGCGATCCGCCCGGCGCGATTCCTCGGTGGACTCGAGGAACGACACGAGGTCCGACATGCCGAACCCCTCGAAGGCACAACGAATCCGATCGCCGTACTCGATGGCCGCGGCCAGCGTCAGGTACCCCCCGTAGCTGCCGCCGGTCACCATGACGCGATCCTTGTCGAGCCACGGCTGCCCCGCGATCCAGTCGAGCAGTGCGCCGATGTCCTTCACCACGTCGGCCCGGCGGCGGCCGTCGTCGAGCTGTTCGAACGTGCGCCCGAATCCGGTGGAGCCCCGGACGTTGGGGTAGATGATGGCAATCCCGAGCTCGTTCCGGAAGTAGTTGCTGCGGCCCAGGAACCGCGGGCGCTCCCGCTCCTGAGGGCCCCCGTGGATGTTGATGATCACGGGGCGGGGGCCGGTGAAGCGGGCGGGCGGCCGATAGAGCACGCCCGAGATCGAGCGGCCGTCGAAGGAGGGCCAGCGAACGATCTCGGCGTCGGGCAGCGACGCGGGATTCGCGCCGCCGACTTCGCTCGTCGTCCAGCGTTCGACGGTGCCGCGCGCCGCGTGCCACGAGTACACGTCGCTGAAGGTGTGAGCGCCGGAGAGCACGAAGGACAGCTCCGGGTGGCCGGGACGCCACGCGAGGCGCGAAATCACGCCCGGCGGCAGATCCACGCGTCGCGCGGCGGCCGACGCCGTGATCACTTCGAGGGCGCTCGACGCTTCGCGGTCGTACACCACGGCGAGGTGACGGCCGTCGCTCGACTGTGCGAACGCTTCGACAGCCTCGCCCGCGGAGGTCAGCGCCGTCCATCGACCATCCGCGGCGACCGGCCGCGTCCACAATCGCACCAGCTCTTCGCCGTTGTCGGTCAGGGCCAGCACGCGACGGCCATCCGCGCTGTAACGCGCGATGTTGGATCCGCGCAAATCCAGGTTCGGGACGCGAACGGCAGGGCCGTGGCGATCGGTCAAGGCGATGCGCCGGCCCGATTCAACGTCGATCCGCCAGAGATAGCCGAATCCGCTCGACACGGTCTCGAACGCCAGGAGCTCGCGGTCGTCGGGCGACCAGTCGAGAGCTGTCCACGAGCCTTCGAGCTCCGCGACCATGCGCTCGGTGCCGGGCCTGTCGGGGTTCAGGACCCAGATGTCGCGGTTCTTCCCGTCCCGGCGCGTGGAGTCGAACGCAATCAGACCTTTGTGACGGGACCAGACCGGCTCGCCGGACCGCGACCGGCCGTCGGTCAGCAGCGTCGTGGCGCCCGTCGCCGGATCCAGCCTGACGAGCTGCATCGCCTCGGCCCCGCCGCCGGCGTCCTTCAAGAAGACGAAATACCGTCCGCCGGGCTCGTACCATGCGCCCCCGGTCACCCCGTCGCGGAAGAACGTGAGCTGCGTGCGGGCGGCACCGGGACCCGCCACCTCGTGGATCTGCGGGACGTTCCCGAACACCGTCGAGACGAGAATCCGGCGTTCGACTGGATGCCACGCGAGCAGGGTCGCGGACCGGAACTCGCCGTACCGGGAAACGGCGTCGGCCAGCGAGAGCGGCACCGGCGGCACACCCTCCGCGGTCACCGTCGCGGGCGTCGGCAGGACGGCGTCCTGAGCGAAGGCGGCAACCGGCAGCAGCACCAGCAGGAGCGCGCGCACGAGATGGAACATAGAACTTCGACGGGGGGAACGGTCGGACTGCCGGGGAGGGCTCATTATAGTGCAAACTCCCCCGGGGCGGCGTTCGTCAAAGCATCGGGCGACGCAGCCGTTGCCGGGTTCTGCAGGGTTCTGCAGCATTCTGCGCCGGGCGTCGCCGTAACGGGATCGTCACCGGGGAGCACACCTGATGAAGATCGTGATCGCCGGCGGGACCGGGTTTCTCGGCGCGCCGCTGGCCGAGATGTACGCCGAAGAGGGACACGACGTGCGCGTGCTGACCCGATCGCTCATGTCGGGCGACACGCGCCACGATCCCGGCACGGGCGTGCCGGGCATCACGCGCGTCGGCTGGAAGCCGGACGGGACCTCGGGGCCGTGGGCCGCCGCCGTCGAAGCCGCCGACGCGGTCGTGAACCTCGCGGGTGAATCGGTCGCCGGCGCGCGATGGACCCCGCAGCGCAAAGCGCTGCTGCGCGACAGCCGCCTGCTGCCCACGCGCAGTCTGGCTGCGGCGATTGCGTCCGCCGCTCATCCGCCTCCGGTGTTCATCAGCGGGAGCGCCGTCGGTTACTACGGGCCGTCGGGCGCGGAGCCGAAAAAGGAGGACGCTCCACCCGGTTCGGATTTTCTCGCGGTGCTCTGCCAGGATTGGGAAGCGGAAGCGCGCCGTGTCGTCCGCCACGAGACACGGGTCGTGCTGCTCCGCACTGGCATCGCGCTCGAACGGTCTGGAGGCGCGCTGCCGCAGATGATCCGGCCGTTCCGGTTCTTCGCCGGCGGCCCACTCGGATCCGGCCGGCAGTACGTCTCCTGGATCCACCGGCTCGACTGGGTCGAGATCGTGAGATGGATCGTCCAGAGTCCAGACGCGGCAGGCCCGATCAACGCCACTGCACCCTGCCCGGTCACGAACCGTGAGCTGGCCCGCGCGATCGGCCGCGCGCTTCGCCGACCGAGCTTCGTGCCCGTTCCGGCGCCCGTGCTCACGGTGGCGCTCGGCGAGATGGCCGGCTCGATCCTCACCGGCCAGCGCGTGCTTCCGGCACGCGCGCAGCAGCTCGGATACCAGTTCAGGTACCCCGAAATCGATCAGGCGTTCAGGGGAATCTTCGGAGATTGACGAACGAACGGCCGCGCGCGCGCGCGAACGAGCGCCCCGGCGTCAGAGGATCCTGCCGAAGCCGAACAGCTCGTCCCCTTTCGCCGCTTCGCCAAGGAACTGACGCAGCAGGAGCCGGGCTGCGAGCCAGCTGACGGCCGCACCGTGCCGGCCTTGCCCGAGCGCGAAGAGATGGTGCGGAAAATTGCGATGCGTGCCGATGAACGGCAGCCCGTCCACCGTTCCCTCGTACGTGTATGCCCAGGACCACTCCGGCTCGGCCCCCGAGATCGCCGGGTACATCGTCGACAGCTCGTACATGAGCTGACCGGTCCGCTGGATCAGCACCTTGTCGAGGGCCCGGCTCGCCACCGGCCGCTGGTCCGCGCCCGCGAACAGCACCCGATCGTCCTTCAGCCAGCGAAGGAAGTGAGGCGGCGCCGCCGCGTCGCGCAGGGCCGCCGCCCGGTTTCCCAGCTCGCGCCTCACCGCCGCCGGAAGCGATTCGGTCAGGACGGCGTAGCCCTGCTCGGGCCTGAGGTGCCGGTGCAGCGCCCTCACGCCAGGAGAGGCGGCGGCCGTCGTGACCACGACGGCCTCGGCGCGGACAGTGGCCGCGGCGGTCAGCACGTCCACGTGCCTGCGCGTGAACCGGATGCGCCTGACGGGCGAACGCTCGTATACCACTGCGCCCCTGCCCGCTGCGGCGGACGCGAATCCCAGACACGCGCGGTAGGGATCGAGGCCGGCGCCGCGCGTCCGGATTGCCCCGCCGGACTCCACGGAAGTCTGGCGCGTGACGGCGGCCGGCGTGATCCAGGTGTGTTCCAGCCCCGCCGCGCGCCGCGCCTGGTACTCGCGGCGCAGCCGCGCGCTTTCCTGCGGCAGCCGGTTGGCGAGGTGCAGCAGATCGAGCGGCGCGTGATCGCAGCGCAGGTCGAGTCGCCGGACGGCAGCCGAGAAGTCGAGCGAGGCCCGCCTCAGCTGGCGCCAGAGCGCCCGCGCGGCCCGCAGGCCGTGCGAGGCGGCCGTTGTCTGGAAGGACGCATCGAAATCCTCCCGCACCAGGCCAAGCGACCCCGCCGTCGCGCCCGCCCCCAGGCGATCGGCCTCGAGGACGACGACCGGCACGCCCGCCGCGGCGAACGACCAGGCGCAAGCGCAGCCCGTCAGCCCGCCGCCGACGATGACGACGCGCGTGGTGTGCTCGCCGGTGATGCGGGAATGCGCCGGGCGACGAGTCCTGGGAAACCTGTCGAGCCAGTACGGCGCGCGCCGCACGCTCACGCGAGGCACTCCAGCAGGCGCTCCGGATACGCGGCAGGACACACGTCAGTCATGCGGCGGGTCTATTCTAATCCGGGAGTGCACTCGAATCGTGCAGGCACGAACCACGTCAGCCTGACGCGCAAGGTGGAACGAACGTATGACGACGCGTCGTTTGGTTCAACGATCATCGTGGACCAGTGCCTCGTGTTCATCGTGGTTGCCCTGAGCCCGTGTATGAATTGACGGCCAAGTGAATGTCTGGCTCGCCCCCATCAACGTGCCCGACCCGGGACACTCTCCAAATCCGTGTTATTCCGTGTTCTTCCGTGGCGTGGCGTGGCGTGGCGTGGCATGGCATGAGGCTTGTAACATTCGTGGCCATGACCGTCGCCGAACAGCTCGACAAGCTTGCGTCGTTCGAACCCGTTCCGTTTCCGGTCGTGAGCCTCTATCTCAACGCACAGCCCGGCCAGACCGGGCGCGATCAGTTCCAGCCCTTCATCAAGAAGGAGCTTGCGGCGCGGCGCCGGACCTACGGCGCCGGCACACCCGAGCGGGAAAGCCTCGACCGGGACCTGGAGCGCATCATGCGCTACCTGGAG
>DASPFV010000288.1:0-33035 GCA_035620975.1 Vicinamibacterales bacterium
CGTCCACTCGAGCTCCCAGTACGGGCACGGCTCCTCGAAGGCGGCGTAGCCGGCATCCTCGAGCCGTCGTCCCATCGCGATGGCCAGGTCTGGCGTGTAGCAGCTGTTCGCATCGGCGTGAAGGGCGACGTCCGGCCCGACGGCCTTGCGCACGGCCGGGATGATCGCCTCGCTCCGTCCGGGCGCCGCGTCGCGATTACGGCCGCCAGGAGTGCCCAGCCGGATCTTGAAGGACCTGCAGCCGACCTGGTCGCGGATGCGCACCAGCCGCGCGGCCTCGTCGGCGGGGCTGATGTCGCGTCGCATGCTCGAGCCGTACGCCGGCAGCGGCCGCACGGATCCTCCGAGCAGACCAGCCACCGGTTTGCCGGTGATCTGGCCGTAGAGATCCCACAGAGCGGTGTCGACGCCCGCCAGCGCGCGACACAGGAACGACCACGGGTACTTCAGCTGCGCGTCGATCACGGCATCGTTGATGGCGTCGATCTCGCTGATGTCCCGACCGACGACCAGCCGCGCGATCAGGCGATGGAGCACCTCCGCCGAGATGTCGGCTTCGTACGGGGCAACCTGCCCCCAGCCGGTCCTCCCGTCGCTGGCGGTGATCCGCACGAGCGCCAGCGACTCGCGGCGGAACGTCTCGATCGACTTCACGGTGAGGCCGCGCGGCACGACCGCCCACTCCCGGTAGCCGGGTGTCCGGCCCAGGTACCCATAGGGGCCGCTGCCCGGCGGCCGGGCAGCCGCCTGAACGGAGGCCCCGAGGCGGGCGAGCGACGGTGCGGCCGCGGTCAGCGCGGCGCCGCTGGCAATCTCGGTCATGAACCGGCGACGTGTGCGAGTCATGGGGGTCTCCCGGCGACGCTCGACACTGTAGCGGTCCGGGCAGGCTGTCCACAAGTGCGCGCGGTTGGCCGACTGGCCGACGTCAGCGGGGATGCAGATAGCCGGCACGGGCGACGGCCGACCCGCGCGGTGACGGGGCCGACGCCGGCTATCCTCGACGGCGCTCCCGGCGCAGCTCGCGGAGGAGCCCCGTCGACGTGCCCAGGCGGTTATCGAAGATCCGGCGGGCGACGTCGAGCAGCGCGCCGACGAGCGGGTCGCGCAGGGCGTAGCGCACCGACACCCCTTCCTTCTGCGCCGACACGACGCCCTGGTGGCGCAGCACCGCCAGCTGCTGGGAGACGACCGGCTGGTCCAGGCCGAGTTTCTCCTGCAGTTCCTGCACCGTGCGCCCGCCGCGCACCAGGATCTCGAGGAGGCGGATCCGGGTCGGATGCGCCAGGGCGCGGAAGAACTGCGCCTTGAACACCTGGAGCTCGCCCGCCGCGATCGGCCGCTCACGCCTGCCTCGTTTCGCTCGCATTATGTGTATGTAATATAGTAATATTCTCATACATATTCAAGTTCACGTCGCCGATGCCCCCCGACGCCAGCTCACCGGACCATCCCCTGATGCGCATCCTCGACCGGGTGGCACACCTGCTCCCGGCGCAGGGCCCCATCAGCATCTTCATCCACCACAACACGCTCCACGCCTTCGAGCACCTGCCGTTCGAGGAGGCCGTCGAGGAGGCCGCCATCCGGCTGGGGCGTGAGCCGTATCTCGACGAGTCGCGGTACCGCGACAAGCTGGCCTCCGGCCGCATCCGCCCCAGGGATGTCGAGGCCCTGCTCGCCGAGGACCTGGGCGCTGGCGCGGCGGAGCCCGTGGCGGGCGTCGGACCACGGCTCGATCTCTGGCGCGCGGTGGTGCTCCACGGCATTCCCGCCGCCGCGGGGCGCGAGCTGTCGTGGATCCTCGAAGAGACGGACGCGCTGGCGCGCTTCCGCACCGACATCCCGGCGGGCGCGCGGGCGGCCGCAGCCGCCATGCGCGAGCCAGCCGATCGCGCGGACGACGAACGGCAGGCTGTGCGCCGGCTGTGGGACGCGTGCCTCGAGGCCGTGCGGCGAACCGACGCCCTGCCGACCCCTGCGCCGCCGGTGCCGGTTCGCCATCGCGACTGGCTGCTCGCCGTGCACGGCATCGACACCGATGCCTGGATCCATCCGCCCCTGATTCGATTCCTGGCCGGCTACCTCGATCAGGGCCTCGCGCACTGGGCCATGCCCGGCAGGGAGCAGGGCATCCACGGCTGCTTCCTGGAGCTCTACCGCACGCCCCTGGCGGTGCAGTGCGGCCGCTGGGCCCGGACGCTCCCCGGCCTGGTCGCCGACGACCATGCCGCCGGCCGGAGCGCGCTCGACTCCATCGCTCACTCCCTTGCTCACCTCGGTGTGGGAGCAGACGAGTGCGAGGATTATGTGGGCGCCGAGCTGCTGGCCTTGCGGGGATGGGCCGGCATCGTGCGACAGATCGAAGAGCGGCCCGACCGCGTGCCCGCACGGGACCTCACCGTGACGCTGCGCGGGTACCTCGCGGTCCGCCTGCTGTTCGAACGCGCGGCACTCGACGACGCCGCGCGACAGTGCGTGTTCGAAGGCCCGTTGTCGGCGTTCCGGGACTGGCTGCGGCCTCGCCTCCCCGTCGCAGCGGCCCCCACCCCGACCGAACGCGCGTGGCCGCTCTTTCATGTCGCGCAGCTCTGCGGCCTCGATCCGTCGATCGTGGAGCAGTGGACGCCGGGGCACGTGCGCGACCTCGAATCCGAGCTGCGGCGGCTCGACGGTGTGCGCCGGCGCCGCATTCTGCACCAGGCGTTCGAGCGGGCGATCCGTCATCGCCTGTACGACGCCCTCGTGCACCACGGGCCGCCGGCGCCCTCCCCCGCGCCCGCATTCCAGGCCGTCTTCTGCCTCGATGAGCGGGAGGAGTCGTTCCGCCGCCACCTGGAGGAGATCGAGCCGGCCTGCGAGACGTTCGGCACTGCCGGTTTCTTCAACGTGGCGATGTACCACCAGGGCGTGACGGACGCCCATCCGCGGCCGCTCTGTCCCGTCGCCATCCGCCCCACCCACTACGTGGCCGAAATCGAGGCCGGCGAGAGTCGGCTGCTGCAGCGGACACGGCGTCTGCACAGGCGCGCCGTCGGCTTCCTCGGCTACAACGTGCATCTGGGGAGCCGGCTGCCGATGCGCGGCGCCGTGCTGATGACGGCGTTCGGCTGGCTGGCCCTGGTTCCGCTCGTTCTGCGTGTGCTCTTCCCGCAGCTCTCGTCACGATGGCGACGCATTCACCAGGCGCCGTTCGGCACCACGCGGACCCGCCTGCACCTGGATCGCCAGGACGAGGCGCCGCCCATCGGGCGGTATTCCGGCTTCACCGTGCGGGAGATGGCGGATATCGTCCGTCGCGTTCTGGAAGACACCGGCCTCCGCGATCGCCTCTCGCCGCTCGTCCTCGTCATCGGTCACGGTTCGATCAGCCTCAACAATCCTCACGAATCCGCGCACGACTGTGGCGCGTGCGGCGGCGGGCGGGGTGGACCCAACGCTCGCGCCTTCGCGCAGATGGCCAACGACCCGCGCGTCAGGCAGCTGCTGGCCAGCGAGGGGCTGTCGGTCGACGCCGCGACCTGGTTCGTCGGAGGCCAGCGGAACACCTGCAACAACGAGGTGACGCTCTTCGACGACGACCTCGTGCCGGAGTCGTTCAGGCCGCTGCTGGGCCAGGCCGCGGACGCGATTGAGGCCGCACGGCGCCGCGAGGCGCACGAACGGTGCCGCAGGTTCGATGGCGTTCCCCGCTGGTATCCCCCGGCGGTGGCGCTCGCTCACGTGGAGGGACGCGCCGACGATCTGGCGCAGCCGCGTCCCGAGTACGGCCACGCCACCAATGCGTTCTGCATCGTCGGCCCCAGAGCGCGCACGCGCGGCTTGTTCCTCGACCGGCGCGCGTTCCTCGTCTCCTACGATCCGTCGCGCGACCATCAGGGCGCGATCCTCGCCCGCATACTGGCCGCCGTCGTCCCGGTCGTCGCCGGGATCAATCTCGAGTACTACTTCAGCTACGTCGACCCGGTCGGATACGGCTGCGGCACCAAGCTGCCGCACAACGTGACGGCGCTCCTCGGCGTCATGGATGGTGCGCAGAGCGACCTCCGCACGGGCCTCCCGTGGCAGATGGTCGAGATCCACGAACCTGCGCGCCTGTCGATCGTGGTGGAGAGCACGCGCGATCGCCTGCTGCGCATCGTGGAGGCCAATCCGGCCATCGAACGGCTGGTGCGGCACCGCTGGATCTGGCTTGCCTGCCTCGACGCGGAGTCCGGCACGTTGTGGGAGCTTCGCGCCGGCGGCTTCGTGGCGCACACGACCGAACACACCCTCCTGGTGGTCAGCGGCGATTCAGCGGCGTGGTACCAGGGCAAACGCGGGTTCCTGCCTCCAGTGGCACTTCGCCGCGAGCCGGCGGCCCCGAAAGCCGACGAGCACGGAGCCTGGAGATGACTCTCGGCGTGCCGGGCATTCCTCTGACCGTGCTCGTCTTGGCAGGGGTCGGATCGCCTGCACTCCTGCTAGCGGTGCTGGGCGGCGCGTCGTTGCTTGGTCGTCCCCTGCCCGAGCGCTGGACCGGACCGATCGCCGCCACCGCGATGACCCTCGCGTGCGCGGCACTGGCGGCGGCGTTCGCGGTGCACGGAATGGCGGGGACGGGCACCCGGCTCCTGTCGTACGGCGCCTGGTCGTCGTCGCACGAAGGCGGCATCGCGTTCGAATTCCTGGTCGATGGACTCTCGCTGGCGTTCGCGGCGCTCTCGACCGCCATCGCCGGGGTCGTCTCCGCGTTCTCGAATCGCTACCTGCACCGGGAGGCGGGCTACAACCGCTATTTCGTGCTGCTCGGCATGTTCGTCACGGGCATGCTGCTGGTGGCGCTCGCCGGGAACGTCTCGGTGCTCTTCATCGGGTGGGAGCTCGTCGGTCTCAGCTCGGCGCTCCTCGTCGCATTCTTCCAGGAGCGGCCGGCGGCGGTGTCGAACGCGTTTCGCGTGGCGGCGGTCTACCGCATCAGCGACGCCGCGATGCTGTCAGCCGCAGTACTGCTGCGGCACGTCGCGGGCACCGACAGCCTGTCGCTGCTCTTCGGCGGCGCGGCGCCCGTCGCCGGGCTGACCGCCACGAACGCCACGATGATCGCCATCCTCCTCATCGTGGCCGTCGCCGGCAAGAGCGCCTTGCTGCCGTTTGCGGGCTGGCTGCCGCGGGCGATGGAGGGGCCCACGCCCTCGAGCGCCGTCTACTACGGCTCGCTCTCCATTCACGCCGGATGCTTTCTGCTGCTGCGCGCGGCGCCGCTGCTCGAACAGGCACCCGCGGCACGGATCCTTGCCGGCGGCCTGGGCGCGGCGACCGCCCTGTTTGCGGGGACCACGCTGCGCGTCCAGAGCGACGTCAAGTCGTCGCTCGCCTACGCGTCGCTCACGCAGGTGGGCCTCATCGTCACCGAAATCGCGCTCGGCTGGTACACGCTCGCGTTCGTTCACCTGGCCGGGCACGCCTGCTTCCGCCTGCTGCAGTTCCTGAGCGCCCCGAATGTGCTCCACGATCTGCACGGACTCGCGGACGCGATCGGGGATCACGGGCGGCCCGGCGGCGGCCACCCGGGCGTGGTGGGGTCGGATCGCGTCCGGCGGCGGGTGTTCCTGATCGCGCTCGAACGCGGGTTCCTCGACAGCATGCTCGACCGTGCCGTCGTGGAGCCGTTCACGAGACTGGCGGCCCTCCTGACCCGCTTCGACCGGCGGCTGTGCGACGCGGTGATGCCGACCCGATTGCCGGCGGGTCTCGACGGAGGCGATCGGGATGAATGACGCGCGCCTGTGGCTCGCCGGGCTCCTCGCCCTGCCCGGGCTGGTGATCGCCGCCTCCTGGCTCCACCTCGAGGTCGAACGGCTGCGACGGCTGGCGGTCGCCTCGGCGGCCGCGATGCTGCTCGGCGCGCTCGTGGTTGCGATGTCAGGCTCGCTGCGCGACTTCTCCATCCGCTCTGCTGCGCTCACCTGGGCGCCCGGCGGAGAGGACGTCATCCGGATCGACACGCTCTCGGGTGCTCTCCTGCCGTTCGCGGCGGGGCTGTGGCTGCTCACCGTCGCGGTCACGCCGCGTGCGGCGCTCGACCGCCGCGGCCTGCGGCGCACCGCTCTCGCGACGCTTTTCACGATGACGTCGTTCGTCACCGAGAGCGCCGTCGTGCTCGTGCTGTTGTGGACGGCATCGGTCTGGACGTTCCTGTCGGCGCTCGCGGATCCGGCGCACCGGTACCAACGCCGGGTCGTGGCCGTCTATCTGGGGGGCTCGACGGTGTTGTTCGCCGCGGGCGTTGCGCTGCTCGTCAGTCCTGGCGTGCAGGGCACGACGATCGAGACGGTGGCGATCTGGCTGATCGTCGCCGCCGCTCTCGTGCGCAAGGGGATTGTCCCGGTGCACGCCTGGGTCCCGGAGGTGTTCGATCACGGGCGACTGGGGCCCGCCATCCTGTTCAACGCACCGCAGGTTGGCGCGTACATCACTGTCGTGCTCATCGTGCCGCGAGCTTCCCCGGACGTGCTGCGGGCCATCGCGCTCCTGGCGCTCGGAACGGCGGTGTACGGGGCGGCGCTTGCGCTGGTCCAGCACAGCGCGCGACGGGCCTGCGGGTACCTGTTCATGAGCCAGTCGGCGCTGGTCATGGCCGGGCTCGACTGTACGAGCGAGGCGGCGCTGGCCGGTGGCCTCGTCGTGTGGCTCTCTGCAGGGCTGGGGTTCACGGGGCTGGCCCGCTGTGTCCTCGTCCTCGAGGCGCGCCGCGGGCGGCTGGATCTGACCCGCTATCACGGCGGCTACGATCGCATGCCGCTGCTGGCAATCAGCTTCCTGACCGTGGGCCTCGCCTGCACCGGTTTTCCCGGCACGCTCGGCTTCGTCGGCCAGGAACTGCTGGTCGACGGCGCCGTCGACGTGTTCCCGGTGATGGGATTCGCGGTGGTCATGGCCTCGGCCCTGACGGGTCTCGCCGTGCTCAGGATGTACTTCTCGCTGTTCTGCGGCCGCTCCGAGGTGCTGGCGCATCCGGGTCTGCGGCTCGGGTTGAGACCGCGTGAAGCCTGGACCTTCGTGGCGCTCGTCATCGCGCTGATCGGGCTGGGGCTCGTTCCTCGTCCGCTGGTCGACTCGCGGATGGCGGCGAGCGAGGAGATTCTGCGGCTGCGCCAGGAGCGCCTGTCATCGATTGAGGCAGCCGCAGGGAGAGTCGTCCCGCGCTGATCGACCACACCCGCTGGGTCCCGGGCGAGACACAGGAATGAACGCACCACTCCTTCTATTTGAGGACAATCCGCTCGGTCACCTTTCCTTGCTCAATCGATCTGACGGAGAACGCCGGGTTGCGCCGCATCCCGGTCGTGACGAACGGATCGCCGTCGAACACGATCTCGAAGATCTTCGGCGCACGTCCCGGCGCCGAGACCTCGAAGTGTATATGGGGAGGGACGCGGCTGTTCGGGTACGAACCCGGCTTCACGGTCTCGAACGACCAGGTGCCCTTCGGGTCGGATCGCAGGAACAGCTTCAGGCGAGGGTTCCGATTGTCGCTGGCCGGCTTCACGCCGTAGTACCCTTCGTGGTCGGTCTGGTAGATGTAGAGAGACGCCCCGCCTATCGGTGCGCCGTCGGGTCCCACGACCACGCCGCTCACGTTCAACGGTTGACCCGGTTCGCCCTCTGGAGCGACCCGGCCAGTCGAGGGTGCCCCGGCCGGCGCCTCGTGGACCGACTGCGCGACGCCTGACACACCTCCGAGCGTCACGAGGAGCGCGAGCGCGAAGCGCGGAACCCGGGCACTGAGTGACTGCCGCATGATGCCCTCCCTCCGCACATCCTCTCATGGGCCGCCAGCTTGCGACGCCATCCGGACGATCTTGCCTGTGACCAGGCGTGGGACCGTCGAGGACGCCGCGCAGACCCGTACGGTCCTGCCGCGCAGCATCGACGGGCTTCGCAGACGTCCCAGGCCGACGGAAGGATTACCGTGGTCCAGGAGCCGCGGCCGTGGGTTGGGCGAGGCAACCGTAGCGCTCCCGGCGCCAAGTGACTGAATCGGCAGCCATCCTGGGCCGTTGGCGAGTCCATGGACTGCGCGCCGTCGGCCGTGTGTCCACACTGTTTCATGTGGGCCTCAAGAAAATGCGTGGAAAAACGGATTCGGATCAGAGAGTTGAAGTCGACGCTCAGTGAATGCGTTCGCGAAGTCAAATCCGGACGGACGATTGTTGTCACGGAACATGGCCAGCCGGTCGCTTCCATCATTCCTGAAGCGATCTCGGTACGGGAGCGCATCGAGGCGTTGAGGAAGGCCGGCAGGATCGCGTGGCGTGGCAGGCGCCTGGGACCGGCAACGCCCGTGGGGAAGGGTCGCGGCGACAGAACCGTCGCCGACCTGGTCGTCGAGAACCCCGAGTGATCGCAAACGTCGATAGCAGCGCTCTTGAATAGCCATCCTGTTAAGGCTATTATGGCTATTATGAAAAGGGCCAGTATCACCGAAGCGAAGAATAATCTCAGTGCGCTGATCGATCGCGTGAAGGGCGGCGCGCCCGTGTTGATCGTCGACCGCGGGCGTCCGGTGGCTCGTCTCGAACCGGTGACCGCGACAGGTTCCGACGACGATAGCCGACTGGCTCGGCTCGTTCGCGACGGCATCGTCCGACCAGCGCGCACGGTTGCGTCGAAAGGCCTGTTCGCGAGCAAACCTCCGAGTGCGAAGAAGGGCGCGTCGGGCGTTCGCGTGCTCCTCGAAGAGCGCCGGGACGGCCGATGAGATTCTGGGACGCGTCCGCGATCGTGCCGCTGCTCATCGCCGAGCCGATGACCAAGACGCTCCAGGCGCTTGCCACGCGCGACCCGGCAATGCTGGTGTGGTGGGCGACAGAGGTCGAATGTGCGTCAGCGATTGCGCGGCTCGAACGTGACGGCGCGCTCGATGAGGCGGCGGCGATCGAGGCGTTCGATCGACTGAAACATCTGGCGGGTGCGTGGCACGAAGTGGATCCGAGCGATGGCATCCGAGAGGCTGCCGTACGATTTGTGCGCGTGCATCCTCTCCGCACCGCCGACGCGCTTCAGCTCGCCGCGGCGTTCGTCGCCGCAGAGCGGCGACCGTCATCGCTGGAGTTGGTCACACTCGATGACCGTCTCGCCGTCGCCGCGCGCAAAGAGGGTTTCGTGTTGATCGAAGTGTCGTCAAGCGAATAGCCTGCCCGACATCTATCGTTCGATCCGGCCGGCCTGGAGCAGCGCCGGCCAGTTGAGGATCACACCCATGCTGTTGCGCACCTTGGTGTCGGCCGGCTTCAGGATGAGGAACCGCCGGCTGTCGGCGCTCACCGGTGGAGGTTCTCGGCAGGAGCGGAGCATGAGGCATATCGAGATCAATGGCGTCGACCTGCACTATGACATCGTCGGGGATGGCGAGCCGGTGCTGTGGGTGCACGGCTTTTTCGGCGCCGGCTCGGACTGGCGCTACGTGTTTCCGGAACCGCCCGCGAACCTCCGGTTGATCGCTCCGGATCTGCGAGGCCATGGCGCATCCACGAACCCGTCCGACGAATTCTCGTTCCGACAGGCGGCGGCCGACCTCGAGTCGCTGCTGGATCATCTCGGCATCGCGTCGGTGAAGGCCATCGGCGTGAGCGGCGGGGGCATCGTCTTGCTGCACATGGCAACCGCACGACCGGCGCGCCTCGAATCGATGGTCATCGTCAGCGCGCCGCCCTACTTTCCGCTCCAGGCCCGCGCGGTTCAGCGGCAGGTGTCCGAGTCGACGTTCGGCGAGGCCGAGCTCGGCATGATGCGGATGCGTCATGGCGAGGAACGATGGCAACAGCTGCTGCGCCACTGCCGTGGCCTTGCCGACAGCTATGACGACGTGAGCTTCACCCCGCCGTCGCTGTCGCGGGTCAGCGCCAGGACGTTGATCGTCTTCGGCGACGACGATCCGCTTTACCCGGTTGCGCTCGCGCTGGAGCTGAGGGCCGCCATTCCGGCATCGCACCTCTGGATCCTGCCTGGCGCCGGACACGCGCCGATCTTCGGCCCGCACGCGCCGGCCTTCGTCGCCACGGCGCTGCCTTTCCTGCAGGGCGCGTGGCCGGAGGCTGCCCGGGCGATGCCTTGAGCCACGCGATATCCTCGTCATTCTCTCCCGCGGGGCATGCGGCTCATGATGGGCCCGCTGGCGCCGGCATGCGGCTGGTGTCGCGCGCCGCTCGACGTCGGTCCCCTCGGTCCCGTTACCTGACCGGGCCTCGCCGCCCGTTCGAGCCGAAACGGGCCCCTCGATGAACGGCGAGATAGCCGGGCGGCGGCTCGACAATCAGCGCATCACGCGCGTTGCGCGCCTTCGGCCGGCGGATGTCGTGAGCTGGCTCGGCGCCATGCAGGCGCAGGAATACGATGCCGCCAGGTGGGCCATCGGGCTGCGCATGCAGGACGGGACCGCCGACGCGGACATCGAGGGCGCCTTCAATGACGGACGAATCCTTCGAACCCACGTCATGCGGCCGACGTGGCACTTCGTCACGCCGTCCGACGTCCGCTGGTTGCTCGAGCTCACGGCTCCGCGCGTGCAGCGCCTCATGGCGTCCTACAATCGTCGCCTGGAGCTGGATTCGCGGACGCTCACGCGCGGAACCGCTGTGATCGAACGTGCGCTGCGGGGCCGCCGCTACCTGACGCGGACCGAACTCGGCGAGCGGCTTCACCGCGCGGGGCTCGGGATGGCAGGGCAGCGGCTCGCGCACCTGGCCATGCATGCCGAGCTCGAGGGTATCATCTGCAGCGGCCCACGCCGCGGCAGGCAGTCTACCTATGCCCTCCTCGCGGAACGGGCGCCGGACGCGCGTTCGATGTCGCGCGATGAGGCGCTCGCCACTCTCGGTCAGCGGTTCTTCCGGAGCCATGGGCCCGCGACGATCAGGGATTTCGTCTGGTGGTCCGGACTCACCACGGCCGACGCGACGCGTGCGCTCGACATGATCAGCGCGCGTCGAGAAGACGTCGGAGGACTGCGCTACTGGACGTGCGGCTCGGCACCGCGTGTCGCAAGGCGCGATGACATGGCACACATGCTGCCCGTCTATGACGAGTACCTCGTTGCTTACCGCGACCGCGATGCCGTGCCGCATGGTCCTTCGACCATCGTCTCGGGAGGGCGCGGCTCCGTGACTTTCCAGCACGCGCTCCTGATCCGCGGGCAGGTGGCTGGCACCTGGCGGACGACGCGACACGCGGGAAAAGTCCTCGTGCACGTGGTGCCGCTGCGCCGCCTGAGTCGCTCGGAACGAGGAGCGCTTGGCGAGGCCGTGCGTCGATATGAGCGGTTCCTTGCGACTGGCGTAACGCTCACACTCGGATAGTCCATGCGATAGACATGATGCGGACCATGGCCCTTCTCCATCCGGGCGCCGGGAGGCTGCAGGAGTTGTCGAAGACCGTCCCGCCGCTGGAGCCGCACCAGCTCCTCGTGGCCGTCCTTGCCTGCGGCGTCTGCCGCACGGACCTGCACGTCGTCGACGGCGAGCTCCCGGACGTCAGGACGCCGATCGTGCCGGGGCACGAGATCGTCGGACGCGTCGAATCGGTGGGAGCCACGGTCACCGGCTTCGCGCGCGGCGATCGGGTCGGCATCCCCTGGCTCGGCTGGACGTGCGGCGCCTGCCAGTACTGCAGCAGCGGCCGCGAAAACCTCTGCCCGTCGGCCCGGTTCACCGGCTATCAGATCGACGGCGGCTACGCCGACTACACCGTCGCCGACGCGCGATTCTGCTTCCCGCTGCCGGATTGCTACGACGACCTGCATGCAGCGCCGCTGCTGTGCGCGGGCCTGATCGGGTATCGCGCGTACCGGCTGGCGGGCAGCGTGAAACGGCTGGGGATCTACGGATTCGGGGCCGCGGCGCACATCATCGCGCAGGTCGCTGTCCATCAGGGCCGCGAGGTCCTGGCGTTCGTGACGCCGGGCGACGCGCAGGCGGAGGCGTTCGCGCGCGAGGTCGGCGCCGCCTGGGCCGGGCCGTCCGATCGCCCCGGCCCCTCGCCGCTGGACGCGGCGATCATCTTCGCGCCCGTCGGCCGACTGGTCCCCGAAGCCCTGTCCCGCGTCGTCCCCGGCGGCACGGTGGTGTGCGCCGGGATTCACATGAGCAACATCCCATCGTTCCCCTACTCACTGCTGTGGGAAGAACGCACGGTCCGCTCCGTCGCGAACCTCACGCGCGACGACGCCCGCGAGTTCCTCGCCGTCGCGGCCGGCCTGCCGATCCGGACGCACGTGCGCGCCTACGGACTGGCGGAGGCCAACGCCGCGCTCGAGGATCTGCGAGCCGGACGATTGACGGGCGCCGCGGTGATAGCAGGAAACATCAGGGGCCCCTCGGGACCGGCATGACGCCCGATTTCGGCCCTGGTCATCCCCGCCTGGACGCTCGATCTTCGACAGCTGGTGGAGCATGGTGGCGGCTGTCCGCGACGCGCGCAGGACGAGGTTCGCCTGCGCGCGACGGGCGCCGTGTGTTCAGAAACCAAACCGCACCACGCCGGTAATCGGAACGGACCAGCCGCTGCCGGCGTCGTTCAGGTTCTCGAGACCGGTGCCCGTGAGGCCCTCGATCTGCGAGAGGTCGGTGTGATAGCGCACGCCGCCCTCGACGCCGACGCTGAACTGGGGCGACAGGGCGACGAGCACGCCGGCGCCCCCGCCGAAGACAGGGACGGTACTATCGCCGAAGAACGGAGTGTCGGGGAGGACGACGCCCGCCGCCGGAACGCTGAACGTGCCCGGGATGGCGTCGATGCGGCGGAAGCCGGCCAGCGCGGACACGTACGGCGTGATCCGCGCGTCCGGTGTGAAGTGATACCGCATCCCGGCGTCGAGGCCGTAGCTGGCGTACTCGCCGAACGAGGCGCGCAGATCGAGCGTCGCCACGGTGCCGACCGAGAGCTCGGACGATTCCGCGCGACCCCACGCGAAATCGCCGAACAGCTCGATGTTGCGTGTGACGCCGTAGCCGACGCCCGCGCGCCAGCCCAGGCCGGGATCGTAGATGTCCGAGTTGGTCTTCGCGTCAACCGCAGTCGGAAGCCCGAGCACGGTCCCGCTTCCCCCCTCGTGGAACTCGCCGCCGGCCGGAATGGAGGCGCCGCCGCTGAAGGTCACGCTCCAGCGGCCCTGGAGTCCGGCGTCCTGGGCGAAGGCCGCGGGCGCAGCCGCCAGCAGCATCGCCATCGCGATATAGGCTGTCTTCTTCATGTGCAATCTCACTCCTTGAAAGGCTCTGGGCTCCCGCCCCAAGCTCCTGATGGCCAAACCATCCCTACTTGGTCGCGTCCGGCAGGATCACGCTGTCGATCACGTGGATGACGCCGTTGGACGCGGCGATGTCGGTCTTGACGACCTTCGCGTTCTCGACGGTCACCGTACCGCCGCTCGTCGAGATATCGATCGTGTCGCCGCTCACGGCCCTGGCCGTCTGCAGCTTGACGACCTCTGCCGACGTCACTCGGCCCGGCACGACGTGGTAGGTGAGGATGCGCTGCAGCTTCGCCTTGTTCTCCGGCTTCAAGAGGTCCTGCAGCGTGGACGCCGGCAGTTTCGCGAATGCCTCGTCGGTCGGCGCGAAGACCGTGAACGGGCCCTTGCCCTTCAGCGTGTCCACGAGATCCGCGGCCTGCAGCGCCTTCGCGAGCGTCTGGAACGAGCCGGCCGCGACCGCCGTGTCGACGATGTCCCTGGTTCCGTGCGGACCCTGTGCGGCCGCCGGGGCCGCGAGCGACATCAGTGCGATGCCCAGTGCAAACTGCTTGAACATGAGTGGTCTCCTTCTGTTGTCCGATGAATCCGTTACCGCGTTGCGAGCGGCGCGTCAGCCGCGTGCACGCCCTTCCACATGACCGCGCGGTAGACCCCCGCGGCCCCGACCAGCGTGTAAATCACCGCCGTCAGCGCCGACGTCTCGCCGAACCGCATGCCGAAGAGCGCGGCCACCAGGTCGAACTGCGCCAGCCCGACCAGCCCCCAGTTGAGTGCCCCGACGACGAGCAGCACCGTCGCCAGCGCGTCTACCTGCCTCATCACTTCACGTCCTTTCGTCCCGCACCCGGCGCCATGCCGGTGCCGGTGCCGTGGCTTCACTAGTAATCAAAACCACTGTCGCAGGAGTAAATTCCGCCCACAGCAAAAGTCATGTTCCCAATGCGAAAATCGGCAGCGGAATTTGAACCGTGGGTCAAAGGACGTGAAGGGCCGGGAGGGAGCTAGTCGGCTCTTGCGTGCTGCGTTGCCGTTGACCGCTTCCAACCATCGCTGTGACGGCTTCTGGTTCTGACGAGCCAGATGTTCGACCCTGCCTCATCGCGCCGCGTGAGCGGCGGTGGCACCTATGCGGTCTTGCGCAGCGGCCGGACCTTCCCCTCCACGTCCGCGTGCCATAATCCCCCACGATGCCGCTCCGGCCGGGAACCCGACTCGGCCCGTACACGATCCTCGAGGCCTTGGGCGCCGGTGGTATGGGGGAGGTCTATCGGGCCGAGGATGCGCGGCTGCGGCGCAGGGTCGCGATCAAGATCCTCCCGCCGCACCTCGCGAACCCCGACCGCCTCGAGCGCTTCGAGCGCGAAGCGCGCGCGGCGGCCGCGCTCACGCACCCGAACATCCTCACGATCCACGACGTCGGCCGCGACGGGGACACGGCCTGGTTCGCGACCGAGCTGGTCGAGGGGCAGACGATCCGCGACCTGTTGCGCGCCGGACCGATCCCGCTGAAGCGAACGATCGATCTCGCCCGCCAGGTCGCCGAGGGGCTCGCCAGGGCGCACGGCGCCGGCATCGTCCATCGCGACCTCAAGCCCGAGAACGTCATGGTGACGGCCGACGGCCTGGCGAAGATCGTCGATTTCGGCATCGCCAAGTCGGCCGCGGCCCCGGCGGTGCAGTCGAAAGAGACCCAGGCCACGGTGACGGCGCTCGCGGGCACCGAACCGGCGCTCGTGGTCGGGACGGTCGGCTACATGTCGCCCGAACAGGCGAGCGGGCGACCGGCTGACTACCGCGCCGACCAGTTCGCGCTGGGGCTGCTGATCTACGAGCTGGTGACGCGCACACGGCCGTTCGAGCGCCCGACGACGGCGCAGTCGCTGGTGGCAACGATCGAGGCGGAGCCTCCACCCATCGAGGCGCTGAAACCCGACGTTCCAGCGCATCTCGGGGCCATCGTCACCCGGCTGCTCGCGAAGAATCCGGCGGAGCGCTACGATTCCACGCGCGATCTCGCCCGCGATCTGGCCGCGGTTCACGACGGATTGTCGCGCCGCACGTCGCTGGTCGGCGGCGGCTCCGCCACGGCGACGACGCCTGTGCGGCGGTTCCCGCCCCGAACGCTCGGCGCGGTGGCAGCGGTCCTGCTCCTGGTCGCGGGGGCGGCCGCGGTATGGCTCTGGCGGGATCGACCGACGGTGCCGGCCCCGGGCGTCGAACCGGAACGCCCGCTGGTCGCGGTGCGAGCGTTCCGGAGTTTCTCCGCGGATCCGCGGCAGGCCTACTTCGCCGCCGGCATGACTGAGGAGATTCGCGGCAAGCTGTCCCAAATCGCATCGCTGCGCGTTCTCAGCGGCTCCGGACTGGACGCGTACGGCGACGACATGGTGCGCGCGGCACGCGAACTGGATCTGCGGAGCTTCGTGGACGGCAGCGTGAGGGTCGACGGTGGTCACGTCCGGGTCAGCGCCGAGCTGGTCCATGCCGGCACCCGCGAGACCCTCTGGTCCGAGCAGTACGACCGGGAGCTCGCGGACGTGCTGGCGGTGCAGGGCGAGATCGCGCAGCAGATCGCCAGGGCGCTGAGCCCGAGCCTGTCGGCCTCCGAGCAGGCTCGCGTCGAGAAGCGTCCGACCGACAACCTCGAGGCGTACACGCTGTACCTGAAGGTGCAGCAGGGCATGCCGAGTGTCGAGCGGGAGCGCAATCTCGAGGCGATCGAGCTGCTCAGGAAGGCGCTGGCACTCGATCCGGGCTTTGCCCAGGCCCAGGCGCGCATCGCCTATCGCACGGTCTTCATGGGTTACTACGACGACCCCTCGTGGATTGACAAGGGCATCGCCGAGGCTGAAGCGGCGCTCCGGATCGATCCGGAACTCCCGGCCGCCCACTTCACCCTGGGAACCGCCTACGCCATGAAGGGCCACGGCCCGCTCTCTCGCCAGGCGTTTCTTCGCGCGGTGGAGCTCGATCCCAGCGGCGGGGGAATCCTGACCAACTTTTCCCTGGCAGAGATGCAGTACGGACGCCTCGACGAAGCGGTCTATCTCGGCCGCCGTTCTTTTCTGCTGTCAGGCAAGCGCGGCTTCTATCACCTCGTCGTGCCCATGCTCTTCATCCGGGCCGACGACGAGTGCCGCGTGCTGCTGGCAGAAGCCGAACGGCGCGCCGACAATTCACGCGTGCAGATGCTGCTGGCGATGCTCGACGTGCTGGAAGGCCGCAACGATCGCGCGGTGGAGCGGTCGACGGCGGTCGTCGAACGCCAGCCCCAGAACATCGAGGCCCTCCAGTACCGCTCCAACGTGGCGTACCTGCTCGACGCCGACGACCTGGAGGCGCGCCTCGCGCCGCTGATCGAGCGGTCTCCTACCAGCCGTCTCGGGGCAGGCGAAAGCAACCGCATGCGCTACGCCTATGCGCTGCGAAGGCGCGGGGACGCTGCCCGTTCGGCGGCGCTCGTCGCCGAGGCCGAGCGGTTCGCACGCGAGCGGATCGAGGCGGGAGACGACACGCCGGCGCAGCGCATCGAGCTCGCAGCCGCCGCCGCCCTGCGCGCAGACGCGGCCGCGGCGCTGGAGTGGTTGGAGAAGGCGATCCAGGCCGGCTACCGTGAGTACGGGTTCCTCGAGCGCGCGCCGATCTTCCGGCCGCTCGCGTCCGACGCGCGTTTCCGCGATCTCCTCGACCGGATGCGCCGCGACGTGGACGCGCAGCGCGAACGCGCGCGCGCGCGCGGCCTGCTGGAGCTCGAGTCGCTCCTGTGACGGAAAGCCAGGGGTGGAGCACAGCGCGGGAGGTGGCGCTGAAGACCTGCCCGGCCAGTTCGGTCTCCACAGTCGCCGCTGACACGCGTCAAGCGTGAAGCGCAGAGCTGGCAGCGCTCAATCACGCCATGGGCCGCCTGCACTGGCATCGCCGTGCGGACCCTTCGATGTCTCGCACCCGCAGGTCCCGGCGCTCGTATCAGGAAGTATGGTGACGTTACTGATCTGGCTGCTGGTGCTGGTGGTCTGCTGGCCGATCGCGGTGCTGGCCCTGGTGCTCTATCCGATCCTCTGGCTGCTGCTGCTCCCATTCCGCCTGGTCGGAATCGCGGTGGACGGCGTCTTCGAGCTTCTTGGAGCGCTGGTCAGACTGCCGGCACGAGCGCTCGGCGCCAGGCGCTGAGAGCCCGTCGTGGCCGTGCTCATCGACCCGGAATCGCCGCGACGACTCGACGCAGCGTGTCGGTGAGCGCCGCCCTGTCGCCGACGGTCTGCTTCCAGCCCTCGCGCGTCTCTTCGCCAGTCGCGTCGGGATGCACGGGCATCCCGGTATCGCGCGGCTCGTATTGACCATCCCGTCCTCCGAATTTCCAGACGACGAGATCGAGAGATGGAACGACATAGAGCGCGTGTCCGCCTGATCCGGCCTTCCAGAAAGCGTCGCGCGGCAGATCGGGCACGCCGCCCTCCGTGTTGACGTCGAACTGCAGGCTGTAGGCATAGTGCGGGTTGTATGACGACTTGCGGATCGCGTGCTCGAGAAACCACTCCGGAACGATCTGCTGGTCCTTCCATCGTCCTCGATTCAGGAGCAGATATCCGAATCGCAGGAGGTCGGTCGGTCGAGCCACGATGCCGCCGCCGCCCGGCGTATGCGCCAGCCGGCCGGCATGGCGGTAGCCGAATCCCCACCGGCTCCATCCGAGCGGCGTCGCCAGTCGCTGTCGAAGGAATTCCTCGAGCTCCAGGCCGGTGACGTGGCGCAGGATCATGGACGCGAGGTGGATCGACGACGTGGCGTAGGAGTACCCGCCGCCCGGTTCGCACCAGAGTGTGCGAGCGGACGTGCGGACACCTCCGTTCTCGACGTCCTCCCGCCCGAGCGCGACGGCGTCGACCATGGCAGGCCAACCGTCGGGCCCGGGGGGATCGAGCACGACCTCCTCCCCCGACACGTAACCCGGATTGTTGCCGCGAATGCACGCGGTGAACGCCAGGAGCTGTCCCAGCGTGATCGCGGCCTTGCGCGGGTCCGACAGCGGAAACGCTTCGGGCGGGAAGTACGCGGGGGTGAAGACTTTCTGGTCCAGCCGGGCCGGAAAGAGGTCCGGCCGCTCGTCAATCAGGATGCCGAGCGCCAGGCTCGTGAAGCTCTTTCCGATCGACGCGAGGTTGGCCGTGGCTTCACGATGCCCCCTGCCGAAGTAACGCTCGTAGACGAGCCAGCCGTGGCGCAGGACCAGCAGACCGCCATTTTTCGTGGTTCCCTGGATGAACGCGAACGCTTCGTCCAGCTCTTCCGGGTCGATGCCGGCGATGCGCCGGACCTGGCGGCGGTCGGCCAGGGCGCGCCAACCCCCGGCGGCGTCCGCCGGCGGGAAGTAGCCCTCGCCCAGGACGCTCGTGCCCACCGTCGTGAGCCGCCGAACCATCGCGTAGACGGCGGGATCGTCTGCGGCACCGCCGAACTCGAAGGGGGCCGATTGATTCTTCGCACTGTGCATGAAGCCCCACGCCGCACCGCTCGCCACCGCGAGACGCGCCGCATCGGCGCCAGCCTCGCCAGTCTTGTCGTCTTCGTTGACTACGACTGGCTTGCCATGACGCTGCGCCTGCCGCAGAGCGGCGGAGATTCCGGCGAGCGGAGTGTCGTTCAAATGGAGCAGCACGAAATCGGCCGCCTCGGCGATCTCGGCGTGCGTTGTCCCGTCGCCCATCCCGCTGGTGCTGACGAGCAGGCGCGGTGCGGCCATCTTCGCGTGCCGGATGAGCTCAACCTGTCCACCCGTGCTGCGCAGCCAGTCGCCGTCGGGCCAGTTGCCAAAACCGGCGTGGCGGTATTCGTTCGACACTTCCAGGACGACATTGGTGTAGTGCTGCGCGGTCACCCAGCGGGCCAGACCCGCCACCGCGTTGAGCGCCGCCGGGCGCCCCGACAGCGTGCGCTCGTGCGAGTGCTGCCGCTGGTAGAAGGCGCTGAGAATCACGACGGCCCCGTGCCGATCGGCAGCCTCGATCACCCGGGCGACACGGTTCATGTAAGAGGGCCGGAGACTGCCGTCGCTGTCGAACGCGGAGTTCACGGCTCCCTCGTATCCAGGGAAGCCGCCCTGAAGGCCGACCGTGAACGCGGTGACGCCGTGGGCGACGTATTCGGGAAGCCGGCTGATGAACCGGGTGGTGTTGCGGACGGGGTCGAAACCCGGCAGGTGCGTGTTCGCGGCCGGTCCGCTGTCTTCGAACACGGCGTTCACCATTCTCACGTTCATGAGGAGCCCTTCGGCGGGGCTTCCTTCATGCGGCGGCCGACCGTTGATGAGCCAGCGCGAACCCTCGATGCTGACCCGCGTCCGCGGCGCGGCGTCCGAGCCAATTGCCGCGAGCACGACCGAGATGGCGGCGCAGGCGATGGCGCGCGACCCCTGGTCCGTCCACCGACGCCGCGCCCCCGGTGCCCGAGGCATGGCCAAGTCTAAGGCATGACCGATCGATCGGCCTCGTCCCAGGGCGCGCGGCCCCTCTGGCTCCTGTCCGCTTCCGGCTCTCATTCGATAAGTTGCTGTTTTGAAATAGTTTATAGCGTGCTATCGGAATGCCTGACGACTGGACGCTTGACGTTTTGCGTCAACAAGATATAAATTTTGATTGAACAAAATTTTATCGATGATGACTGTCCCGGTCCACGCCCTGGTGATTACGACTGCGGTGCTGTCCTTTCTGTCTGCCGGAGTTGACGCCCGCCTACCGCCGGACGGCCCCTCCTGTTCGGTGCACGGACGGGTACTCGATTCCACAGGCCTCCCCCTCGTCGGCGCGACGGTCTCGGCTGCGCCTGGTGAAGTGGTCGTTGTCGATCACGAGGGACGCTACTGTGTGGCCGGACTGGCGCCGAAGGGCCGGATCACTCTCGAGACATCGCTGGACGGTTTCCGAACCGAAGTGCGTCAGGTCGACCTTCCCGCCAGAGCCGCGCTCGACGTCACGCTGCAGCCGTCCGGGTTCACTGATGAGATCGTCGTGACTGCGACCCGTACCAGTCGTCGTCTCCAGGATGTTCCGGTACGCACGGAAGTCGTCGACAAGGCGTTGATGCGCGCCATCGGGGCGCGCACGCTGGCCGATGCGGTGGAGTACACCACCGGCGTTCGCGTGGAGTCGAACTGTCAGAACTGCAACTTCTCTCAAATCCGCCTGCTCGGACTCGATGGGCCGTACACCCAGATCCTGATCGACGGGCAGCCGGTGATCTCGTCGCTCGCGCAGATCTACGGCATCGAACAGATCCCAGCGCGCATGATCGAACGCGTCGAGATCGTCAAGGGCGGTGGCTCGGCCCTCTACGGGTCGGGTTCCGTCGGAGGCGTCGTCAACATCATCTCCCGGGAGCCCGCGCGCACGTCCGGAGTGTTCGAAACGCGATTCGAAGCGGCGGAGGGACGGCCGAACTACTCCAACAGCGGCTCGTTCGATTGGGCGTCCCGCGACAGGCAGACGAATGCGACCGGCTTCGCCCAGCTCGATGACGTCGCGCCGCTCGATCTCACGGGAGACGGCTTTACCGAGGTGTCGTCGCGGCAGCTTCGAGCGGGTGGCGGCCGGGTTGGCCGCTACCTGCTCGACGGGCGCGGCAAGTTGAGCGGCGAACTCACCGTTCTGAGCGAGACCCGGCGTGGCGGCGATCAACTGCAGCGGCCGCCCGAACAGGCCAACATCGCCGAGTGGATCGACTCTCGGCGGATTGGAGCGAGCGCGACGTGGTTCCACGGCGTCAGCTCGTCGCTCGATTACCGATTGACGCTCGCGGCAGCCGATACGCATCGGGACAGCTATTACGGCACCGGGCAGGACCCGAACGCCTTTGGGGTCACCGACAATCTGCTGCTGCTGGCCGACTCGCAGGTGAACCAGTACGTCGGCCGGCACACGGTGAGCTGGGGCGGCCAGGGGACGTGGGAAGACCTGCGGGACGAGCAGCCTGCCTACGCGCGTCTCACGGACGCCATCTACAGCAATGTCGGTTTCTTCTTTCAGGACGCGTGGGCGTTCGCCCGGGGATGGGAGCTCGTGTACGGCCTCCGGGCCGACAGGCACTCGGCTGTCGATCGCGTCGTCGCCTCGCCACGCATGGCGCTCATGATCTCGCCAGGGGACGCTCTGAACATCCGGGCCTCAGTGGCGCGAGGGTTTCGCGCCCCCCAGGCATTCGACGAAGACCTCCATCTGAGCTCCGTGGGTGGCGAGGTCCGCTTCATCCGCCTCGACCCCGATCTGCGCGAGGAGCGATCGACCAACTACATGCTCGGTGGCGAATGGAGGCCTCGGGCCTGGCGGGGACAGGCCCTGCTCGAGCTCAATGGCTTCTACACGGAGTTGACCGATCTGTTCCTGGCGCGCGACGACGACGATCCCGCGACCGACGCCGTGGAATACCTCAAAATCAACCACGGGGACGCGCGGGTCTATGGCCTCGAGGCCAATGCGGGATGGGGCATCGGCGACGACTTCATTCTTCAAGGCGGGCTCGTCCTTCAGCGGGCGCGCTACGCCGAAGCGGAACCGGACTTCGGCAGCCGCGACTTCTTTCGGACGCCGAATCTTTACGGCAACCTGACGATGACCTGGACGACATCCAGGCTGGGGACCGCCTTCGCGGGACTGCGCTATACCGGCTCGATGAAGGCCCCGCATTTTGCCGGCTTCATCGATGAGGATCGGCTGGAGACCACGCCCGGCTTCGTCACGTTCGATGCCAGCATCGCGTTTCCCGCCTACGAGAGTGGAACCCGCCGGCTGACGGTGACGGTGGCCGGCAGGAACCTGACCAACGCGTTTCAGCGCGACCTCGATCAGGGAATGTTTCGCGACGCCAACTACGTGTACGGTCCGAGGTTTCCTCGCGCCCTGAGCGTAGGGCTTCGGGTGGAGTTCTGACGTGCGTGTCAGCCCGGGCTGGCGGGTCGTGACGAGCGTGGCGCTGGCATGCGCGCTGAACGGCACGGCATCTTCGGACGCGGCGTCCTCCGGCGAAGCCGACCGGCTGCACGAGCTGACGCGCGCGTTCGCCGCGTTCGAGGCCCGGGACATGGACGGGCGGCGCTGGACGGCCGACGGCCTGCGCGGACGCGCGGTGGTGCTCGACTTCTGGGCAACCTGGTGCCCGCCCTGCTGGGCCGAGATCCCCTGGCTCCGACGTATCCAGGACCGCTTCGGACCGGAGCGCGTGCAGGTAATCGGCATCACCCTGGATGTGACCGACCGGCGCACGCTCGTGTCCTGGCTCAACCGCCGCCGGATCGACTGGCCCCAGGTGTGGGACGCGCACGGCTACGACAGCGCGCTCGCCGAACGGTTCGGCGTCAGCTCACTCCCGACGTCGGTGCTCGTCGGCCCTGACGGACGGGTCGTCGCGCTCAACCTGCGCGGCCCGCGTCTCATGTCCGCGGTCGAGGCAGTTCTCGAAGAGCAGTAATCGGCACGCCTCGCGCTGCAGCTCCATCGTCGGACCCTGTCGGGCCGAGTTCCGCGTGAAGGTTCGGCCCCGCGTACGAGGAACCTGGCAACGAGCTGGAACCCGTCGCGGCGCCGGTGGGCGCGACGGATCGTGCACGTGCTGTATCATGTCTGATTCGGCGGAAGTGGACGGACATGCGACGTCTGATTGCCCTCTGCATCACGGTCTCGGTAGCTGCCTTCGTGGGTGCGCCGGACGCACAGGAGGCGCCTCCACTGCGGCTCGCAATCGCGGGACTCGTGCACGGGCACGTCTCCGGCTTTCTCCGGTCCGCGCAGGGACGCACCGACGTGCAGATCGTCGGCCTCTTCGATCCGGATGCCGCGCTGCTCGCGGCGTATGCGCAGCGGTTCGGCCTCGACCGATCCCTCCTCTTCACCGATCTCGATCTGATGCTGGACCGGACGAAGGCGGAGGCCGTCGCGTCGTTCTCGAGCACCTTCGATCATCCGTCGATTGTCGAAGCCGCCGCGGCCCGCCGCCTCCACGTCATGATGGAGAAGCCGCTCGCCGTCAGCAACACGGATGCGCAGCGGATCAGACGCGCCGCCGATCGCGGCGGGATTCACGTGCTCGTCAATTACGAAACGACGTGGTATCCGAACCACCTGGCCATCTGGACGATGTTCAAGAGTCAGCGCGCGGCGGGACCGATCCGGAAGATCGTGGCGCTCGACGGCCATCAGGGGCCACGCACGATCAACGTGCAGCCCGAGTTCTTCGCCTGGCTCACCGACCCGGTCAAGAACGGGGCGGGAGCGTTGTTCGACTTCGGCTGCTATGGCGCCAACCTCATGACCTGGCTGATGGACAACCAGCGTCCCCTCCGCGTCAGCGCGATTACGCAACGGTTGCAGCCTGACATGTATCCGCGGGTCGATGACGAGGCCACGATCCTGCTGGAGTATCCGCAGGCGCAGGGCATCATACAGGCGTCGTGGAACTGGCCCTACAACCGCAAGGATCTCGAAGTCTACGGTGAGAGCGCAGCGGCTATCGCGACGACCGGCGGAAAGGAGCTGCGCGTTCGACGGCCGAAGGAACCCGAGCGCACGCTGGTTCCCGAGCCGCTGCCGGTCGATCAGCAGGATCCGCTTTCACATCTGGCGGCCGTGGTTCGAGGGAGGCAGACACCCAACGCGCTCTCGTCCCTCGAGAACAACATCATCGTGACCGAGATCCTCGAGGCGGCGCGGGAATCCGCCCGAACGGGTCGGCGCGTGACGCTCGCCGGGCGGAACTGACGCCCACGGTACCCCCTTTGGGCCGCGGCCGTCTCGGCGCGATCATCCGGGCGCCATTGGGAGGCGCTCTTCCATGATTCTTCACCTGGTGCGAGGCGATTGGCGGAGTCGTTTCATCGCGATTCGGGCAGCCGCGGATACTCAGCCTATTCTCTCGGGCGGGATCACCCAGTGACGTCGAACGCCGGACTGGAAACGTCGCTTCCATCCAGTGTGACAGCGCGCTCGACGGATGCAGGTCCCGCGCGTAGAATGACGCGACCCGATCATGCAGCTCGGACGTCGCGCGTTCATTGCGGCACTCGGCCTGGTGACGCCCTGGTTCAGGGCGGCGCCGCGCGTGCAATCGTTCTCCCTTGACGAGTTCCTCGCGCTCTCATCGCGCCTCACGGGATACACCAATCTGGATCGTGAGATCGGCGGCATCCTCCTGAACAACCTGCTGGCAGCCCCCGACACGGCGGCCGGGCTCGCGCGTCCCGACGCGGCGCTGGAGCGCGACATCATCGTCGCCTGGTACACCGGAGTGCAGCAGGTGCGCGGCGACGCGCGTCTCGTCACGCACGGAGGTGCCCTCCAGTGGCGCGCGCTCGGGATGCCTGCGCCCGGCCTGTGTGTCGGGCCCTTCGGCACCTGGGCGAAGCCGCATCGGGCGTCCGAGCCCTGATGCAGCCCTCGGCAGACGTCGTGATCGTCGGCTCCGGCGTATGCGGCGCTCTCGTGGCCGCGCGGCTCGCCGCACGCGGCGCCGGGGTGCTCATTCTCGAAGCCGGACCGCGAGTGTCGCGTCCTGCCGCCCTCGGGCAATATCACGCGGCGCTGATCAAGGTCCCCGAATGTGCGTATCCGAACCAGCCCTACGCGCCGCACTCGACGAGCGATCGACCGGACAGCTATTACCTGCATGGCGGACCAGACAAGTTCGAAGCCACGTACCTGCGACAGGTAGGCGGCACGACGTGGCACTGGCTCGGGACGTCGTTCCGCTTCGTTCCCGATGACTTCCGGCTCCGATCGGCGTTCGGAGTGGGCGTCGATTGGCCGATCTCATACGAAGATCTCGAGCCTTGGTACTGCGAGGCCGAGCAGGAGCTCGGCGTCGCCGGCGATTCCAACGCGAGACTGGATGCGCCCCGCAGCCGGCCCTATCCGCTGCCCGTGATCCCGTTGTCGTATCTCGATCGACGCGTGGCTGCAGCCGTCGCCGCCCTTGGCTACACCATCGAGCCGACTCCGCAGGCGCGCAATTCGCGACCTTATCAGAACCGTCCCGCATGTTGCGGCAGCAGCTCATGTATCCCCATCTGCCCGGTCCAGGCGAAGTACGACGCGACCGTGCATCTCACGCAGGCGGAGCAGGCTGGCGCGGAGCTGATCGATCAGGCTATCGCTTCGGCCGTCGAGGTCGGAGCAGACGGTCTCGTGAGTGGCGTTCGGTACAAACGGCCGGACGGAAGCGAAGCACGTGCGACGGCGAAGGTCTATGTGATTGCGGCGCACGGCATCGAAACGCCAAAGCTGCTGCTGCAGTCGCGCACGACCGATCGCCCGCACGGCGTCGCGAACTCGAGCGATCAGGTCGGTCGCAACCTGATGGATCACCCGACGCGGCTCAGTTGGGCACTGACCGCGGAACGTCTGTATCCCTTCCGGGGCCCGCTCTCGACCGGAGGGATCGAATCGGCGCGCGCCGGCAAGTGGCGTGCGGAGTACGGCGCCTTCCGCGTACAGCTTCAGAATCGTGGATGGGAATGGTCGATGGGCACGCCTGATCACACGGTGCGACAGCTCGCCGAGCGGGGCCTGCGAGGCGCGGACCTCGCCCGGGCGCTTGTGGACCACAGCGAACGCGAACTGGGGCTGGCGACGATGGTGGAGCAGCTCCCGTCGCCGGAGAATCGCATCGTTCCCGACAACGACCACCGCGACGCAATCGGGATTCCGCGTCCGCGCATCACCTACCGGATTGACGACTACTGCCGCCGGGCGCTCGACCGTGGCCAGCGCATTCACCAGGAGATCTTCGCAGCCATGAACGCGACCGGGATCGAACATGGAAGCACCATCTTCTCCGCGGGTCACATCATGGGTACGTATCGCATGGGAACCGATCCGAGAACATCGGTGGTGACCCCGGAGCAACGCAGCCACGATCATGCCAATCTGTTCCTGCTCGGCAGCGGCGTGTTTCCGACCGGCGCCGCTTCGAATCCGACGCTGACGATTGCCGCGCTCGCGCTGCGGGCCGTGGACGCGATCGTCGCGACGGCTCAGGGTTGAAAAGGAGGGACGGAGGGGCGATCGCCGGACCGGCCGGACGGGTACGCATGCGTCGAAGGACAAGCCCAGAGGCTGGCCCCTGAACTCAGGCGTCAGGGTCGTAAAGATGTTTCTGCAGGAACTCGTTGCGGAACTTCCCCTGCGGATCGTAGATCGCGATCTGTTTCCTGAAGTCGGCCAGCTTCTCGTAGCGCGACCGGAGCAGCGCAGGTGAGATGGTGAACAGCTTTCCCCAGTGCGGGCGCGCCTGGAAAGGGGCGAGCTCCTGTTCGATGACCTGCATCCGCGCGGCGACGGCAGGCCAGTCCTGCTTCCAGGTGAAATGAATCGCGACGCACGGCTCCTTGTAGCAGGGGCTCATCCAGAGGTCGTCGGCGTCGATGGCCCGTATCTCCGAGATGAGGATCTCCCGGCTGAACCGTCGTCCGATGCGCGACACGGCGAGAAACGCATCGACGGCATGACGCCGCGGAACGAAGTACTCGGCCTGCAGTTCCTTCCCGCTGCTGGGCGTGAAGCCCATGCGGAAGTGCGGCAGCCGCTCGTACCACGGGCCGGGCACGCCCATCTGTTCGGTGCAGTTCTCCGCCGACAGCTCGACGATCGGATGCAGGTGCCGGGTCGCGGGTCTGGCGCCAAAGAACGGTTCGGTGGGGCTCCGTTCCGCTCCACTACCCTCGCGCGACTTGATCCAGACCGAGTTCACCCGATCGCTCTGCCAGTCCGTGAACAGGCTCACGCTGTACCCGGCCGAGAAGATCGGCTCGAAGTGCTCTTGCACCTCCGCCAGTGGCAGCTGCTCGTACACATACTGACGCATCTGATAACGCGGCTGGACCCTCAGCGTCAGCCTGGTGACCACGCCCAGTGCGCCGAGCCCGACGACCGCCGCCTGGAATCGCTCGCCGTCGTTCGAGCGCGTCAGGGTCGCGACCTCGCCATCAGCCGTCACCATTTCAATCGCCGTAACGGCCGTCGCGAGATTGCCATTCTTGATCCCCGAGCCATGCGTCGCCGTGGCACAGGCGCCGGCCACCGAGATGTGGGGCAGCGAGGCGAGATTGTGCAGCGCAAACCCCCTGGCATCGATCAGGGGACAGAGCTGTCCGTAGCTCATGCCCGCCTCAATCGTGACCTCGCTGGCGGTGGGGTCCAGCCGCACCAGGCTGTTCAATCTCGCCAGCGAGACGAATGCGTCCCGGCTGTCGGCGATGGTATTGAAGCAGTGACGCGTCCCCAGCACCTTGAGCCTTCGGTGTTTTCTGACGAGCTGCTGGATCTCCTCTACCGAGCCGGGCGTATGGATCTCGCCGGTGCTGTAGGTGAGATTCCCCGCCCAGTTCCGCAGCGCCTCACGCTGCGCACGCCCGCCCAGCCCGGACAGCACAGGCGTCGCAAGCCATGCAGAGGACAGCTTCAGAAAGGCACGCTTGTTCATCAGCACCACGAACCCTTCCTTCCCGGCGGCGGGCCGGTCGTCAATCGTGACATATCCAACCATCCATTCAAGCCCGCTCCGCGACTTACCCCTCGCGCAGGACCCGGGTCGGGTCGAGCCGTGAGGCGTGCTGCGCCGGCAGCCAACCGGCGACGGCACCGGTGAGCGCCAGCGTCGCCGCCGATGCGACGAGTGTGGCCGGATCGTCCGGCTCGAGACCATAGAGCAGCGTCGCCGCGAAGCGCGACACGAACGCCGCGGCCGCGAGGCCCGCGATGATCCCGCCACCGACCAGAAGCGCCACGCGCCCGAGGACGAGGCGGATAACCGAGGCCCGTGTCGCGCCAAGCGCCATGCGAATACCGATTTCGGTCCGCCGGAGGCTCACCGCATAGGACGTCACGCCGTAGAGGCCGATGGATGCCATCACCAGCGCGAGGATGCCGAACGCCGCCGACAGGATCGCGAGCAGCCGCTCGCGCGTCAGCGTTGCGCTGACCCGGCCGTCGAGTGGCTCGAACGTCACGGCGCTGTCTGCCGAAAAGACGGAACGCGTAGCGCACATCCCGCCCGATGTCGTCCAGGATCGCGCCGTGACGGCCCGTGCGGACGCTTTCCTTCACTCGTTCGACGCCGCCGGCCTCGGCGAGCGCGAGCCGGCGCGCCTCGGTTGGGGGAACGCCTTCGCGGATTCTGTCCAGCGTGGACATCTCGACGAAGGCACGGATCTCGTCGTCCAGCTGCTGTTCGGCGCGCTGCCTCCAGAGGATCCAGGACGCGACTGAGGCCAGCCGATGAAACAGAGTCATGCCCCCTCCAGCACGCTGCGGATCGCAAACGAGACGCGCTCCCAGCGGCGCCTGTGCTGATCGAGTTGCCTGCGACCCGACGCCGTCAGGGCGTAGTACTTCGCGTTCCGCTTGTTCTCGCTGGGCCGCCATTCGGCTTTCAGCTTGCCGTCCTGCTCGAGCCGGTACAGCGTGGGAAACAGCGAACCCGGATTGACCCGGAAGTGGTCGTGGCTGAGCACGGTCAATCGCTGCGAGATGCCGTAGCCATGCAGGGGCGCGCGCGCGAGAATAGTGAGAATCATCAGCTCGAGCGTCCCTTGAGGGACGTCGATCTTGTCCGGTTCGTCCGGGTCACGCTTCCCCGCCACCGTCCACTCCATTCAGGTTGACAAGAGACAACACGGCCATCATGGCGATGGTCATTTAGGTTGTCAAGAGGTAGACCGGCGGCGCCCGCCCGGCAGGCTGCGTGCCATCACCGCGTCGGTAGTCGGAGAAGCCGACGCTGGCTGCAAAGGTCACGAGACCGTAGCTTCTGCAGCGGCATGCCTGATCAGGGCCGCAGGCAGCCGCGCCTCGAGGGGGGCGTTTCCTACTGCGGGGTCGAGCGGCGTTCGCCGGCCGCTGCGGTCCGCCAGATCGAGTCCAGCGGCCAGGCATCGAGTGAAACGAGGCGGGCGGTGCCGCCCCGGGCGTACAGCGCCACACCGTCGCTCTCCGGCGCCGGAAAGATCAGGTCTGTGACGACCACCTCGCCGCTCGCCGCGAAGACCTCGACCGAGGACCAGTCCACGAACACGTGCAGGCTCACCCGTCCGTTTTGCACCGGCAGCGGGGCAGTGTGGCGCCCGCTGAACTCCGCGTGGAAGCCCACCTGCCCGGACCGTGTCCGATCGACGAAGAGCTGACCTGCGTGAGGATCGATCCCAATCACCGTCTCCTCCTGGTTGCCGGTGCGCACCTTCAGACCGAGCTCGGCGGCAGTGCCTACCTCGAACTCCGCGACGATCTCCAGCGCTCTCCCGGCGACCCCTTGGGGTGCGAGAGAGGTGGTTCCCTCGGCGATCGGCTGGGCCGCCAGCGTCCGCCGGCGGCCCCGAAGCTGCTGCAGCTCGATCACGGGCTGCTGCACCATGCGGATACCCCGCGAGGTTGTCCGCAGCGCCAGCATACGCGGGAGGCTCTGAATGCTGCGCCACGGCGAGGTCGGGATGTCCTGCGCGTACTGCCAGTTGTTCATCCAGCCGAGCCAGAGCCGCCGGCCGTCCTCACTCGGGACATCCGACCAGGAGACCGCGGCGTAGAAGTCCCGGCCGTAGTCAGCCCACAGCACCGAATCGTCGCGCATCCCCGCGGTCGTGACCCCCGGCGCGGGGGACTCGGCGGTGAAGCGCGTCCCGTCGAAGTGCCCGAGGAAGTACTGCATCCCCGAGCCACCGGAGTTGGCGCCGGGGTTCAGGCTCACGATCAGTACCCAGCGGGCATCGTTCGGGTCGCCGTCCACGGGCAGCTCGAAGAGGTCCGGACACTCCCAGATCCCGCCCACCGCCGCCGCTGGACCGAAGTCGCTCAGGTGCCGCCACTGCTTCAGGTCAGGGGAGGAGTAGAAGCTCACCTTGTGCTGGTCCGGCAGCGCGACCACCATCACCCAGCGCTGCTGCGGCTCGTGCCAGAAGACCTTCGGGTCGCGAAAGTCTTTGCGGCCGATATCGAGCACCGGGTTGCCGTCGTACACAATCCAGGTGCGACCCCGGTTGTTGCTGTAGGCGATGTACTGCGATTGGTTGGTCTCGCGGTGACCGGTGTAGATGGCCACCAGGGGCGGCGTTCCGTCCTGTCCGAAGCCGCTGGTGTTGTTCCAGTCGACCACAGCGCTGCCGGAGAAAGCCATCACGCCGTTCGCCTCCGGGATGGCCACCGGCAGGTGGTCCCAGTGCAGGAGATCGGGGCTGACGGCGTGCCCCCAGCTCATGTGGCCCCACTTATCGCCGAAGGGATTGTACTGGTAGAAGAGATGGTACTCGCCGTCGAAGTAGACCATCCCATTCGGGTCGTTCATCCAGTTCTCCGGTGGGGTGAAGTGATACTGCGGCCGAAAGCGCTCGCGATAGGTGGGCGCCGCGTCCGCAACCGCGCTGGTCTGGGCTTCCACCTCCGGACCCTGCTGGGGCTGGCCGGGCCCGCACGCCGCGACCGATACCAACGGCAGCACAGCGAGCAGTCGAGGGAAGTTCCAGCATGTCATACGCGTCCCCCACGTCATACGGCGGTTGCATCACTCACGAGACAGCGCCTCGATAGGAACCATCCCCGCTGCGCCCGGGATCGGGCTGCAACAGATAGATTGCTCCAGAACGCCAGTGCACGACACGCGACGCACTGTGTGCCTTCGCGCTACGGGGTCGGCCACCGCCTGGTGCGCGATTTCACTCACCGGCTACTGACGATCCGGCACCCGGTCCTGACGGCCTTCGGCGTCATGCCGAGAGGCACCCGCGTGCGACGTCGCCACGAGACGCTCGACATCGAACCCGTTCTGCCGGGCGGCCGCCCGCGCCAGCGCGGTGGACGCATCGTCAAGGTGTGGCGCGCGGGCGAGGATCCAGAGATAGTCCCGGCCCGGGTCGCCGACGACCGCCCAGGAATAGTCCGGTGCAAGGCCGATAATCCAGTAATCTCCCCAGACTATCGGGAGCCACGACAGCCACGCGGGGGCAAACCGCACTTTCAGCTTCGCGAAGGTTCGGTCGTCGACGATCCGGGCGACTCCGCGCGCCTCGGTCTCCCCCTCGGGGGTACGGCACCGGTTCACCACGTCGACACGCCCGTCGGGGCGGCGCGCGTAGGTGGCGCGCACGTCCCCGAGACACTGGCGCTGAAACCTGTTCGGAAAGCGCGCGATCTCGAACCAGTCGCCCGCATACCGATCCAGATCCACGAACGGCACCGCGCGAACCGGCGGCGGCCCTTGCGCAGGTGCGGCGGTTACCTGCAGCGTCGTCGCGGCCACCAGCGCAACCGCGGCCGCCCATCGAGGCGCGACTCGCCGGCGCGCGCGGGCGATCGCGGTTCGGACGACGCGGTGCCGGTGTGCAAAGGCGATCTGGAGCACGGGCCGGAGCGCGGCTGCCGCGAGACGGTTCAGCGCACCGCGGCGGGCGACGGCGAACTCGATGCGATCCTCGTAGAGCGTCCGCGACGGACCGAGCGACTCGAACAGATGCACATGGCGCCAGACAGCAAACGGACCGGCGACCTGCTCGTCGCAGAACCGCCGGCCCTCGACGTAGCCGTAGTGGCGCATCGACCAGCGGACGCGGGCCCGACCGACGCCGATCGACACCGTGACGCGCGCGTTGTCCCGGATGCCACCCTCTTGCTGTTCAATACGCACCAGCGCCGCAGACGTCAGCGCCGCGAGCGCTCCCGGCTGCTCGTGCCAGCGGAACACCTCGACCGCTGGTGCGCCGATGACCGAGGAATACGAAAACCGGGACAGATTACGAGGCGCGGTGTCGCGCACCGCACGCTGCGCGATCCGGCGGAGCAGGCCCCGCAGCTCGGCGTATGCGCGCATCATGGCGCCATAGGAGACGACCTCGGGTCCGCCGATTTCGAACACGCCTTTACGGCCCTCCGGCAGCTCGAGTGCCGCGCGCAGGTACGCCAGTACGTCGTCAATGGCAATGGGCTGGGTGCGGGTGTCTACCCACCTGGGGCAGATCATCGCCGGCAGCCGCTCGACCAGCGCACGGATCATCTCGAACGACAGGCAGCCGGCACCAATGACGATCGACGCGCGAAACTCGACGACCGGCACACCGCTCTCGCGTAGCGCCTCTCCTGTTTCCACCCGGCTCTTCAGGTGCGTGGACAGGGATTCGCCAGCGTCAGCGAGCCCGCCGAGATAGATGATTCGTCGCACGCCGGCCCTGCGGGCGGCGCGCCCGAAGTTGGTCGCGGCCTCGCGATCGAGCGCCGCGAAACTCGCTCCGCTCGCCATCGAGTGCACCAGGTAGTAGGCCTGGTCCACTCCTTCCATCGCTGCGTCGAGCGACGCTGCGTCCAGACAGTCCCCGGTCACGACCTCGGTGGTGGCCAGGCTGGCCCCCACGCGCGCCGGCTGACGCGCGAGGCACCGCACCGTACAGCCGCGCGCCTCGAGTTCGCGAAGCAGGCGGCTGCCGATGTATCCGCTGGCGCCTGTGAGCAGGACCCTCGGACTCATGCTCACTGGTGCTTCATCCCAAGGAGCGCGAGTGAAGTGAACGTCAGCACGGGCATCGTTTGATTATAGTGCTAATTTGATGTCGTATCGATAAAATCGCCGCACGCGGCAAACTCCTGTGAGCGTCAAGACACGAGTGGCGGCCAGATGTGAACCACAGTCAAATGGGCCGCCGCTGCAGGGAATCATGCGCCGCACCAATTCCGGCAATTCGTGGGGCGCTGCGGTGAACAGGGCTGCGGCGACCGCGTAGCCGCGCATCCGTGGTCCCACGCCAGTGCTTCGGCACGCTCGACGAGTGCCTCGGCACACGGACAAGGTC
>DASPFV010000289.1:0-4208 GCA_035620975.1 Vicinamibacterales bacterium
CTTCCCAACGCGCTGACGCTCGGCCGGATCTTCCTGGTCCCGCTGCTGGTCGTCGTGCTGCTGACGAAGTTCCAGGGGAAGGAGCTGGTGGGCGCCGCCATCTTCGCGCTGGCGTCCCTGACCGACTGGCTGGACGGCTACCTGGCCCGCCGGAACGGGCAGGTCACCACGCTCGGTCAGCTGATGGATCCACTCGCCGACAAGCTGCTCATCACCGCGGCGCTCGTCTCGCTCGTGCAGATGGGGCTGGCTCCGGCGTGGATGGTCGCCGTGATCCTCGGCCGCGAGTTCGCGGTCACCGTTCTGCGCAGCCTCGCGCACTCTCGCGGCGTGGTGATTGCGGCCTCGCCGCTGGGCAAGTTCAAGATGGTCTCCGAGGTCGTCGCCATCCTGGCGTTGATTCTCGGCCGCGATCACCTGCAGCAGTTCGTCGTGCTCGGCACGATCGCGCTCTGGGTGGCGCTCGTGACGGCGGTCGTCTCCGGGATCGACTACTACCGCAAGTTCAACCACGTGGGACGCGTCGACCCTGTCCCGGGCGTCCACAACCCTAGAACTCTTCCTTGATCGCGGCCGCCTGCTGGGTCTTGATTTCCTCGACGCGCCTCTGCGCCTCGTCCAGATACTCGCTCTTCTCGAACTCCTTCAGCAGCCGATCGTAGTAGGGCAGGGCCTCGGCCGGGCGCTGGACCTTCAGCAGCGATTCGCCCATGTAGTAGTAGACCGCGTCGCGATTGGTGTACTCGGGGTCCTTGTCGAGCACCTCCCGGAAGCGGTCGATGGCGCCGGGATACCAGCGCGACCGGTAATAGTGCAGCCCCACGCGGTAGCTGTGATCGCTGAACCGGTCGCGCGCCTCGCGGAGCCGCGCCCTCGCCTCACCCGCCAGTTCCTCGTTCGGATATCGCTCGAGGTAGACGTTGAGCTCCCGGACGGCCTCCTGCGTCTCGGTCTGGTCGCGCATGGGCCCGTGCATCTGGTAGAAGTGCGTCATCGCCAGCTTGAACTGGGCGTAGTGCGCCCGGCGATGCGTCGGGTAGAACGCCAGGAACTCGCGGAACTCGTTCTGCGCCAGCACGAACGCTTCGGCCGTCCGCTCGCCGAGATAGGTGTCGCCGACGCCGAGCTTCGCATCGGCGCGATACGGGCTCTGGGGGTACGTATCCACGAGCTGACGGAAGTACTCCCGCGCCGTGAGCCACTTTCGCTCGTTGAGCGCCTCGGTGCCGCGATCGAAGAGAAACTTGTCCGGCTCCGGTGTGCCGACCGGTGGCTGCCGGGAACCCGTCCCGCAGGCGGTCGCACCGCCAAGGCCGAGCAACAGCCCCAGCACCAGGGCGAACCGCGCGAGCCGGGCAGGGCCGCCCATGGCCGCTCCGCCGCCTGTTCGGACCACCCCGCTCACACGAGCGCCGGTGTGCTCGCCAGCCATCGATACTCCGCTTCCAATCCCTGTTCGAGCGGGACAGCTGGGGCGAAGGCCAGGTCCGCCCGCGCCAGGGTGGTGTCGGCGAACGTGTCGCGCATGTCCCCCTTCTGTGTCGCCTCCCGCTGCACGACGAGCGGCTTCCCCGCGATCTGCCCGAGAATCTCCAGCACGCGGTTGACGGTCACCCGCGAGCCGCCGCCGATGTTGTACGCCCGTCCAGGCACGCCCCGCTCGCCGGCCGCAATCGTGGCGGCCACCGCGTCGCTCACATACGTGAAGTCGCGCGTCTGCTCGCCGTCGCCGTACAGCGTGATCGGCTGATCCAGCAGCGCCGCACGGATGAACCTGTTGAACGCCATGTCCGGACGCTGGCGCGGGCCGTAGACCGTGAAGTACCTGACAGACGTCGCTGGAACCTGGTGGTTCACGAAATAGAGGTGACAGAGCTGCTCGGCAGCGAGCTTCGTCACGCCGTACGGCGAAACGGGCTGAGGCAGCGCGTCCTCCCGCATCGGAATCGAGACGTTGTCACCGTAGAGCGACGAACTGGATGCGTAGACGACGCGGTGCAGCGGCCGGCCGACGCAGGCTTCGAGCAGCAACTGCGTCGCCTCGACGTTGTTCTCCGTGTAGGTCCGGAAATCGCGGCCCCAGCTCCTGCGCACGCCGGCCTGCGCGGCGAGGTGGAACACATGCGTCGTGTCGTCGAGCAGCGCCGCCAGATCCGTGCCCTGAACACTGCCCTCGATGAAGTGAAACCCCGGCCGTCCGGCGTTCACCGCGAGGTTCGCCTCCTTGATCGGCCTGGGATAGTAGTCCGTGAAGCAGTCGAGCCCCGTCACCTCGTAGCCCCTGTCGAGCAGCGCAGCGGCCAGATGCGATCCGATGAACCCGGCGGCGCCGGTCACGAGAGCTTTCATGCAAACACCTCGCGGATTCGCTCCGGCAGACGTCGGGGGCGGCCTCCCGGATCGAGCGCGGCATGCACCGTCCGGCCGGTCGCGGCCAGATCCGCAGCCGGTCTGATGCGCACCTCGTACGTGAACTCCATGCGAACGGGCGAGATCATCCGCCCTGCCGCCCTGATCTCCAGCTCGTCGTCGTACCGCGCCGGCCGCTGGTAGAGGCAGCTGGCCTCGATGACCGGCAGCGACACGCCGGCCTGCTCCATTTCACGGTAGCTCCAGCCGAGCGATCGCAGGAGATCGGCCCGCGCGACCTCGAACCAGACGAAGTAGTTGGCATAGTAGACGACGCCCATCTGGTCGGTCTCGGCATACCGGACCCGGACCGTCGAGACCGAGGCGGGCGCCGACTTCACCGGACCGCCGCACCCAACGCTGCCGTGCGCAGATCCCGCGTGGCGCGCTCCGCATCCGCGGAGGCGAAGATGGCGTTGCCGGCCACGAGAATGCCCGCGCCGGCAGCAACGAGCCGGGCCGCGTTCGAGCTGTCGACCCCGCCGTCGACCTCGATGGGCGCCGGGTTCCCGCGGCTGTCGAGCAACCGGCGCACCGCTTCGATTTTAGACTCGCCACGCGCGATGAAAGTCTGGCCCCCGAAGCCGGGGTTCACGGTCATCACGAGCACGTGGTCGAGGTCCTCGGCAATCTCCTCCAGGGCTCCCACTGGCGTCGCGGGATTGATGGCCACCCCGGCCCTGGCGCCCAGCGCCTTGATGGCGTGGATCGTGCGGTGCAGGTGGGGAAGCACCTCCACGTGCACCGAGAGGCGCGCCGCACCGGCCTCGACGAACGCCTCGAGATACTGGTCCGGGTTGGTGATCATGAGATGGACATCCAGCGGGACCGTGGCGACGCGCTTGATGGCCCGGACCACCACCGGGCCAATCGTCAGGTTCGGCACGAAATGGCCGTCCATCACGTCCAGGTGAATCAGATCGGCGCCGCCGAGCTCGACGGCCGCGACGTCAGCCTGCAGATTCGCGAAATCCGCCGAGAGCAGCGAAGGCGCGATGAGCACGCTCATCGGCTCACCTCGAGGGAAATCGCCTCGCCGGGAGCAATCTGGAATCCGGCACGAGGCGCCTGCTGAAGGACGACGCCGGCCGGCACGCCCGGGTAGGGGTGGTCCCCGACGACGGCGACGCGGAAGCCCCTGGCACGCAGCAGGTCCGCGGCTCGATCTCCGTTCACGCCAATCAGGTCCGGCATGACGTAAGTGGCGCCCCGCTCGCCCCGGTTGATCAGCAGCCCGATGGCGTCGGACCGGGTCTTCGGCGACGGTATCTGAGCCACGACCGTGCCCGCCGGGTAGTCAGCCGAGCGGATCTCTGCGACGTTGCGCACCGAGAAGCCGTCCTGCTGCACGCGCATCTGGGCCAGGCGATCGGACTCGCCCACGAGCGCCGGCACGATGCTCGATCGGGGGCCGGCGCTGACCCACACGCGGACGCTGCGCTGCCGCCGCGTCCGCTCGCCGGCCCGGGGCTCCTGGATGAGGATCTGCCCTTCGGGGATCTTGGGGTCGACGCGCCGGCCCTCCTCGACCTTGAGGGTCAGGCCGGCGTCGGCCAGCACCGTCGAGGCTTCGTTGACGGTCTTCCCGCTGAGCGTCGGCACGACGACGTCGCGAGTGCGCAGGGCGACGCGCATCGCGGCCGCAGCGAAGACCAGGTAGGTGGCCAGCAGGGCGCCGGCAAGAACGAGGATCTTGCCCGCCCCCCAGACGCGCGTCCTAAGCGCCATGAATTTCGTAGTTTATCGCAAATCGCGGGGGTCAGGTCTTGCATTGACGTACCCGCCGTTCACGGCGGGTA
>DASPFV010000290.1:0-12652 GCA_035620975.1 Vicinamibacterales bacterium
GAGGCCGCCCGCGGAGCGCGTAAAGCGCGTGGGGGTGGGGCCCCACGCGCATGAAGAAACTCCTGCGCCGTCGGTGAACACGGACTGAAGGTGATTGCACCATGTTGATGCCGAAGAAGGTCAAGTACCGGAAGCAGCAGCGCGGCCGGATGGCGGGAAAGGCCTGGCGCGGGTCCGACGTGTCGTTCGGCGACTACGGGCTCAAGGCGCTGGAGCCGTGCTGGCTGACGGACCGGCAGATCGAGGCGGCTCGCGTCGCGATGACGCGGTTCATCAAGCGCGGCGGGAAGATCTGGATCCGCGTGTTTCCCGACAAGCCCATCACGAAGAAGCCGCAGGAGACGCGCATGGGGAAGGGCAAGGGCGCACCGGAGCAGTGGGTCTGCGTGGTGCGGCCCGGCCGCATTCTCTTCGAGATGGAAGGGATCAACGAGAGCGACGCGCGACAGGCGATGCGTCTGGCCGCCGCGAAGCTCCCGATCAGGACGAAGTTCGCCACGCGCTTCGCGGAGGAGAAGGCGTCATGAAGGTGGCCGAGGTGCGCGATCTGGGCGAGGACGAGCTCCGCCAGCGCGTGAAGGATCTGGACGATCAGCTGTTCCGCCTGCGGATCCAGAAGTCCATGGGGCAGCTCGAGGCGGCGCACAAGCTCAAGAGCATCCGCCGCGACCTCGCGCGGGTCAAGACGGTGCTGCGCGAGAAGGAGTTGGCGTAAATGGCTACCAAGGCGGTCGTCACGGGCGTGGTCGTGAGCGACAGGATGGACAAGACCGTGAAGGTCGCCATCGAGCGGCAGGTCCGGCACGGAGTCTACGGCAAGACGCAGCGGCGGACGTCGACCTTTCTCGCCCACGACGAGAAGAACGAGGCGAAGGTCGGGGATCGCGTGGCCATCACCGAGGGCCGGCCGCTCAGCCGCCGCAAGCGCTGGGTCGTGACGAGCGTGGTCGAGAAGGCGAAGGAGATCTAGGAGGCATCCATGATCCAGATGCGTTCCATCCTCGACGTCGCCGACAACTCCGGCGCGCGGAAGATCGCGGTCATCAACCCGATCGGCGGATCGACCGGCCGCTACGCCCGCCTGGGGGACATCATCACGGCTTCGGTGAAGGAAGCCGCCCCCGACTCGAACGTCAAGAAGGGGCAGGTCGTGAAGGCCGTGATCGTCCGCACGCGCAAGGAGCACCGCCGGCGGGACGGCAGCTACATCCGGTTCGATCGCAACGCCGCCGTGCTCGTGAACGACCAGAACGAGCCGATCGGCACGCGCGTGTTCGGGCCGGTCGCGCGCGAGCTGCGCGAGCGCAGGTTCATGAAGATCATCTCGCTGGCGCCAGAAGTGATCTAGCCGGGTTCCCGCTCCAGGGCGGCTCGCGGCGGAGTGCAGGGACGCGGGCCGCGGCGCGGGACGACGAGACCGGGGCTGGCGGGAAGCGGGAAGCGGGAAGCTGAGACATGTCCAGACTAGCAACGTCAATCCGCCGGAACGACAACGTGATCGTCATGACCGGCAAGGACCGTGGCAAGCGCGGCCGCGTGCTGAAGGTGCTGCCCGAGAAGAACCGCCTCATCGTCGAGGGTGTGAACTTCATCAAACGGCACACCAAGCCCAACCCGCAGCGCGGCGTGAAGGGCGGGCTCGTCGAGCGCGAGGCGCCGCTGCACGCCTCGAACGTGCAGCTCGTGTGCCCGGAGTGCGGCAGGCCCACGCGACTGGGCCGGCGCGTGCTCGGCGACGGACGCAAGGTCCGCATCTGCCGGAAGTGCGAGGGAGTGGTAGACAAATGAGCCGGCTGAGGGAGCGGTACGAGAAGGACGTCGTGCCTGCGCTCCGCAAGGAGTTCGGGTACAGCAACGTGATGGCGATCCCCAGGGTCCAGAAGGTAGTCGTCAACATGGGGCTCGGCGACGCCACCCAGAACGCCAAGATCATCGACGCGGGGGTCGACGAGGTGGCCCGCATCACGGGGCAGAAGCCGGTCGTCACGCGGGCGAAGAAATCGATCGCGCAGTTCAAGGTCCGGAAAGGCATGCCCATCGGCACGATGGTGACCCTGCGCGGCGAGCGGATGTGGGAGTTCCTGGATCGGCTCGTCTCGGTGGCCCTCCCCCGTGTCCGCGACTTCCGCGGCGTCTCGCCGCGGGGGTTCGACGGCCGGGGCAACTACACGCTGGGGCTGAAGGATCAGCTGCTCTTCCCCGAGATCGATTACATGAAGGTCGACAAGGCGCGTGGCATGAACATCTCGGTCGTGACCACCGCCAAGACCGATCAGGAGTCCCGGAAGCTGCTGCAGCTGCTGGGCATGCCGTTCCGGAACCAATAGGCGCGCAGAGGACGCACGATGGCCACGACTGCCAAGATCGCGAAGGAAACGAAACCCCCGAAGTTCAGGATCCGGCTGCGCAACCGCTGCCAGCGGTGCGGGCGGCCGCGCGGCTTCCTGCGGAAGTTCTCGCTCTGCCGGCTCTGCTTCCGCAAGCTGGCGCTCGAGGGGGACATTGCCGGAGTCACGAAGAGCAGCTGGTGAGCAGCCTTCGGCGGCCAGGTCCCACGCGTCGCGAGGCCGCCGGGCCCCTGGCTCGAACCGGCCAGCGGTGGCGCGAGCGTCCGCGCGGGAAGCTGCGAACCGGACGCAGGAGGCGGGACCTGGAAGCGTGAAGCTGGAAGCGTGAAGCGTGAAGCTGGAAGCTGGAACAGAGAGCCAAGAGATATGACCGATCCGATTGCCGACATGCTGTCCCGGATTCGCAACGCGACGATCGCGCGCCACGCGCGCGTCGACATGCCGTCGTCGCGGCTGAAGGTCGAGATCGCGCGCATCCTCGAAAGCGAGGGCTACATCCAGGGTTTCAAGGTTCAGGACGCCCAGGCCGGCGAACGCCCGCAGGCGCAGCTGCGGCTGTTCCTGAAATACGGCCCGCGCGGTGAGCGCGTGATCACGGGGCTCGAGCGCGTCAGCCGGCCCGGCCGCCGCGTCTATTTCGGGCGCGACGAGGTGCCCGACGTGCTCGCGGGCCTGGGCACGAGCATCCTGACCACCTCGCGCGGCGTCATGACGGGCCGCGACGCGGTCAAGGTCGGCGTCGGCGGCGAGGTCCTCTGCAACGTGTGGTAATCCCTCTTCCAGCTTCCGGCGGCCAGCTCCGACGACGCGCCGGCTGGACCTTGCGGGAAGCTGAAAGCTGGCAAGTTCGAGGCAATCATGTCACGTATCGGCAAGAAGCCCATTCCGATCCCGAAAGGCGTCAAGATCGACGTCCAGCCCGGTGCCGTCGAGGTGCAGGGGCCGAAAGGCAAGCTGCGGCAGATGCTGCCGGCGGGCATCGGCTTCGAGGTGAACGGCGACGAGCTGCAGGCGCGGACGCTGCGGGAGGACCCGGCGCTCGGGAAGTTCCACGGCCTGGCGCGCAGCCTGGTGGCGAACGCCGTCCGCGGCGTCACCGAGGGCTTCCGGAAGGACCTCGACATCGTCGGCGTCGGCTACCGTGCGGAGCTGAAGGGCAAGCAGGTGGTCTTCGCGCTCGGCTACTCGCATCCGATCGTCTTCGACATCCCGCAGGGGATCGACGTGGCCATCGACAGGCAGACGCACATCACGGTGACCGGGATCGATCGGCAGCAGGTCGGTCAGGTGGCGGCCAACATCCGTCGCCTCCGCAAGCCGGATCCCTACAAGCAGAAGGGTGTCCGCTACACGGGCGAAGTGCTGAAGAAGAAGGCCGGGAAGACGGGGGCGAAGTGAGCGACCGGCTTCCACCGACGCACGGGACGCCGCGGCTGGAAGCTGGCAGGTGGAATCGACGATCATGAAGATCAACACCAAGAAGGATCGCCGGCAGCGCATCGCGCTGCGGCAGCGCAAGCGGATCGCGGGCACCGCCGAGCGGCCCCGCCTCCGGGTGTTCCGCAGCGAATCCCACATCTACGCGCAAGTGATCGACGACACGAGCGGCACGACCCTCGTCTCGGCCGCGAGCACCGAACCGGCGCTCAAGCCGCAGCTCTCCGGCCCCGCGCGGCCCGGGAACAGGGCGGGCGCGCAGGTGCTCGGGAAGGCGATTGCCGATCGGCTGATCGGGAAGGGCATCCGGCGTGTGGTCTTCGACCGCGGCGGCTACCTCTACCACGGCCGCATCCGTGCCGTGGCCGAGGCCGCGCGTGAAGCCGGGCTGGAGTTCTAGCGCGGCTGCGCCTGAGACCATCGAGGCTCCGCCTCGCTGGTGTCCTGACCGGGTGGATCGTGGCATAAGTCCCGGAGCGCGGCGCCCGCATGGCAAGGCGTGAGGAGCGCGCAAATCGGGAATTTGTAAGCGACGAGCAACGCAGCCAGGCGGGATGCCCCGCCCGGGAGTTATGTCACGAACCACGCGGTCAGGACACTGGATGGCATCGTTTGATAACGCCGCGCTGACGCGCGGTCTTGACCCTGAACTTGATCGAGAGCACAGATTCTGAGGGTCAGATCTCCAGGAAGAACACATGAAGGAAACGCGAGAGAAGATCGACCCGTCGCAGCTCGACCTGAAGGATACGGTCGTCAACATCAGCCGTGTCACGAAGGTCGTCAAGGGAGGCAAGAACCTCAGCTTCAGCGCCCTCGTCGTCGTTGGCGACGGCCAGGGAGTCGTCGGTTTCGGCGTCGGAAAGGCCAAGGAAGTGCCCTCGGCGATCAAGAAGGGCATCGAAGCGGCGAAGAAGGCGCTGATTCGAGTGCCATTGGCAGGCACGACCGTGCCGCATCCCGTGCTGGGACGGTTCGGCGCCGGGCAGGTGCTGCTGAAGCCGGCGCCCGACGGCACCGGCATCATCGCCGGCGGAGCGGTCCGGGCCGTCGTGGAGTCGGCCGGAATTCAGAACGTGCTGACCAAGTCGATCGGGTCGGCCAATTCGCACAACGTCGTGCGCGCGACGTTCGCGGGCCTGCGCGATCTCAAGGACCCGAAGCTCGTCCGCCGGCTGCGTGGCAAGGACGAGGTGGACGAGGCGGCACCAGCCCAGGGCGCGTAGGCGAAGGCCTGTGTGCCGGCCGCCGGTCCGGGACGCGGTCGGCGTGCGGCGGAGTAGAGCGATGGCGAAGACAGTCAGGGTGAAGCTGGTCCGGAGCACGATCGGCTTCGACAAAAAGCAGGCAAAGGTCGTCACGGGCATGGGGCTGCGGCGCCTCGGCCACACGGTGGAGCTGCCGGACACGCCGGCGACGCGAGGGATGATCCACAAGGTGCGGCACCTCGTCGAGGTGGAGAACTAGCCATGAGTCTGAGCAATCTGCGTCCGGCAGAGGGTGCCACCCATGCGAAGAAGCGCGTAGGCCGCGGCCAGGGCTCCGGCAACGGCAAGACGGCGGGCCGCGGGCACAAGGGCGCCAAGTCGCGTTCCGGCTTCAAGCGCAAGCGCGGGTTCGAGGGCGGCCAGATGCCGCTGCACCGCCGGGTGCCCAAGCGCGGCTTCCACAACCCGTTCCGCGAAGTCTACGAGGTCGTCAACCTCGATACGCTCGCCGAGCGCTTCGATGGGGGCGTGGAGATCACGCCAGAAGTGCTCCGCGACCATGGCCTGGTCAACCGGACGACGGCAGTGAAGATCCTGGCCCGAGGCGACGTCGGAAAGGCGCTGACCGTCCGGGCGCACAAGTTCAGCGGCAAGGCGGCGGAGAAGATCGCCGCGGCCGGCGGCCGGGCAGAGGTACTGGCGTAGCGGCCCGCGGATCCGGGAACCAACGAGAACCATATGCTCGCAGACAGTCTCAAGAACATCTTCGCGGTGCCCGACCTGCGCAAGCGCGTGCTCTTCACGCTGGGGCTGCTGGCCGTGTACCGGGTGGGAAGCCACATCCCCACGCCGGGCATCAACGCCGACGCGCTGGCGATTCTCGCCGATCAGGCGAGGAACACGATGTTCGGGCTCTACGACATGTTCTCGGGACAGAACCTGTCGCAGATGACGATCTTCGCGCTGGGCATCATGCCCTACATCAGCGCGTCGATCATCCTGCAGCTGCTCACCGTCGTGTGGCCGTATCTCGAGAGGCTGTCGAAGGAAGGCGAGCTGGGGCGCCGCAAGATCACGCAGTACACGCGGTACGGGACGATCCTGCTGAGCGTGGTCCAGTCGCTCGGGATCGCATTCTTCCTGGAACGGAGCACCGACGTCGCGGGAGGACTCCCCCTGGTCTACAGCGGCGGCTGGGGCTTCCGGCTGATGACCGTGCTGACGCTCACGACCGGGTCGGCGTTCGTGATGTGGCTGGGCGAGCAGATCACCGAGCGGGGCATCGGGAACGGGATGTCGCTCATCATCTTCGCCGGTATCGTCGTGGGTCTGCCGCAGGCTGTACTCATCACGCTCGACCAGCTGCGGACCGGGCAGATGGGGCCCATCCGGCTGTTGCTGCTGCTGGTGCTGATGGTGTTCGTGATCGGCGCCATCGTGTTCGTGGAGCGGGGACACCGCCGCGTCACGGTGCAGTACGCCAAGCGCGTGGTCGGCCGGCGGATGTACGGCGGATCCAGCACGCACATCCCGCTCAAGGTGAACAAGGGAGGCGTCATCCCGGTGATCTTTGCCTCGTCCATCCTGGCGTTTCCCGCCACGATGGCCGCCATGTTCGCGGAAGGCAGCTGGATGAGGAGCCTCAGCGATCAGCTCGCGTGGGGCATGCCGCTCTACAACCTGTTGTACGTCTCGGGCATCATCTTCTTCTGCTACTTCTACACGGCCATCATCTTCAACCCGGATGACGTGGCCGAGAACATGCGGAAGTACGGCGGGTTCATCCCCGGCATCCGGCCCGGGAAGCGGACGGCGGAGCACATCGACACGATCCTCACCCGGATCACGCTGGTCGGGGCGATTTACCTGGCGATCGTGGCGATCCTGCCGGAGTTCCTCATCAACGGGTTCAAGGTGGCGCCCATCCCGTTCATCGGGGAGCAGCTGGACGCGTTCATGCCCCGGTGGGTCACGGACGGCCTGGGCGTGCAGTTCTTCTTCGGCGGCACGTCGCTGCTCATCATCGTCGGCGTGTCGATGGACACCGTCCAGCAGGTCGAGTCGCAGCTCATCATGCGGCACTACGACGGGTTCATGAAGAAAACGCGAATTCGTGGGCGGCGGGGCCAGTAAGTGGCGGGCGGGGGCGCCGGGACGGCGCTCAACATCGTCATGCTGGGGCCGCCGGGCGCGGGAAAGGGGACACAGGCCGAGCGGCTGGCGCGCCGCCACGGCCTGCCGAAGATCTCCACGGGCGACATCCTGCGCGAAGCGGTGCACAACGGCACCGAGCTGGGCTGCCTCGCCCGGGCGACGATGGAGAAGGGGAATCTCGTCGGCGACGACGTGATGATCGGAATCGTGCGCGAGCGTCTCGACCGGGAGGACGCCCGGCAGGGATTCGTGCTAGACGGGTTTCCGCGGACCGTGGTGCAGGCGAACGCGCTCGACAAGCTCGTGGATGGCCGCGGACCGCTGGTCGTCCTCGACATGGTGGTTCCCGAGGAGGTGCTGATCCGGCGGCTGGCGACACGGCGGATCTGCAGCGATTGCGGCGCCACGGCGGGAGCGGACTGGGGCGCCTCGTGCCGCAAGTGCGGCGGGGCCCTGATTGCGCGCACCGACGACAGCGAGGAGATCGTGCGGGAGCGCCTCAAGGTGTACCAGCGCCAGACCAAGCCGCTCGTGGACTACTATTCTGCGCGCGGGACGTTCCGCGCCGTCAACGGGGATCAGCCGCCCGACGATGTGACGGCCGAAGTGGACAAGGCAGTGGCCAGGGCCGCCTCCGTAGGGAAGGCGACGCTGTGATCGTGTGCAAGTCGCCCGCCGAGATCGAGCGGATGCGGCACGCCAACATCCTCGTGGCGGACGTGCTCGCGGAGCTCGAAGACCTGGTGGTCCCCGGCGTGACGACTGCCGAGCTCGACGCCGAGGCCGAGCGCCTGGTGCGCGGGGCGGGAGCCGAGCCGGCGTTCAAGGGGTACCGGGGGTACCCGGCGACGCTGTGCGCGTCGGTCAACGAGGAAGTCGTTCACGGCATCCCCGGAAGACGCGCGCTCGCGGAGGGGGACATCATTTCCCTCGACATCGGCGTCAAGCTGAACGGGTTCTATGGCGACTCCGCGATCACGGTGCCCGTCGGCCGCATCCGTCCCGACGTCGGGACGCTGCTCGAGGTGACGAAAGCGGCGCTGGGTCGCGGGATCGCGCAGGTGCGGCTGGGCGGACGTGTCTCGGATATCGGGCACGCCATCCAGCAGTACGTGGAGGAGCACGGGTTCTCGGTCGTCCGGGAGTTCGTGGGACACGGGATTGGTGCGGCGCTCCACGAGGAGCCGCAGATCGCCAATTACGGCGATCCCGGGCGCGGCCCACGCCTGGCCGAGGGGATGGTCCTGGCGATTGAGCCGATGGTCAACATGGGGAAGCCCGGCGTGAAGGTGCTGCCGGACGGTTGGACGGCCGTGACGCGGGATGGCAGCCTGTCGGCGCATTTCGAGCACACGGTCGCCGTTACCCGCGACGGCCCGGTGGTGCTGACACAGCGGACCCCCGCGTCCGCGTCCGCGCGGTGACGGTCGTCGAAGGCACCGTGCTCGAGCTGCTGCCTCACGGGCTGTACCGGGTGGGCATCGAGCACCAGCGACAGGTGGTGGCGCACGCGCCCGGCGGGCCCGGCCGCAACTTCATCCGGGTCCTCGTCGGCGACCGGGTCCGGCTGGAGCTGGCCGCACGCGACCTGACGCGCGGACGGATCGTGGCAAAGATCGGCTGACGTGAGGAATCTATGAAGGTGCGGGCATCGGTGAAGCGGATTTGCGACAAGTGCAAGATCGTGCGCCGCCGGGGCGTGGTACGCGTGATCTGCACGAACCAGAAGCACAAGCAGCGGCAAGGGTAGGGATTGCCGATTGCGGATTGCGGATTGCCGAGTGCATTGGGCGATTGGTGAATTGCCAATCGCGGATTGTCGATTGTGGATCGCAGATTGAGGGTTGAGACATGGCGCGTATAGCTGGTGTCGATCTTCCGCGGACCAAGCGGATCGAGATCGGGCTCACCTACATCTATGGGATCGGGCGGAAGCGCTCCGGTGACATCCTGACGGAAGCGGGGGTCGGTCCCGACGTCCGGGTGAAGGATCTGTCCGAAGAAGATGTCCGGAAGATCAGCCGGGTCATCGAGGAACAGGGCCGGGTGGAAGGGGATCTGCGCAAGGAGATCTCGATGAGCATCAAGCGGCTCATGGAGATCGGCAGCTGGCGGGGGATGCGCCACCGGCGCAACCTGCCGGTGCGCGGTCAGCGCACGCGGACGAACGCCCGCACGCGCAAGGGTCCGCGGAAGGGCGCCATCGCGAAGAAGAAAACGGTCTGATGTCCCGCCCGCGGTACGCAGGTCGCGGCCGCGGGCGCTGCTGGAAGCTGAACAACTATGGCCAAGAACGATCCGATTGATGCGGCAGCGACACCCGGAGAGGGTGGGAAGAAGCCGGCCGGCCGGCCGGCGAAGAAGAAGACGTTCAAGAAGCGCGGCGAGAAGCGCATCGTGCACCACGGCTTCGCGCACATCCAGGCGTCCTTCAACAACACGATCGTGACCATCACCGATCCCGAGGGGAACGTGGTCGCGTGGTCGAGCGCGGGCGGCATCGGGTTCAAGGGCTCGCGCAAGGGGACGCCGTTCGCCGCCACGCAGGCCGCGATCAACGCCGGCAACGCGGCCAAGGCGTTCGGGATGCGGAGCGTGGAAGTGCGCGTGAAGGGACCGGGGGCAGGGCGCGAGTCGGCGATCCGGGCGCTGCAGACGATCGGCATCGACGTGAAGTCGATCCGCGACGTTACGCCGATCCCGCACAACGGCTGCCGGCCGCCCAAGCGCCGGCGCGTCTAGCGACAAGGAACAGAGAATGGCACGTTACACTGGCGCGGTCTGCCGGCTCTGCCGGCGCGAAGGCATGAAGCTCTTCCTGAAGGGAGAGCGCTGCTACACGGAGAAGTGCGCGATCGAGAAGCGCAACCTGCCGCCGGGGCAGCACGGCAAGCTCCGGAAGGCGAAGCTGGTCGGCTACGGCCTCCAGCTCCGCGAGAAGCAGAAAGTCAAGCGGATCTACGGCGTGCTGGAGAACCAGTTCAGGCGCTACTTCGAGATGGCGGACCGCACTCGCGGGATCACCGGCGAGACGCTGCTCCAGCTGCTCGAGCGTCGGCTCGACAACGTCATCTACCGCATGGGCCTGGCGACCTCCAGGGCGCAGGCGAGGCAGCTCGTGCGCCACGGGCACTTCCTGGTGAACGGGAAGAAGGTGGATGTGCCCTCGTATTCGGTCAAGCCGGGCGACGTCGTGACCGTGCGCGGGACCAGCGCCCAGAACGCGACGATCCAGCACGCGCTCGAGGAAGTGAAGGGACGCGGCGTGCCCGAGTGGCTGTCGTTCGATCCCGGCGCCATGACGGGCCGGATCGCCTCGGTGCCCACGCGCGCGCAGATCAACCTGCCCGTGCAGGAACAGCTGATCGTCGAGCTGTATTCGAAGTGAGCTTCCAGCTTCCAGCGGCCAGCTCCCAGCTGCAGGCTGCCGGGAGCGCCGCTGGGAACTGGAAGCTGGATAGCTAGCTCCCCGCCCGCAGCCTTCCAGACCTGCGGCGGGAGGCGGGGAGTGAAACGGCAGGTCTGGCGGCGCCCGGAGGTCGGGTGTCTGAACGCGAAAGGAACGGAACGCAATGCTCTGGAAAGGGTTTCAACGGCCCAAGCGGCTGGAATTCGAGCGGGAGACGCTCACGGACCGGTTCGGGCGCTTCTACGCGCAGCCGTTCGAGCGGGGCTTCGGCACCACGATTGGCAACGCTCTCCGACGGGTGCTGCTGTCGTCGATCGACGGCGCCGCGGTCACGGCCGTGAAGATCGACGGCGTCCTGCACGAGTTCTCCCCCATCCCCGGCGTCGTCGAGGACGCCACGGACATCATTCTCAACCTGAAGCAGATCCCGCTCAAGATGCACGTCGACGCGACCAAGACGCTGTATCTGCGGGTCGACAAGCCCGGTGAGGTGAAGGCGCGCGATATCGAAACCGACGCGGACGTGGAGATTCTCGAGCCCGACGCCCACATCGCCACCGTCGCCGAGCACGGCAAGCTCCACATGGAGATGCGCGTCAAGCGCGGACGCGGCTACGTCGCCGCCGACAAGAACTTCGACGAGGACCTCGGGATCGGCTGGATCCCGATCGATTCCGTGCACTCCCCCATCAAGAAGGTCAACTACCTCGTCGAGGCGGCCCGGATCGGCCAGGCTACCGACTACGACAAGCTCACGGTGGACGTCTGGACGAACGGCTCGGTGACGCCCCGCGACGCGGTTTCGCTGTCGGCCAAGCTCATCCGCGATCACCTGAACATCTTCATCAATCTCGAGGACGCGGGCGATCTCCAGCAGGACCAGGGCCTCGATCAGCAGCGCGCGCCGCTCAACGAGAACCTGGACAAGAGCGTGGAGGAGCTGGAGCTCTCGGTCCGCTCCTACAACTGCCTGAAGAACGCCAACATCCGGACGATCCGCGAGCTGGTGCAGAAGAGCGAAGGCGAGATGCTGAAGACGAAGAACTTCGGCCGCAAGTCGCTGAACGAGATCAAGGAGATTCTCGCCGGCATGGGGCTGAGCCTGGGAATGCGCCTCGATCAGCCGGCGTCGCAGACACAGGAGTGAACTGATCGACGCCACTCGCGGGCCGCGGCGCTCGGAGCGTGCGGGCGGCCCGACAGCCGTCACGTCGAGGCTGGGGGGCGAACCGCGGTCCGCGACCACGACAGAGGGAATCATGCGACACAGAGTCAGCCACCGGAAACTCGGGCGCGTCACGGAGCACCGGATTGCGCTGCTGCGCAACCAGGCACAGGCGCTGCTGCGGCACGAGCGCATCGAGACGACGGTGCCCAAGGCGAAGGAGCTGCGCCCCTTCGTCGAGCGAATCATCACGATTGCCAAGCGCGGAATCGCCGCCGGCGATGCCAACGGGAGGGCGCTGCACGCGCGGCGGCTCGTGCTCCGCGACATCCACGACCGCGACGTGGTGGGGAAGCTGTTCGACTCCATAGCGCCGAGGTTCGAGGCCCGTCCGGGCGGCTACACGCGGATCCTGAAGCTGGGCTACCGCCGTGGAGATAGCGCGGAGATCGCCCAGATCGAGCTGGTCGGCAGCGAATACAATCCCAACGCCGAGGCGGACCACGAGCAGAAGGCCGCGGCGAAGAAGGCCTCCAAGGGGGTTGGCGGGCGGCTTCGGGCCGCAGCCGAGCGGCTCCGCGGCCGCAAGGCAGAGGCGTCCGAAGGCGAGACCGAGGAAGCGACACCCAAAAAGGCCAAACCCGCGCGGCCGGAACGCGGCAAGAGCGGGCGCGCCGACACGCGCGGCAAGGGCAAGACCACCGCTGCCCCGCGCAAAGCCGGCGGCAGCTAGGACACCAGCCGCTGCGGGGGCAGCTGTGAGAAATGGGACCAGTCAGGCCCTTCCGATACGTCAGGCCTCTTCCACGGCCTCCTGTCCCCGCTCGGCCCGTGCGGCGGCGATGATTTTGCCGTGGAGGTGCGTCGGCACCTCCTCGTAGTGCGAGAACTCCATGTGATAGGACCCGCGGCCGCCGGTGGCCGAGGTCAG
>DASPFV010000291.1:0-3213 GCA_035620975.1 Vicinamibacterales bacterium
CATATACATTGACGCCCTGGATTGAAGCTCCTTATACTCTTGTCAGCTCATGGCATCCCGCACCCAGATTGCGATGACCGGCATTCCGATGCACACCGGGATTACCCCGGCCGGTGGGAGCGGCGTGCTGTCTTAGAACTCATCGAACGTCGAAACAGGCAGCCCGCCGATCCCAGCAGGTCGGCGGGTTTTTTTTTGGAGGGGCAGCCGGACGCCGTCCGGCGCAGAGACTGGCGAGCGTCATGCACGAGCACGAGGAGATCGCGGTTCCGGGATCGGTCAGCAACCTGGGCCCCGGATTCGACGCGCTGTCGGTCGCGATCGACCTTCATGTGCGGGTCCGGATCTTGGCGCTGAATTCCGACGCGCCAGACACGATCCGCACCATGTTCGCCGATGCCCCTCACCCCGGGGACAACCGCATCGAGATCGGGTTCCGCCGCGCCCGAGCCTGGTTCGGCAGATCCGTTCCCGGCGTCTGCATCGAGGCGGCCAGCGACGTCCCCATGAAGGCCGGGTTGGGCAGCAGCGCCGCCGCGACGGTCGCAGGCCTGCTGCTCTACGGAAGCCTGGCCGGTCCGTGCGATACCGCCGACCTGCTCCGGCTCGCGTGCGAGCTCGAGGGCCACCCCGACAATGCGTCGGCTGCGCTGCTCGGCGGGTTGACTGTCAGCTGCGTCTGCGAAGACGGCCGCGTCATCGCGCGCGCGTCCGCCTGGCCCGAGACCATACAGTTCGTGGTCGCGACGCCCGGGAGCATGCTGGAGACGGCTCGCAGCCGTGTCGCGCTGGCCGCGCAGATCCCGCTTCCTGACGCGGTCTTCAACCTGCAGCGCGCCCTGCTGCTGCTGCAGGTCCTCGAGTCCGGCGATTTCGGCCATCTCGGCGAAGCGCTCCGCGATCGCTGGCACCAGCCGGCCCGCAGCGCGCTCGTGCCCTGCCTGGCCGAGGCGCTCGCGATCGAGCATCCGGCCGTCCTGGGCGTCTGTCTCAGCGGGGCCGGCTCCTCGGTGGTGGCGCTGGCCCGGGCCGAACGGACGCGCGAGGCTGCCGCCGCGCTCTCCGCCGTGTACGAACGTCTCCAGGTCCCGCACACGATCCGCATCCTTCGTGCGCAGCCACCAGTTCGGGCGCGCGCACTTCAGCACACGACATGAACTTCACCCTTCGCTGTCATCTCTGCCACACGACGTTCACGCCGACCGCCCTCTGGGTCTGCGATCGATGTCTCGGGCCGCTCGAGGTGGCCTGGGACTACCCCGCCGTCGCCCGGACGATCAGCCGCGAGGCCATCGAAGCGCGACCCGCGAACCTGTGGCGCTACCGCGAGCTGCTGCCAGTCGAGGGGGAGCCCCGGACGGGGCTGCACTCCGGCTTCACGCCGCTCGTCCGCGCCGACCGCCTGGCGGCGCGGCTTGGCGTCCGCGAGCTGTACGTAAAAGACGATTCGGTGAACCACCCGACGTGCTCGTACAAAGACCGCGTCGTCTCCATCGCCGCCACTCGCGCGGTGGAGCTCGGCTTCACGGTGTTCGCCTGCGCCTCCACTGGGAACCTGGCCGGCAGCGTGTCTTCGCACGCCGCGCGGCTCGGGCTGTCCTGCTACGTCTTCATTCCGGACGATCTCGAGGCCGGCAAGGTGGCTGGCGCCAGCATCTACCGTCCGCGCGTCCTCGCCGTGCGAGGCAACTACGACGATGTCAACCGGCTGTGCACGCAGGTAGCGGACCGGTACGGCTGGGGCTTCGCCAACATCAACCTGCGGGCCTACTATGCCGAGGGGGCCAAGACATACGGGTTCGAAATCGCCGAGCAGCTCGGCTGGCGCTTCCCGCGGCACGTGGTCGCGCCGGTCGCGGGAGGTACGCTGCTGCCCCGGATCCTGAAAGGCTTTCAGGAGCTCCAGGCGACCGGTCTGGTGGAAGAGCCGCTGCCCTCGATTCACGCCGCGCAGGCAGCCGGCTGCGCCCCCGTCGTCCGCGCGCTCGAGACGGGGGCCGAGTTCCCGGACCCCGTGAAGCCGCGCACGATCGCGAAGTCGATCGCGATCGGCAACCCTGCGGACGGGTTCCAGGTCCTCCGCGCGGTCCGATCGACGGGCGGCGCCGGGGCGATGGTCGAAGACCCCGACATCATCGACGGCATCAGGCTGCTGGCCGAGACGGAAGGCATTTTCACGGAACCGGCGGGCGGCGTGACCGTCGCCGCCACACGCCAGCTCCTCGAGCGCGGCGCGATCCCGCGCGACGAGCCGATCGTCATCTGTATCACCGGCAACGGCTACAAGACGGTCGAGGTGCTGGCCGGCCAGGGCGAGGAGCCCATCGGGATTGGCCGGTCGCTGGCGGACTTCGAGGCGAGCGTGGCGGCGCCGGCCGCCGTGGGGCTCGCCTGACGCGCGGACCCATGGCGACGTACCGCGCGATGTTCCGGTGCATCTCGGGCTGTCCGGGGGAGCACTCGATCTGGCAGCCGATCTATCACTGCCCGCGATGCGGCGGGCTCCTGCAGGTCTCCCACGATCTCGACGCCCTTCGCGCGCGTTCCGGCGAGGGCTGGATGCGCCTCTTCGACGAGCGCTACAAGCGGACGACGTGGCCGTATGGATCAGGCGTGTGGGGCAAGAAGGAGTGGGTCTGCCCCGAGGTGCGCAACGAGCACGTCGTATCGCTGGACGAGGGCGGGTCGAACCTGTTCTGGGCGGAGCGGTACGGTCGTGAGCTCGGCCTCGAGGACCTCTGGGTCAAGCAGTGCGGCAACTCGCACACCGGATCCTTCAAGGATCTCGGGATGACCGTGCTCGTGTCGGTGGTCAAGCAGATGATCGCGGACCGCGGCGACGTGAGCGCCGTCGCCTGCGCGTCGACCGGCGACACGTCCGCGGCGCTCGCGGCCTATGCGGCGGCGGCCGGGATACCCGCCATCGTGATCCTCCCGCGCGGCCGTGTGACCGCGGCGCAGCTCGTGCAGCCGCTCGCCAACGGCGCGCTCGTCCTCTCGCTCGATACCGACTTCGACGGCTGCATGGCGATCGTGAAGCGCCTGGTGGAGGAGGAAGGCGTCTACCTGGCCAACTCGATGAACAGCCTGCGGCTGGAGGGGCAGAAGACGGTCGCGATCGAGATCGTGCAGCAGTTCGACTGGGAGGCCCCGGACCTGGTGATCATTCCCGGGGGGAATCTCGGGAACGTCAGCGCCCTCGGGGCAGGGTTC
>DASPFV010000292.1:0-4122 GCA_035620975.1 Vicinamibacterales bacterium
CGTGCGGGACTACGGGATCGGCATCGCCCCCGACGCGCTGCCGCGCATCTTCGATCGTTCGTATCGTGGCCCGGAAGCCGCTGCGCATGCGACGGGGCTGGGCCTGGGTCTCACCATCGCGGCCGAGATCGTGACGCGGCATGGCGGAACCATCGCCGCCACGCCAGCCGACGGACGCGGGACCGTGTTCACCGTGCGCCTTCCGCGTCACGCTGGCGCGACCCCTTCCGCTCCCGGTGAGGAGCAGACCGGCCCCTCCTACGCGGCTGCCTCCGGCGAAGATCGGCGTCCCGCCTAGCGCAGTCGCCCGCGCTCGGTTCACGAGTCGAGCAGGCGGGCTCAACGGAATCTACTCCTCCTCACGCCTTGCGGGGCGGGCGCCTCGCCGGCCTCGGTGCGTCACCCGTAATTACGAAAGGCGGGACTCAGGCTGAGCTCAAGGCTCGGCCGTGTCGGCGCGTGCTTCGGAACGAGACTTGCTGCCGGACAGGCGTGCGTCTGACGTGCCATCCGGCTGGGGAATCGGGTTTCAACCGCAGCCGGGTCCGTTTCACGGTGCTGGCTGCTGCTCTGATATGGCCCGCGCTGATCGGTCCGGCCGTGGCGCAGACCTCCAGAGCCGAAGAGGCGCGGGCTGCGCGCGAGACCAAGACGCAGGCGCTCGAACCGTACCGGAAGTCCAGAGTGGAGGCCGCGCTCTTCGCGATTGAAGACGACCTGCTCATCGAGCGGCTGCTGAGCCCTCCGAGAGGGTTCCACGTGCGCCTCGGCGGCCTTGGCGAGGGCGCCGGGTTCGGGCTCGGCCCGGGCTTCCGCCACAACACGCCGGGCGTCGACGTCCGCGCGGCGGCGGCCGTCTCCTTCAAGCGGTACGTGCTCGCCGAGGCGGCAGTCCGCTTCCCGGGCACGCTGACCGACACGCTGTACACGTGGCGGGACGGTCCGTACGTCGAGCTGTACGCCCGGCGGCGTGATTTCCCGCAGGAAGACTTCTACGGTATCGGGCCGGACACGAGCGAGGCCGCGCGATCGAATTTCGCCCTGCGGGAGTCGTTCGCGCGAGTGACCGGCGGCGTCCGGCGCGGCCTGTTCACCGCGGCCGCGGGTGTCGGTTATCTCGACCCGTCAGTAGGCGCGGGGACCGACGACGACATGCCGTCGACCACCGAGGCCTTCGACCCGGACGATGTTCCCGGGCTCGCGGCCCAGCCTTCGTTCGTCGTGATGGAACCGTTCGTCGAGTGGGCCAGCATGAACCCCGCGCTCAACGACATGTCAGGCGGGCGGTACCGACTGTCGTTCAGCCGGTATCACGACCTCGACCTGCAGCAGTTCTCGTTCAGCCGGTGGGAGCTCGACGTCCGCCACTACGTCGCCTTCTTCGGCGCTTCACGAACGATCGCGCTGCGCGGACGGCTGACGTCCTCCGTCGCATCGGACGGCCAGCAGGTACCGTTCTATCTTCAGCCGACGCTCGGCGGGGCGAACACCCTGCGCGGCTTCCGCACGTTCCGCTTCCGCGACGACAGCGCGCTCCTGCTGCAGGCCGAGTATCGCTGGCGTATCAACGAGCTCGTCACCGGCGCGTTGTTCTGCGATGCGGGCGCGGTCGCTCCACGGCTGAGCGGGCTCGGGACCCTCGAGCGCGACTGCGGGTTCGGCCTGCGAGCGGGCACGCGGACCGGCGTTGTCTTCCGGCTCGATGCAGCGTTCGGCGGCGAAGGTCCGCGGCTGCTCCTGAGGTTCGAGGATGTGTTCTGAGCGACGCAGGCACGGGCTCACGCTCGCGGCGCTCCTCGCGCTCGCCGCGATCGGGGCGTCGGCCGCGGCAGACGCCGCGCGGAACGGCCCCGTGTTCTACCCCGACGATCCGCTCCTGGTGGACGACGACACTGCCTTCGACGCCAGCGGGTTTGCCGAAGTGGAGCTGTCGGAGGCATACGACTTCCTCACCAACACGTTTGCCTCGCCCGGCGATCGTTCGGACATCCGGGCCGTCAACGTCAACACGCTGGACGAGGTGCCGGACTCGAGCTGGTTCACGAACCGCATCGGCGTGCGCGATCTGACGACCGAGGAGGTCGTCCGGGGACCGAACAAGTTCGAACGCCTCGACGCGGGGGAGTGGCTCGTCGTCCGCGGGAAGGGGCCTGGCGGGTTCCAGCCCGGTTTCCGCGCCGTGCACGCCGGGGACCCGGAGCAGATCTACCAGCTCGAGGTGGATCCCCAAGGTTACCCGCAGCTCGCCACGGGCGCCGAACTGGTCGGCACGCTCATCTACCACGCGCTCGGATACAACGTGGTCGACGTGTACGCGATTCGGGTCGACCCGCGCCGGATCCGAATCTCCGAGAGGGCGACCATCCGCGACGCCTCCGGGGAGCGGCGCTTCACCCGGGCCGATCTGGACGCCATCCTCCGACAGGCCGCGCGGGATGCGCGCGGCCACGTCTACATGTCGGCCACGCGGTTCGAAGAAGGCGAGGACATGGGGCAGTTCGAGTACCACGGCACCCGTCCCGACGACCCCAACGACATCTACCCGCACGAGCACCGCCGCGAGCTCCGCGCCAACCGCGTGTTCGCGGCCTGGCTCGCCCACGACGACTCGCGCGCCGTCAACACCCTCAACATGCGGGTGGAGCAGCAGGGGCGCACCTACATCCGGCATTACATGTACGACTTCGGCGCGATGCTCGGCAGCGCGACCCGCTTCCCCGAGCCGGCCGCCAACAACCACGAGTACTTCATCGACAGGCAGGCCAGCCTGCGCAGCCTCCTCACGCTCGGACTCAGCGTGCCGCCTTACCTGCGCCGCGCGGATGGCGACGACGTGCCGGCGTCGATCGGTGCGTTCGGCAGCGCCTCGTTCGCGCCCGAGCGGTGGAAACCGAACTACCCGAACGCGGCGTTCGCGAACATGCGAGCGGATGACGCGTTCTGGGGAGCGCGGCTGGTGTCGCGCTTCACCGACGAGATGCTCCACGCCATCGCACAGGCCGTCGGGTACGACGATCCACGGGCGGCCCCGTACCTGGCCAGGACGCTCATCGAGCGGCGCAATCGCATTGCCCGCGTGTGGTTGAACGGGGTCAACCCCGTCGTCGACCCGAAGCTCGGTCCCGACGGCACGCTCACCTTCGTGAATGCGGCGGTGAAAGCCGGTGCGGCGACCGGCGCGAGCACCTACGTAATCAGCTGGGCGCGATTCGACAACGACACTGGCGCCGTCGAACCCGTTGGCGCGGCGAACCGGAGTCCGACGCCCAACGCCGCTGCACCCCGCGACCTCCTGGCATCGTCCACCCGCTTCATCCTCGCCACGATCCGGAGCGAGCACCCGGACCACGCCGCGTGGGCCCAGCCGGTCCGGGTCTACTTCCGGCGCGAACCGGACCGCTGGCGCACCGTCGGGCTGTTCCGGGGCCATTGACACAGATTCCCCCTGCCGACGGCCGGCACGAGGGGACGACCGCGTCAAGGCCTCTGGCTCGTGCACCGGCCTGGCACGAGCGCGGATGCTCGCGGACACGCGTCCTTTGGACGGGACGCGGATGAACGCGGATGCCCGCGGTTAGCGTCTGTGGGCGGGACGCGATGAGCGCGGATGCTCACGGAACCTGGTCCCGTCACGGCTCAGGTTGTGGTATCACTTGCGCGGAGACTCCCATGCGACGCCGGGTGACGCGCCGGAGCTTTGCGAAAACCATCAGCGCCACGGCGATTGGCGCAACCGCCGCGGGGGCAATCCCGACGTCTGCGCTCGCCACGCAGGACACGGGTGGGGCGCCTTCGGCCGGCCGGGCGTTTCCCGGAGGGTTCCTGTGGGGAACGGCCACTGCGTCGTACCAGATTGAAGGAGCCGTGGCCGAGGACGGCCGCGGCCCGTCGATCTGGGACACATTCGCGCGCACGCCGGGAAAGGTCGTGGGCAATGCGACGGGCGACGTCGCGGACGACCACTACCATCGCTACAAGGAAGACGTGGCGCTGATGAAGGCGCTGGGCGTCAGGACGTACAGGTTCTCGATCGCGTGGCCGCGGGTATTCCCGCAGGGTTCCGGCGCACCGAACCCGAAGGGGCTCGATTTCTATGATCGGCTGGTCGACGAGCTGCTCCGG
>DASPFV010000293.1:0-3780 GCA_035620975.1 Vicinamibacterales bacterium
TCCAGGATGACGGTGCCCTCGATCCTGGCCGTCCGCGCCAGCACGGGGTACACGGGCGGGACGTGGCGAATCTTGCGCGGCTCCCGAATGGAGCCGCCCGGACGCAGGGGGCGCTGCTCGACCGGCGGTGGTGGTGCCGGCGGGTCGGGCACACGCACGACCGGCAGGCCGGCCGCGCCCGGCTCACCGAAGCCCGCGGTATCGGGGAGGCCGATCACGTCCAACGGCGACGCGGGCCCAGCAGGCTCCGCCTCCTCCGCGATGGCTGTCGGGGCCTCGAACGGCACCGAGGGTTCGGTTGATGGCCGGCGCGGAACCGGTCCCGGCGGCGGCGGTGGCGCCGGCACGTCGACCGGCATGACGTGCAGCATGCGAAGCGCGGAAGAAGGCGTCGGAAGATCGACTTCCGCGACGAGGGGGATGATCACGACGGCCGCCAGCACTATCGCATGCAGGAGCACCGAAAGCGGCAGCAGCCAGAGCCGTCGCCGCGCGCGGCCGTTCGCCTGGCCCGCGCGCAGCACGTCGCGCAGAAGTTCCTGAGGCATCGGGAGACCTCCAGCCGGACAGGCCGGACGCCGGCGTCCGGCGCGCTGAACTTCGAGCGGCCGCTCTCCCGACGTTAGACACCAGCGTGCAGATCGGGTTCCTGTCGGCGCGATCAGCGCATACCCGACAGGACCGCCGAGCCGACGAACATCGCCATGAGCATCGCCGACACCACCAGATTCACGAGGAACCCGATGAGTACCACGACCACCGCCTTGCCCGTGTTCGTGTAGTCGAGCACCTCACGCACTGCAATCACCATGGCGGCAATCATCCAGAGCCAGATCAGGAACATCAGCAGCCACCCCAGGAGCGGGATGATCGTGACGATGCCGAGGAGACCCGGTGAGGCCGCGAAGCCGATGACCCGGAACGTCTCGGGGAAGTCGGCCTTCGTGCCGGGATCGGGCATGACCTTCGTGCCGACCAGCCAGATGATCACCGCCCAGGCGGCATAGCTGATGAGGGATGTCAGCACGCCCCACACGATGCCGGTCAGTCCTCCGTACCAGATGTTCCCGAGCCCCGCCGCGACGGCTGCCAGCACGATGACCCCCACAGCCTGACCCATCGCGGTCGGGTCGTGCTCCACCTCCTCGAAGGTCTTCGCGTTCAGCGTCATCGCGCCGACCACACGCTCTCCGAAGCTTGCCATCGAGTGCCTCCAGTGCCCCACCGCGTCGTGGGCGCGCCCAGTGTAGCAGAGCCGGCGCGAAGCTCTGGCGCGCGCGCCCCGGCCGCGCCGCGTGCGATAATCGTGGCCCATGCCCCGTTCCCTCCAGCCCGAGACGTGGGGGCGGTCGACCGTGCAGACTGCCTGCCCGCTCGACTGCCCGGACTCGTGCACGCTCCACGTCACCGTCGAGAAGGGGCGCATCGTCCGGATCGACGGGGGCGGTGTGAACCCCGCCACGCGCGACTACATCTGCGGCAAGGTGCGCCGGTTCGCCGATCGCGTGTACGGAGAGGATCGCCTCCTCTATCCTGCCGTGCGGAAAGGCCCGAAAGGGCAGGGCGCTTTCTCGCGGGTGAGCTGGGACGAGGCGCTCGACCACATCGCGGAACGCATGAGGGCGATCAGCGATCGCTGGGGCAGTGAGGCGATCCTGCCTTTCTGCTATGGCGGCTCCAACGGTCTCATCACGCAGGACACCACCGACGCGCTCCTCTTCCGCCGGTTCCGGACGTCGCGGCTGGCGCGGACCGTGTGCGCCGCGCCCACCGGCGCGGCCAACGGCGCGCTCTACGGCAAGATGCCGGGCGTGACGTATCAGGACTACGTCCACGCACGGCTCATCGTGCTCTGGGGCGTGAACCCGTCGGCTTCGGGGATTCACCTGGTGCCGTTCATCAAGGAAGCGCGGACGGCCGGCGCGAGACTCGTCGTCATCGATCCGCGCGCGACGTCACTCGCGCGCCAGGCCGATCTGCACCTGGCGCCGAAGCCGGGGACGGACCTGCCGCTCGCCCTCGGCGTGCACCACTATCTGTTCGAGCACGGACTGGCCGACGAGCCGTTTCTCGCGGCGCACGCCACCGGCGTCGACGAGCTGCGGTCGCGCGCCGAGCCGTGGACCCTTGCCGCGGCTGCCCGGACCGCCGACGTCGATCCTGCCGCCCTCGAGCGGTTCGCCCAGTGGTACGCGACGACGACCCCGGCGGTCGTCCGATGCGGCTGGGGGCTCGAGCGGAACCGGAACGGCGGCAGCGCCGCCGCAGCCGTGCTGGCGCTGCCGGCCGTCGGTGGCAAGTTCGGCGTGCGCGGCGGCGGCTTCTCGATGAGCAACTCGGCGGCGCTCGGCATCAAGGCCGCGGCCTGGATGGACGATGCACCCGAGCCCGACACGCGTCTCGTCAACATGAACCATCTCGGGCGGGCGCTGCTCGAGTACACGGACCCGCCGGTGCAGATGCTCTTCGTCTACAACTGCAATCCACTCGCCACGATGCCCGACCAGAACCGGGTGCTGCGCGGACTCCAGCGGGAGGACCTCTTCACGGTCGTGTTCGAACAGGTCTTCACCGACACGGCTCGCTACGCCGACGTGGTACTCCCGGCGACCACGTTCCTCGAGAACTACGACATCGCAAAAGCCTACGGCCCGATCAGTCTCCAGCTCGTGCGGCCGGTCATCGAGCCGTGCGGCGAGTCACGATCCAACCCGGAGGTGTTCTCGGATCTCGCCAGCCGGCTCGGACTCGCCGAGGCCGAGGAGGAGACCGACACGCTGCTCCGTGTGGCGGCGCGCCTGGGATCCAACCTCGGCGAGGAGCTCCTCGAGCGCGGTTCCGCGACGCCGCCCTTCGGCGGCGCGCCCGTGCAGTTCGTCGACGTGTTCCCCCGGACGCCCGACGGCCGGATTCATCTCTTCCCGCAGGAGCTCGACGTCCAGGCCCCCCTCGGCCTGTACGGGTTCCAGCCCGATCCGGCGACCACGACCTATCCGCTGGCCCTCATCTCACCGGCCAGCGAAAAGACGGTGTCCTCGACGATGGGCGAGCTGCGGCAGCGCGCGGGCAGCCTGCTGATGCACCCCGACGACGCCGCGGCCAGGGGCCTGTCGCAGGACGATCCGGTGCGCGTGTTCAACGACCTCGGCGAGGTCCACGTCCCGCTGGCCATCAGCCGCGACGTCCGGCCGGGCACGGTCTGCCTGGCCAAAGGTCTCTGGCGCAAGAGCACCTACAACGGCTCGACCTCCAACGCGCTCGTGCCAGACAGGCTCACCGACCTCGGGGCCGGCGCCGTCTTCAACGACGCGCGGGTCGAGGTGGCCCTGCTCGGAAGGCACTGACGGCGGGATTCGGCTGGACGCTGATCAGTAGCTGAAGAAGAAAATCAGGTCGATCCCGGCGCGCTCGACCCGCCGCTGGCCGAGGCGGTTCGCGCTGCCGACCGTTTCGGGAGCGGCGGACGCCCGCAGCCGCATGAAATCGGCGAGCTGGTACTCGAGCAGGAACTCGCTGATGTTCTGACGCCCGAACTGCTGCCGGACCTTGAGGAACGCGCGGTCGGCAATCTGCTGGCCGACCGTGATGCCCGCGCCCAGCTCGCCGTCCTCGGTGGACGTCGTGATCTCGAAGAGATCCAGGTCGAGCGCCCGGCCGATTGACTCGCCGAGCGGCGCGGCGATGAAGCCAGTCGCGATGCCGCCCGCCGTGGCGGCCAGCGAGGAGCGTTCGCCGGTGCCCAGCTCGTTCACCGGCCGGTTGAAGATGATCATCGCCAGG